>NZ_JBIRZS010000057.1:0-1045 GCF_044391085.1 Paenarthrobacter sp. NPDC018779 | reverse complement strand
TGCAGGGTTTTGGTGACGATGGAGTGGGTGTCGTTTTTGAAGTAGCGGCGTGCGGCTTGGCGGGTGTCGGAGAAGCCGAAGCCGTCTGCTCCGAGGGAGGCGAAGTCGTTGGGGATGTATTGGCGGATTTGGTCGGGGATGGCTTTCATGTAGTCGGAGACGGCGATGACGGGTCCGTGGTGGCCGTTGAGTTGTTGTGTGATGAAGGGGGTGGGTGGTTCTTGGCCGGGGTTGAGGAAGGTGTGTTCGTCGGCGGCGAGTCCGTCGCGTCGGAGTTCGTTCCAGGAGGTGACGGACCAGACGGTCGCGGCGACGCCCCAGTCTTCGTTGAGGATGCGGGCGGCGTCCAGGGCCCAGGGGACGGAGACGCCGGAGGCGAGGATTTGGGCGGTGGGCCGGTTTGGGTCTCCTTGGGGGGCGTCTTTGAGTTTGTAGATGCCTTTGAGGAGTCCGGTGGTGTCGAGGTTGTCGGGTTCGGCGGGTTGGGTGATGGGTTCGTTGTAGACGGTGAGGTAGTACATCACGTTTTTGTCCGTGCTGTTTTCGCCGTACATGGTTTCGAGGCCGTGGCGGATGATGTGGCCGATTTCGTAGCCGTAGGCGGGGTCGTAGGTGCGTACGGCGGGGTTGGTGGCGGCGAGCAGGGGTGAGTGTCCGTCGGCGTGTTGGAGTCCTTCGCCGGTGAGGGTGGTTCGTCCTGCGGTGGCGCCGATGATGAAGCCGCGGGTCATTTGGTCCGCGGCGGCCCAGAAGGAATCGCCGGTGCGTTGGAAGCCGAACATGGAGTAGAACACGTAGATCGGGACCAGGGGTTCGCCGTGGGTGGCGTAGGAGGTTCCGGCGGCGGTGAACGCGGCCACGGCTCCGGCTTCGTTGATGCCGGGGTGGATGAGTTGGCCGGCGGGGGATTCTTTGTAGGCCAGGACGAGGTCGCGGTCCACGGAGAGGTAGTTCTGGCCTTTGGGGTTGTAGATTTTCGCGGTGGGGAAGAACGCGTCCATGCCGAAGGTGCGTGATTCGTCCGGGACGACCGGGACGAGGCGGT
>NZ_JBIRZS010000056.1:0-1247 GCF_044391085.1 Paenarthrobacter sp. NPDC018779 | reverse complement strand
GCTGAGGTTGGTCCGTGGTGAGCAGCAGTTCGTGCTCCACGGGGGTGTTA
Source organism: Paenarthrobacter sp. NPDC018779 (assembly GCF_044391085.1). Lineage (NCBI taxonomy): Bacteria > Bacillati > Actinomycetota > Actinomycetes > Micrococcales > Micrococcaceae > Paenarthrobacter > Paenarthrobacter sp. NPDC018779. Next base: position 1,197 of record NZ_JBIRZS010000056.1, on the reverse strand, counting down.
TAGCCCAGTGCTGAATGGAGCCGGGTGCGGTTATAGAACTCCTCGATCCAGCGGCCGGTGGCCCGGATGGCGTCCTGTCTGGTTGCCCAGCGGCGCCGGTCGTAGAACTCCGCTTTCAGGGTGGACCAGAACGATTCCTGCATCGCGTTGTCCCAACACACGCCCGTCCTGCCAACGGACTGGCGGATGCCGAGCCGTGAGCAGACATCGTTGAGTTGGGTCGAGGTGTACTGGGTACCCCGATCGGCGTGGAAGACGACACCGGCCGGGCCACCGCCACGCAGGACGTACGCCATGCGCAGGGCCCGTTCGACCAGGGCGCTGGACTGGGTAGAGTCCATTGCCCAACCGATCACCCGCCGCGAGCAACCGTCCCGGACGGCGCACAAGTACACCCAGCCCTCACCGGTACGAAGATAAGTGATATCCGAGATCCAGACCGCGTCCAGCACACCGGTGTCCCATTTCCTGGCCACCAGATCCGGAAGCGAATGAACCCGCCCCTCACCGAGCGGGGCCACGGGCCGGAACCGGCGCGGCGAGATCCCTTCCAGGCCCTGCCGACGCATCGAGGCCGCGACGGTCTTCCGGTCAACACCGGTCCCCGTCCTGGCCAACGCTGCCCGCACCCGCGGCGCCCCATAGACCCCGGTCGAATCCTGATGAACCCGCCTAACCTGTGCATCCAGTTCAGCCCGGACCACCGCCCGCAGTGACCTCACGGAGGTCCTCCGCCGCCAAGCGTAAAACCCCGATCGTGACACACCCAGCAGTCTGGCCATCCGCAGGATTGGGTAATGAGCCTTCTCGGCCTCCATCAGTTCGAAGCATTCCGATTCTGCTGCTTGGAGGCGAAGAAGGCTGCGGCTTTTCCCAGAAACTCGTTATCCATCCGCAGCTGCGCGTTTTCCCGGCGCAACCGCTCCAACTCTGACTTCTCCGTCTCGGCCGCCGCGACCTCTTCCGGAGCCGCCAGACGAGCCCGTTCCTGCGCCACCCACCGACCCAACATCTGCTCCCCGAGCCCGAGTTCCCTGGCCACTGGCGCCACCGGCCTGCCGGTATCAATAACGAGTCGTGCAGCCTCCCGCCGATACTCCGGAGTGAATTTACGTCGTGTCGTGCTCACAAGAACACCTTCCCGCAGAATCCCACGATCCCGCTACTTCAGGTGTCCACCAACAGAGGCTAACCCCA
>NZ_JBIRZS010000055.1:0-1311 GCF_044391085.1 Paenarthrobacter sp. NPDC018779 | reverse complement strand
CCTGTTGCCTCATTGCAATACCTCCGGGAAGACTGATTCGTTGCCTCATTGAAAAAGCTCCGGGAGGTTAGTACTTCCAGGCCCTGTTGACCGGTTTGAGGGGCGCGGGTTTCTTTGCCAGAGCCAGTGTTTCCAACTCGGCTGTGAGTGCGAGGATCTGGCGCGAGAGGGCCCCGGGTTTGATGGCTTTGAACGCGGCATTCATCTGGATGACCGGGCGCTTGTGCATCAGTTCGTGCCGGATCGCGCGCTGGTGGGGTGTGGCCGGCGCATCGTGCTTCTTGGTGACTTTGGCGCCGTGCCTGTGTTTTTCGATGAGCTTTTGCTGTGGCAGCAGATAGTTGGTGAAGACACGGTCCAGCTCCCAGATCTCGTTGAGTTTCTCCAGCTCCGTTGGTGTGTCATAGCGCAGGTAGCCGACCAGTTCGCGGACCCTGGCCCAGTTCTTCTGCTCCACATGGGCGCCGTCGTTTTTGTTGCCGGGCCGGGATCGGGTGAAGGTGATCTGGTGCGCGTGGCAGTAGGCCAGCAGGTGCTCGTTGATGAACTCCGAGCCGTTGTCCGAATCAATGCCGATGATGGGGAACGGGAACACTGCGGTGACGTGTTCCAGGGCTTCAAAGACCCATTTCGCGGCCTTGTTCCGCACCGACCGGTTCACCGTCCACCCGGTGCAGATGTCGGTCACGGTCAGCGTGAAGCAGAACTCACCGAAGCTGTTGCCTCCCTCGTGGCCGACCAGATCGATCTCCACAAATCCCGGGACCGCGTCGTCCCATTCGGCCCAGGTGCGGACCGGGATCTGGGTCTTCAGCAGCGTGCCGGGCTTGGTATGTGACCGTCCCCGCGGGAGCAGTTTCGACCGTTCCCCGGCGAGCTTGCGGTCGATCGTTGCCGCGCTCATGCGCATCAGCAGATCCGCCTGGGCGTCGGTGATGACAAGCTCCTTGTCGCGGCGCAGCAAGGGCACGAGGACCGGCAGCATCGGGGCCAGCAGCCTGCCGGCAGGGGCGCGCAGCACGGCCCAGCATTTGATCAGCCCTGGCAGCAGGTCCGGCCCGTAAATCGGGGTCCTGCCCGGCCTCGGTCTGACGATTTTCAGCACCAGCGCGTCCCTCAGAGCAGCTCTGGCATAGTCGCGGTGCCACCCGGTCAGATCGACAAGCTCGTCCAGGATCCGGGACTTCCCTGCACGATCAGCGCTCTGGTAGGCGAGGGCCTTCTTCTTCGTCACAGCTTGCCGCTGGGCCATCGTTAGCTCCATGAAAACGGGCATAACCCGCAACCGCCGCCAACACCCTCAACCACGCC
>NZ_JBIRZS010000054.1:0-1315 GCF_044391085.1 Paenarthrobacter sp. NPDC018779 | reverse complement strand
CCAACCGAACCGTACACACCTTCCGGCTTTCCGTTTCGCTCCCGGCGACTCAGAAAACAATACACGCCCCCAACCCCCAACGCAAATCCACCCCCAAACAACCCCCACCCAACACAACAGCACACACATGAAACCCACATGAAGACCCCACGAACACCCCCAACTCCCGCGGCACACCACCACACCCCAACCCACAAAGCCAACCACCCGCCGTCGTACATTCCGCTGGCGGGTGACCAGCCACGGCGGCTACGCCAGGTGGTCCGGCATCCCAAATGCTCTGTGCAGTCCGTCGTCGAGAAACCGAACCAGTGAAGCGACCTTCTCGCCACTCGTGTCGGGCTCAATCACCAGCAGGCCACGCGCCCGCCCCTGCAAATAGCAAACGAAAGCAGGACGGCGGCCGGCCTGCGTCCTTGCCAGCACGTAGCTGCCACCGGGGCGGCCGGCCGCGCTGGCCCTCAAGAAGTTGCCGACGGCGGTTCGGCCCACGTAGCGGTGCATGGCCGGTGGCATGGCAAGCCAGCTCTCGTCGGTCAGCAGCGCCACCATGGCATCGACATCGTCCCGGGCAAAAGCGTCGGCGAACCGGCGCACTACGGGGTCCCGGTCGGCTGAACTGGACACGGGTTCTGGCATTGGTGTCGCCGCCCGTGCACGCTGAAGCAGCCCTTTAACCGCCGTCGAACTTGTACCGAGCATGTCCGCAGCCTCCGATATGGGGAAATCCAGGACTTCACATAAAACCAGCGCCGCGGCCTGGCGCGGCGGCAGGTGTTGGAGAGCAGAAACAAAAGCGAGTTCTATGCTTTCCAGCGCAATGGCACGGGCAGATGGGTCCAGTTCGGACAGCAGCGCATCAGGATACGGCTGCAGATGCGGCACATCGAAAGTGTCAGTCGGCATCGGCGGCTCAAATGGAGGCGTCGGCTGATCATGTGGCCTGCGACGGCGATCGCGTACGGCGTTGAGCGAACGAGTTGTAGCGATCCGGTAGAGCCACGTGCGGACCGACGATCTCCCACGAAAACTGCGAAGTCCGCTCCAAGCCGCGAGCAGCACCTCCTGAAGCACGTCGTCTGCATCGTCCAGGGATCCTGTGATCCTGTAGCAGTGCACATGGAGTTCACGACGATATGGCTGGACGAGGGCAGCGAAAGCTACTTCATCGCCTGCTTTGGCGTCCTCGAGCGGTGTGGAGCCCACACGTCATTCTGGCATGTTAGCGGCCATGAAAAACTGCCCATAGGCGGCCACGAAAATGCCCACTGACGGCCAGTAAAACTGCCCACCGGTGGCCATGAGATCTGCCCAC
>NZ_JBIRZS010000053.1:0-1467 GCF_044391085.1 Paenarthrobacter sp. NPDC018779 | reverse complement strand
GAGCTTGTCAATACTTTTGTGTATGAGGGGTCTGGGTTCAGCCCAAGTAGGGTTCGATGCGTTCGGGGTATGTGATGGCGAGGATGCCTAGTGCTTCGTTCCAGCCTTGGCTTTGGGCACCTTCGATGAGTGTGTGGACGGTTTTGCTTTTGTTCTCGCGGGCTTGTCCGTGGATCTTCGCGCGTTCGCTGGCTCGTTTGTCTTCGATGTTGCAGATGGCCAGCCAGAGCAGTTTGACCGCGGCGGTGTCGTTCGGGAAATGGCCGCGGTTTTTGATGATTTTCCGGAGCTGGTAGTTCAGCGATTCAATGGCGTTGGTGGTGTAGATCACCCGGCGCAGCGGCGGCGCGAAAGCGAGGAAGGGAACGAACTTTTCCCAGCTGTTGCGCCAGGTATTGACCGTCGCACGGTACTTTTTGCCCAGCTCGGAAGACGCGAACGCCTCCAGTTCCGTTTGCGCGGCTTCAGCTGAGGAGGCCGTGTAGATCGGCCGGAGTGCGGCTGCGACCCGTTTCCTGTCGTTGTAGCCAATGAACCGCATCGACGCCCTGATCAGATGGACTACACAGGTCTGGACCGTGGCCAGGGGCCACGTCGCGGCGATGGCTTCGGGAAAGCCCGTCAAGCCGTCACAGCAGACAATGAGTACGTCCCGGACTCCTCGGTTGGCAAGTTCCGCGCAGACCCCGGCCCAGAACTTGGCCCCTTCGGTGGCCTCGACCCAGATACCCAGTACGTGCTTGATGCCGTCCATATCGACGCCCACGGCAATGTGCGCAGCTTTGTTCCGTACTTGCGCCCCGTCGCGGACTTTGACCACGATCGCATCCAAATAGAGAATCGGGTACATCGGATCCAGCGGCCGGCGTTGCCAGATCATCACCTCATCCAGAACGTCATCGGTGATCTTGGAGATCGTTTCGTGCGAAAGCTCGGTTCCAATCGTTGATTCCAGATGATGCTGGATGTCTCTGACCGTCATGCCACCGGCATAAAGACTGATAATCATTTCGTCCAAGCCACCCGTGCGTCGGGCACCCTTGGGCACGAGCCGCGGAACGAACGAACCATTCCGGTCCCGCGGGATGGCCAAGTCAACATCGCCGGCCTGACTGGCCAGCGTTTTCGGGTAGAACCCATTGCGTGAGTTGGGCAGCAAACGTGCCGCGGGATCTCCCTTTTCATAGCCGAGATGACCGGAAAGTTCGGACTTCAGTCCACGCTCCAGAACGGCCTTGATCATCTGGTTCAGGAAACCGTTCTTGCCATCAATCTGCAGTTCAGCCGAATCGATTTGTTCCATTAGCTCATCAAACGCACCGGACTCGCGCAGCTGCTCCATCCCCCCGGCAGCAGCGACCTTCGCGGCAAGCTCCGCGCTGAGCTCTTCACTAGAACCAGTCATGGTCACAGTTTTCTCCAATCAACCAGGGACCGGAACTCCTACACAAACCATCTGACACCCCC
>NZ_JBIRZS010000052.1:0-1666 GCF_044391085.1 Paenarthrobacter sp. NPDC018779 | reverse complement strand
AAATGTCGTCCCAGGAAGAGGCCCTGTATGAAGCATGACGGAGAAATCATGGAAATTCTTGCTGCCTACGATCTGACAGGATCGTTGCGCGCCACGGCCGAGCTCACCGGTTGCTCGCACCACACTGTTGCCAGGCACGTCGCGGCGCGGGACGCCGGCCGTCCAATCGCAGAGCCCGCACCCCGCGATCGTGTCACCGACGCGTTCCTGCCCAAGATCGAGGAATGGATCGAGGCGTCCAAGGGCCGGATCCGCGCCGATAAAGCCCACGAAAAGCTGCTGGCCTTGGGTTATACAGGGTCGGAGCGGTCCACCCGCCGGGCAATCGCCCAAGTCAAGGCCGCTTGGCGGCTGGGCCACACCCGCGTCCACCGGCCGTGGATCACCGAGCCCGGGATGTGGCTGCAGTACGACTTCGGCGACGGACCCCGCATCGGCGGGGTGAAGACCATCCTGTTCGTGGCCTGGCTGGCGTTCTCCAGGTTCCGGATCGTCATCCCGTTACGGGACCGGACCGCGCCGAGCGTGTTCGCAGCCCTGGACCAGTGCTTCCGTATCCTGGACGGGGCACCGACCTACGTCCTGACCGATAACGAGAAGACCGTGACCACCGCCCACGTCGCCGGCGTTCCGGTACGGAACCAGCAAACTCTGGACTTCGCCCGCCACTACGGGGTCACCGTGCTGACCTGCCAGCCGGCGGACCCCGCCACCAAGGGCGGCGTCGAAGCGTCCGTGAAACTGGCCAAGGCAGACCTCGTCCCCAAGGAGACCAACCTCCGGGCCGAGTATGCCTCCTTCGCCGAGCTCGAAGCTGCCTGCCAGGCCTTCATGGACGAGATCAACCACCGCGAACACCGGGCCACCCGCCGCAAACCGGCTATCGTTCTGGCCGAGGAACAGCCCCGGCTGCACCGGATCCCGGACACCGCCCACACGGTCGCGTTCGGGCTGGCCCGGACCGTCCCGGAGAACACCCCGATGGTGACCTTCGAGAGTGCCCAGTACTCCGTCCCGGCTCACCTGCTCGGGGCACGGGTATTCGTCCGCTCCCACGGCACCGGGCCCGAGGCGCAGGTCATCATCGTCCACCATGGTCCCGCCGGTCCGGTCGAGGTTGCCCGCCATCACCGGGCCAGGCCCGGCAGCCCCGCGGTCATCGATGAACACTTCCCCGGAACCAGGACCAGGATCCCGGGCGACTACGCCGTGAAAGCACGCACCGCCGGTGAAGCCGAATTCCTGGCCATCGGCGAGGGCGCCAGAACCTGGCTCATCGAGGCCGCTGCCGCAGGAACGGGCAGGATGAACGTGAAAATGGCCGAGGCCGTGACCCTGGCCAAAATCGCTGGCACCGAGACGGTCGACCGGGCACTGGGCGACGCCGCCCTCCACGGCCGCTTCGCCCACGGCGACCTGCCATCGATCCTGAACGCGAACATCCGCCGCACCACCACCCACGCCGCGGACGAAACCAGGTCCCTGACCCAAGGCACCAGCGCCTGGGCCGGCCTCGGCACTGAACCCGCAGCCGCGAAGGAGCCGAACCGATGAGCCCCGTCACCACCGTCGCCCCGCCCCTGCCCGCAGACCTCGAAGCACTGATGCGACAGCTGAAAATGCCCCACGCCCGCGCCCTGGCCCCGGAACTCATCGCGACCGCCCG
>NZ_JBIRZS010000051.1:0-2221 GCF_044391085.1 Paenarthrobacter sp. NPDC018779 | reverse complement strand
AACGAAACACAACCACCCCCACCGGAAATCACGGCAAGAAGCAGCTGCAAAAATTCGAAACCAGCTGAAAACCAAACCACCACACACGGGGGTGCATGATAATCCGGCAAAAATTTCAACCAATCAATAAAACAATCGGTATCAACAAACTTGGCACACTATTGAGTTCTCAAACAACAGACCCCTCAAAACATCACCCACCAGCACACCACACAAAGCAGCACACCACAATGGGCCATTGGAAAAGAAGGATTATTATTGGCCGCCAACCGAACCGTACACACCTTCCGGCTTTCCGTTTCGCTCCCGGCGACTCAGAAAACAATACACGCCCCCAACCCCCAACGCAAATCCACCCCCCAAACAACCCCCACCCAACACAACAGGACACACATGAAACCCACATGAAATCCCCACGAACACCCCCAACTCCCGCGGCACACAGCCACACCCCAACCCACAAAGCCAACCACCCGCCGTCGTACATTCCGCTGGCGGGTGACCAGCCACGCGAACCGGTGCTCCGTGACGAAGCGGCCGTAAGCCCCCTGAGGGGAGTCGAGATCCTCCTGGTCGGCCGGCTGCCCGCCCCCTAGGAGATGGCCGCGCACAGGTGGGAGGATAAGCCCATGGAATTGCACATCACAGGAGATGCTGCTGCCGACCAACTCCTCAGTGACGACGCCTTCGCGCTGCTGACCGGCATGCTGCTCGATCAACAAGTGACCATGGAATCCGCCTTCGCAGGGCCTGAGAAGATCCGCTCACGCATTGGGTCGCTGGAGCCCGGCGCCATAGCGGCCTTCGACCCTGCCGGCTTTGTGGATGTCTTCAAGCAGACTCCGGCTGTCCACCGTTTCCCGGGTTCCATGGCTGGACGGGTACAGGCATTGGCCGAGACAGTCCACCAGGACTGGGACGGCCAGGCAGCTGCCATATGGACACGAGACAACCCAAGCGGGGCAGAGGTACTACGGCGGCTGAAAGCCCTGCCGGGTTTCGGGGACCAGAAGGCCAAAATTTTCCTGGCACTCCTCGGAAAGCAGTGTGGTCTCCAGGCGGAGGGTTGGCGCGAGGCTGCCGGCCATTACGGCGAGGAGGGCTCGTACCTGTCCGTCGCAGACATTGTGGATCCGGACTCTTTGGTAAAGGTCCGCGCGAGTAAGCAAGCCGCGAAAGCTGCTGCCAAGGCTGCGAAGGCCTGATCCCTGCTTTAAGACAGCTAAGGCCCCGCATCTGCGGGGCCTTACCTGTCTGCAGCCTGGTACGGCGGATCACCGTCGGGACGGCAGGATGATCTCACGCGAAGGCACGACGGCGGCGTTCACCACGGCGCGATCGCCCAGCGGGCGTTCCAGGTGGACTGTGAACGGCGTGTGCGGATTGCTCTGGCAGGAAGCCGCCTCGAGCGCCGCTCTCCGAACCCCGACAACGACTTCCACGGTCGTCTCCGTTTCGACGAGCTTCACCACTTTCACCCTCCCTTCGGCGTTCTGCCCTGAGTTGCAATCAAACTCCGTGACGAGCAAAGGGACGCTGCTGCCGTTGGGGTCAGGCCGTGAAGAAGGGTCCAAGGTCACAGCACCGGCCCTCAGATCTCCCAAGTCCAAGGTAGGCGTACAGGCGGACGCCTCGACCACCGCCCACACCGGTTTGCCTGGTTCCGAAGCCATGGAGTCAGTGGAAATGATCACGTAGACGTACTCGCGGACGTCGCCTGTTCCATCGTCCTTCGGTTCGGCGAGCTTGTTCATCAGCATGACCCTACTGCTGCTCTCCTGAGCGATGAGCCAAGATTCAGCGTGGAACTGTTCCACGTCACGTCCGCTGAGCGCCGGCAGCGCTTCGGGTCCGAGCTCCGTGGCGAGCCTGCGGTTCTCCAACGCCTCCAGCGGAATTTCATTGCCTTGGCACAACGCCACATCGGGCGTAATCTCCGAAACCGGACTGGCTGCAGGTGGGCTCCCTTGGATCTGATCAGGGGCTGCGCATCCCGCGGCCAGGAACGTGAACGCCAGCACGGCAACTGTCCATGTCTTCGACGATGCTTTCATCCCCATACCGCTCAGGCTACGCTCCGATTCGCGATGCCGGGTCTGCAGGACGCCGATTCCTGGTACATGGTGTGTTAAATGTGTGGAGCCCCGACCGTCGTGGTCGGGGCTCCAACTGTAATGGTTGTCCGGCGGTGTCCTACTCTCCCACACCCTCCCGGGTGCAG
>NZ_JBIRZS010000050.1:3971-5161 GCF_044391085.1 Paenarthrobacter sp. NPDC018779 | reverse complement strand
GTGTTTTTTGGGTGGTGTAAGTTGTTGGCCTATTAGTACCGGTCAGCTTCACGAGTCTTTAGTCCTCGCTTCCACATCCGGCCTATCAACCCAGTGGTCTGGCTGGGGGCCTCTCACACTAATTGTGTGTGGAAATCTCATCTTGAAGCGAGCTTCCCGCTTAGATGCTTTCAGCGGTTATCCCATCCGAACGTAGCTAATCAGCGGTGCACTTGGCAGTACAACTGACACACCAGAGGTTCGTCCGTCCCGGTCCTCTCGTACTAAGGACAGCCCTTCTCAAATTTCCTGCGCGCGCAGCGGATAGGGACCGAACTGTCTCACGACGTTCTAAACCCAGCTCGCGTACCGCTTTAATGGGCGAACAGCCCAACCCTTGGGACCTACTCCAGCCCCAGGATGCGACGAGCCGACATCGAGGTGCCAAACCATGCCGTCGATATGGACTCTTGGGCAAGATCAGCCTGTTATCCCCGAGGTACCTTTTATCCGTTGAGCGACGGCCATTCCACAATGTACCGCCGGATCACTAGTCCCGACTTTCGTCCCTGCTTGAGATGTCTCTCTCACAGTCAAGCTCCCTTGTGCACTTACACTCGACACCTGATTGCCAACCAGGCTGAGGGAACCTTTGGGCGCCTCCGTTACTTTTTAGGAGGCAACCGCCCCAGTTAAACTACCCATCAGGCACTGTCCCTGACCCGGATCACGGGCCGAAGTTAGATGTCCAAAGTGACCAGAGTGGTATTTCAACGATGACTCCACCCGAACTGGCGTCCGGGCTTCAACGTCTCCCACCTATCCTACACAAGCCACTCCGAACACCAATACCAAACTATAGTAAAGGTCTCGGGGTCTTTCCGTCCTGCTGCGCGTAACGAGCATCTTTACTCGTACTGCAATTTCGCCGAGTTTATGGTTGAGACAGCGGGGAAGTCGTTACTCCATTCGTGCAGGTCGGAACTTACCCGACAAGGAATTTCGCTACCTTAGGATGGTTATAGTTACCACCGCCGTTTACTGGGGCTTAAATTCTCAGCTTCGCCCCCGAAGGGGCTAACCGGTCCTCTTAACCTTCCAGCACCGGGCAGGAGTCAGTCCGTATACATCGTCTTGCGACTTCGCACGGACCTGTGTTTTTAGTAAACAGTCGCTTCCCCCTGGTCTCTGCGGCCCACACCCGCTCCGGA
>NZ_JBIRZS010000050.1:1843-3877 GCF_044391085.1 Paenarthrobacter sp. NPDC018779 | reverse complement strand
CACGGAGAGCAAGTCTCCATCACGGGGCAGGCCCCCCTTCTCCCGAAGTTACGGGGGCATTTTGCCGAGTTCCTTAACCATAATTCTCTCGATCGCCTTGGTATTCTCTACCTGATCACCTGTGTCGGTTTGGGGTACGGGCAGCTAAAACCTCGCGTCGATGCTTTTCTTGGCAGCATAGGATCACCGGATCCCCCCGTACGGGGGTCCCATCAGATCTCAGGAACGTGCTCGAAGCACACAGGAACGGATTTGCCTATCCCTGACCCTACATCCTTAGACCGGGACAACCATCGCCCGGCCCGGCTACCTTCCTGCGTCACACCTGTTAATACGCTTACCTCCCGGGATCAGGTCCCAGCCACCACCACAACACTCACACCCCAAAGGGTGCTCGCGCCGGGTGGGGGGTGGTTAGTATCCCCCGCTCAGTATTGGCGGTTTTTCGCCGGTACGGGAATATCAACCCGTTGTCCATCGACTACGCCTGTCGGCCTCGCCTTAGGTCCCGACTTACCCAGGGCAGATTAGCTTGACCCTGGAACCCTTGATCATTCGGCGGACGGGTTTCTCACCCGTCTTTCGCTACTCATGCCTGCATTCTCACTCGTGTAGGCTCCACCGCTGGTTTCCACCGCGACTTCACCGCCCACACGACGCTCCCCTACCCATCCACACCCCTGAACCACAAAGGCTTAGGAATATGTGTGAATGCCACAACTTCGGCGGTGTACTTGAGCCCCGCTACATTGTCGGCGCGGAATCACTTGACCAGTGAGCTATTACGCACTCTTTCAAGGATGGCTGCTTCTAAGCCAACCTCCTGGTTGTCTAAGCAACTCCACATCCTTTCCCACTTAGCACACGCTTAGGGGCCTTAGTTGGTGGTCTGGGCTGTTTCCCTCTCGACTATGAAGCTTATCCCCCACAGTCTCACTGCTGCGCTCTCACTTACCGGCATTCGGAGTTTGGCTGACGTCAGTAACCTTGTAGGGCCCATCGGCCATCCAGTAGCTCTACCTCCGGCAAGAAACACGCAACGCTGCACCTAAATGCATTTCGGGGAGAACCAGCTATCACGGAGTTTGATTGGCCTTTCACCCCTACCCACAGCTCATCCCCTCCATTTTCAACTGAAGTGGGTTCGGTCCTCCACGACGTCTTACCGTCGCTTCAACCTGGCCATGGGTAGATCACTCCGCTTCGGGTCTAGATCACGCCACTACACTCGCCCTGTTCAGACTCGCTTTCGCTACGGCTACCCCACACGGGTTAACCTCGCGACGTAACACTAACTCGCAGGCTCATTCTTCAAAAGGCACGCCATCACAACAACACAACACAAGGCTGCGGCTGCTTTGACGGATTGTAAGCACACGGTTTCAGGTACTGTTTCACTCCCCTCCCGGGGTACTTTTCACCTTTCCCTCACGGTACTGGTCCGCTATCGGTCATTAGGAAGTATTTAGGCTTATCAGGTGGTCCTGACAGATTCACACGGGATTTCTCGGGCCCCGTGCTACTTGGGATACTCACCAAAAGCGGCACAACGACATTACAGTTACGGGGCTCACACCCTCTCTGGCCGGCCTTTCAAGACCGTTCACCTATGCCCATGCTCTCACCTCGCCGGTCCGGCAGAACCAACACAGCAAGTCCCACAACCCCGCCCACGCAACGCCCGCCGGCTATCACACATGGGTCGGTTTAGCCTCATCCGCGTTCGCTCGCCACTACTAACGGAATCACTCTTGTTTTCTCTTCCTACGGGTACTGAGATGTTTCACTTCCCCGCGTTCCCCCCACGCACCCTATGAATTCAGGCACGGGTCACACAATCACCCCGAAAGGCGTTGTGCGGGGTTTCCCCATTCGGACATCCTGGGATCACCGCTCGGTTATCAACTCCCCCAGGCTTATCGCAGATTCCTACGTCCTTCTTCGGCTCCTAATGCCAAGGCATCCACCGTGCGCCCTTAAAAACTTGACCACACAAAACCACAAACCAACACACCCACCCCAAAAGGAGGGCCA
>NZ_JBIRZS010000050.1:0-1746 GCF_044391085.1 Paenarthrobacter sp. NPDC018779 | reverse complement strand
TCAAAACCGTGTCCCCAGCCAAAGCTGCAGAAGGTCCTGTTGCCTCAGGACCCAACAGTGCACCAAACACAACCCCCACAACCAACACCCCAACACTTTCCCCACAACCACCACCCCACAAGGGAGCAACAGTTGCCGTACTCGTACCAGGACACCAGCCCAGAAACCATGCCAAAAAAACTTTTTGATTTGTTGATATTCCACCCATGAGCACCCACCGCAGAACAGACGCCTGCGCAATGGGCAACACTGACAACCACACCCCACCCATGCGGATGAACGTGCGCGTTGTTAGCAGCTCCTTAGAAAGGAGGTGATCCAGCCGCACCTTCCGGTACGGCTACCTTGTTACGACTTAGTCCCAATCGCCGGTCCCACCTTCGACGGCTCCCCCCACAAGGGTTAGGCCACCGGCTTCGGGTGTTACCAACTTTCGTGACTTGACGGGCGGTGTGTACAAGGCCCGGGAACGTATTCACCGCAGCGTTGCTGATCTGCGATTACTAGCGACTCCGACTTCATGGGGTCGAGTTGCAGACCCCAATCCGAACTGAGACCGGCTTTTTGGGATTAGCTCCACCTCACAGTATCGCAACCCTTTGTACCGGCCATTGTAGCATGCGTGAAGCCCAAGACATAAGGGGCATGATGATTTGACGTCGTCCCCACCTTCCTCCGAGTTGACCCCGGCAGTCTCCTATGAGTCCCCGGCCGAACCGCTGGCAACATAGAACGAGGGTTGCGCTCGTTGCGGGACTTAACCCAACATCTCACGACACGAGCTGACGACAACCATGCACCACCTGTAAACCGACCGCAAGCGGGGCACCTGTTTCCAGGTCTTTCCGGTTCATGTCAAGCCTTGGTAAGGTTCTTCGCGTTGCATCGAATTAATCCGCATGCTCCGCCGCTTGTGCGGGCCCCCGTCAATTCCTTTGAGTTTTAGCCTTGCGGCCGTACTCCCCAGGCGGGGCACTTAATGCGTTAGCTACGGCGCGGAAAACGTGGAATGTCCCCCACACCTAGTGCCCAACGTTTACGGCATGGACTACCAGGGTATCTAATCCTGTTCGCTCCCCATGCTTTCGCTCCTCAGCGTCAGTTACAGCCCAGAGACCTGCCTTCGCCATCGGTGTTCCTCCTGATATCTGCGCATTTCACCGCTACACCAGGAATTCCAGTCTCCCCTACTGCACTCTAGTCTGCCCGTACCCACTGCAGAACCGGAGTTGAGCCCCGGTCTTTCACAGCAGACGCGACAAACCGCCTACGAGCTCTTTACGCCCAATAATTCCGGATAACGCTTGCGCCCTACGTATTACCGCGGCTGCTGGCACGTAGTTAGCCGGCGCTTCTTCTGCAAGTACCGTCACCCCCAAAGAGGGCTTCTTCCCTACTGAAAGAGGTTTACAACCCGAAGGCCGTCATCCCTCACGCGGCGTCGCTGCATCAGGCTTGCGCCCATTGTGCAATATTCCCCACTGCTGCCTCCCGTAGGAGTCTGGGCCGTGTCTCAGTCCCAGTGTGGCCGGTCACCCTCTCAGGCCGGCTACCCGTCGTCGCCTTGGTAGGCCATTACCCCACCAACAAGCTGATAGGCCGCGAGTCCATCCAAAACCACAAAAGCTTTCCACCCCCCACCATGCGATGAGGAGTCATATCCGGTATTAGACCCAGTTTCCCAGGCTTATCCCAGAGTCAAGGGCAGGTTACTCACGTGTTACTCACCCGTTCGCCACTAATCCC
>NZ_JBIRZS010000049.1:0-6189 GCF_044391085.1 Paenarthrobacter sp. NPDC018779 | reverse complement strand
GCGAGCCACCCCGCATACTTTCCCGGCCCCACGGCGCGCCGAAGGCGCTCACACGCTGGGTCGCAGATGACGTCGTTCCCAGCGCTGGGAACGACGCGATCTGCGACTTACTTGGGTGCGGACACTCTGCGTTAACCTTGTACGGGGCAGTTTTCGCTGCCGGTCAGGTTTCGCAGCAGCTGAAGGAGAGTAGTTGTCCCGTTCAGCCATGTCCTCCGCCGACGCCATCAGCGCCCGGCTTCGCGACCTCGAACAGCTGACCAAGGGACCTGCCTGGGCGCTGACCCGCTCGGCCCCGTGGGTGATCGCCGTTCTGCAGGCATCCTTCACCCGCACCAGGCCGCAGCTTCCGCTCGAAGAGTTCCATGCCGACGTCGACGCTTTCCTTGAGCAGCTCCGCCGCCAGGACCCTGCACTTGGCGGACAGCAAAACGGCAAGTCGTTTGGCGACGAATGGACCCGGAAGCAGTTCCTCACGCGCCGCAACCAGTCCGGCCAGATCGTCTACGAAGTCACTGAAGCCGCGGCCCGCGTCCTCGCCTTCCTCGACAGCCTCTCCAGCGAACGCTCCACCCTTAACGGTTCCCGCCTGGGTACCTTGCTCGGTGACGTCGAAAAGCTCGCCAACGAGACCAACCCGGACCAAAGTGCCCGCTTGGAAGCCCTCGAGGAAGAGATCCAGGAGCGCCAACAGCTGGTGGAGGACATCAGCTCGGGCGAGTTCGATGGCCTCCTCGACGACGACGAAGCCGTAGAAGCAGCCGGAAACATCCTGGACCTCGCGGCCAGCTTGCCCGCCGACTACAAGAAAATGCGTGACCGCATCGAGGAACTCGTAGGCGAGCTGCGGAACCAGATCATCGAGGAATCGCTCAGTAAAGGCGCCACCATGGCCCAGGTACTGGAAGCGGACAAGCGGCTCCGGCAAAGCCCGGAAGGCCGTACGTTCCGTTCCTTCACTGCGTTCCTGGAGGATCCGCAGCAGCAGTTGCGCTTCCGTTCGGCCATCGGCGAGGTGCTGAGCCGGCAATTCGCCGACGACCTCTCGCACGAAGACCGCGAGACGCTGAAGAACCTCGTAGCCGAGCTTCGCACGCAGCACAGCCAGATCCAGCGGATCTACGGGAAACTCTCCGAGAGCCTCAACACGTACATCCAGAGCGACGACGTCCGCCAATCGGTGAGCCTGCGGAAGGTCCTCGCCGAGGCCGAGCATGCCATCAGGTCGCTGCCCTACGAACGCGACCGGCCCGGCTTGGTTCCCGGGCCCGTCCTGTACAACGCGGGGTTCGAATCGCTCGCCATGGTCAAGCTCTTCGACCCGGATGAGTTCGCCACTCCGCCGCGCCTGGCCGACCCCATCGCGTTCAGCGACTCGGACCGCGTGAAGTCCGCCCGCACCGGAAAGGCACGGCCCGCCGTCGTGCGTGCCGCCATGGCTGGTTCGGCCACCATCGGCGAGGCATGGGAGAACCTGCCACCCGAGGAACGGCACATCAATACCGTGCGTTCCCTCCTTTCCATGGCCTTGCAGTCAGGTGCGGCCTTTGACCGGGCCACGTGGGAACACATCGACTTCGAACAAATCGACGGCAGCATCCGCACGGCATACCTGCCGGTCGTCTCGCTGAATGAGGATTCTGATGACTGAGGAAATCACGACGACGGACGCCACCTTTGAGGAGGACGTCACCGACGAGGCTGCCTCCGTTGGCTCGGTTCCCGTTGAGCACGTTGCGGACCCGTTCCGGATCACCCCGCGCGACACTTTCGTGGACGGGGCCGCGCTGTTCCCCGGTGACACCGGCGTCCTGCCGATGAAGGTCCGGCACGCCCTGGTCAAGCTCCTCAAAGGCCCCTACATCGACGGCGGCCGGGACGAGAAACTGTGGACCACCCTCCTGGACAACCAGTTGATCCTCCGCAGCCGCCTCTCGGAGCTGTTCCTCACCTTGCAGCTGGACCACGACCGCAAGATCGCCGTCCTGCGCCCGGTTGATCCCGAGATCATCGGAGCCAGTTCCCGTTCGAGCATCCTGCGGCAGCAAAGGGCCCTCAGCCGCGTGGAAACAATCGTCTTGCTGCGGCTGCGCCTTCTCCTGGACCGCCACGTGACAGCCCAGACAGACCCAAGCATCACCCGCGAGGAGATCTCTGACCTCGTGGCGAACTACACACCCGCCGGCCAGCAGGACGCGTTGCGCGACTCGGACGTGGTCACGCGCACCATCACCAAACTCCTGGCGCGCCAACTCCTCCTCCCCACACCCTTGGACGACACCTACACCATCAGCAACGCCCTCCCCCTGGCCCTCCCGTTCGAAAACATCGGAGACATCCCGGCCCACATCGAGTCCTTGGTAGCAGTAGCAGCCGATGAGTCAGGAACGGAGCCCCTGCTGGACTTGGACCCCGATTCGCAATCGGAAGACGACGACTCCGCTGGGAGCGACGACGCCGATGCCGGGGACATGCGGCAGCCTGCGTCTAAGCGAGGCACGAGCGAGCAGGCAGAGCATGTGCCCGGTACCGCCGCGGACGTAACCACGACTGACGGGACACAGAAGTGACCATCGCAAGCATGCTCCCCTTGGGCGAACTCACCAACCCGGGCCAGATGCGCCTTGCACTCGTCCAGGTGGTCAACTGGGGCACCTTCCATGGCGCCCACACCATGCACGTGGACCGCAACGGCACCCTCCTTACCGGTAACTCCGGTGTTGGCAAGTCGACGCTGTTTGACGCGATGCTTCGTGTTTTCGACGCCCGTCCGCGTTCCAACGAGGCCGCTGCCCAGCGCTCGGGCGGTGCTGTGGAGGACAAGAGGACCACCTTCACCTACATGCGCGGCAAGGTTGGTGACAAGGCGGTGGGGGATGGTTCGGCCAGTGCCTTCCAGCGCCCGGGTGCCACCTGGTCCGCCGTCGCGCTGACGTTCGACAACGCTGCCGGCACCAAAGTGACGGTCTCAGCGCTTTTCGACTTGCCCAAGAACGGCACGGAGTCCAGCGTTGGTCGCTTCTATGTGATCGACAGCAAGCCCCTGGACCTTGAGGCCATAGAGGGGATCGCCCAGAAGCGTTTTACCAAGGGTGCGTTGGAGTCGATCTTCCCCGAGGGACAGGTCTTCGATGTCCACAAGGCCTTCGCGGAGAGGTTCCGCAGGCTCCTGGGAATCAACTCGGACCAGGCGCTCCCGCTGCTTCGCGTGATCCAGGCCGGCAAGGGCCTGGGCGGCAGTGTAAACACGTTCTTCCGGGACCAGGTCCTTGACGCCCCGGCAACGCTCGCCGCGGCAGACGATGTGGTGGAAGAGTTCAGCAACCTGATGTCCATCCGCCAGCGGCTGGAGGATGTCCGCCAGCAGCGCGACCAATTGGCACCGGTTCCCGGGCTGAACAAGGACTACGCGCAGGCCCTCCTGGATGCGAACCGATTGCGCGAGCTCGCCGGTGAGGAGTTCGCCGCATACAAGCAGCAACTTGCGGTGACGGTACACGCCAAGACGCTGGCCCGATTCAAGGAGTTGGCCCAGTCAAAGGCCCAGGAACTTGCGGCCGAGCGGACCGTGCGGGACGCCTTGGCCAAGGAACTGCGTGAGCTCGAGTCGGACTACAACAACCGCGGTGGCAACGCGATCTCGGCCATTGAGCAGTCGTTGGACAATGCACGTGTGGGTCTCAAGCTCCGCCAGCAGGTGGAGGAATCCGCCAGGAAGGCCTTGAGCGATGCCGGCCTGGACCTGGAATGGTCGGAGGAGGGCTGGGACCAAGCCCACGAGCAGGCTGCAGCCCGCTCGGCCGCTTTGCAGGATGATTCGGAGTCACTGAAAGAGCTCCGCTTCGAGGCCTTCGACGCGCACGCCACCAAGAAACGCGAACTTGCCGCAGCCGGGCAGGAGCTCTTGTCGCTGCGGTCGCGCAAGTCCCTCCTGCCGCCGTCGAGCATTGAAAACCGGGCCGCAATTGCGGCGGCCACCGGGGTGCCGGAGGAGCGGATGCCCTTCGGCGGCGAGCTGATGGACCTGGCAGAGGGGCAGGAACAATGGCGCCCGGCGGCCGAACGTGCACTGCGCAACCTCGCCACCACACTCCTGGTGCCCGGCGAACACTTCGCTGCCGTCACACGGTACCTCAACGACAACACCGTCCGCGGCGCCCTGCGTGCCGTTGATGTGTCCAAGCCACTGGCCGGCGGCGCGCTGGCTGTGGAGGACGTGTCCGACGGCGACCTCTTGACCAAGTTGAGCATCCTCACCTCGGGCGCCAACGCGGACGCGGGGGAATGGATCCGTGAGCGGATCGCGATCGACTTCGCGTATCCGTGCGTGGAGGACCCCGATGAGCTGGCCTCCCTCGACAAGGGCTTGAGCCTTGGCGGCGTGGTCAAGCGCAACAGGCACACCGTGGAGAAGGACGACCGCTTCACCAGCCGGCAGGACTACGTGCTCGGCTTCGACAACGCCTCCAAACTGGAACTCGTTGCCGCCCGCGTGGGCGAGCTGGAAAATGAACTGGCCAAGGCCGCCGAATTAGCCCAAAGCCGCGAGGATTCGCACCAGGGAATGGCCCGGCAGCTGGAGGCCCTCCGCCGTGTGGCCGAGGATGAACGTCCGTGGGAACAGGTTTCCGCGGCTGTTGCCGCAGACGAGCTGGCACGGATCGAGCAGCGACTTGCCGATGCCCTCGCCGCCCAGGCCGACCTTGAACCCTTGCGCGCCAACATCGAGGCCGTGCGGGAAAAGCACCAGTCCTCCACAGGTTCTGCCGCTGTGCTCCAGAGCGAGTACAAAGCGCTCGACCATCAGATGACCACGGCTGACGGCCTGCTGGACGCGGCGAGGTTGAAGCTCGAGCAGGCACCGCCGTCGGGCTCCACCGTTGCGGCCCTTGAGCCGTACTTCGCCGGCGCCGCGGACGTTTCCGAACTCCATGAGCTGGACAACCTCGCCAACGCCGTCCGCAACACGCTGCTCGACGAGCTGCACGCTGCCGAGTCGCGGGGGCAAGCCACGGCTGAACGCCTGACGCGCATCTTCGAAGCGTTCGTGCGCGACTGGGGGAGCGCCATCAGCGCCGACCATGGCACGTCGATCGGTGCCGCCGGGGACTTCGAGTCCCGGTACCACGCGATCGTGAACGACGGCTTGCCCGCCCAGGAAGCCGAATTCCGCCTGTTCTTCAACCAGCGGACGCACGAGTCCTTCAGCACGCTGTTGCACCTGCTCGATGAGGAACGCCGCACCATTACCAGCCGCATCCTGCCGCTGAACGGGATCCTGTCCGAAGTGAACTTCCACGAGGGCAGCTATCTGGAACTGGACATCAAACAGACGCTGCCGGCCACGGCAAAGCAGTTCAAGGATGCCATCCAGAACGCTTTGAAGGCGAAGCACACCCGGCCGTCCCGCAACGCTGCGGCCGCAACGGAAACCGACGAGGATGCCGAGCTCACTGCCCGCTACAAGTCGCTCGAAACCCTGGTGAAGCGGCTTGGTTCGCAGACACCCGAGGACCGGCGGTGGCGCGCGGAGGTGCTGGACGTCCGCGGGCACCTGTTCATCCAGTGCAAGGAACACCGCGAAGCGCCGGGCAAAACCGGCAAGTCGGGCAAGCCGAAGACCGAGGTTTTCATGCACGCCGACACCGGGTCCATGTCCGGTGGCGAACGTCAACGGTTCACCGCGTTCATCATGGCCGCGGCATTGAGCTACCAATTGGGCATCGCCGAGCAGGGCTTCACCACCTACGGCACGGTGATGATGGATGAGGCTTTCGTGCTTGCCTCAGAGGAGTTTGCCGGCGCGGGCATCAAGGCGCTCCACGAGTTCGGCTTCCAGCTGCTGCTGGCGGCGCCCGAAAACGTGATCGATCTTTCGCGTCACCTTGGCTCGGTGACGGAGATCCTCCGGGACAAGCGCACCAACCGCTCGGGTGTGCTCACCGCTCCGGTCATTTCGGGCACGGGCGAGCCGGGGGCATGGCGTTCGGAAGCAAACCCCGTGGACATCGTGCTCCGCTGAGCCTGCGCGCCCACCTCCCGCTTCCCGCTCCCCGTGCCCGTTTCCCCAACTGAGTCGCAGTTCGCGTCGTTACCAGCGGGCGGTTTCTAGCGGTTATCGCAACAGGAAGGTTCTGATCATCTCATTTGGGGTGCAGAAGTCGAATCGTTGGCGGGGTCTGTCGTTGA
>NZ_JBIRZS010000048.1:0-6565 GCF_044391085.1 Paenarthrobacter sp. NPDC018779 | reverse complement strand
AACCATTCAGGTCGAGGCCCCCCAACCACCAGGTTGGGGGGCCTCCCACTTTAACAACCACTCCCGTTGCGGGGCCCACACAACACCCCAAAACCAAGAAGAAGCACGCACACCAGGCCCCACAACAAGCCATGCGGACCGCGTAGCGGCACGGGTAGAGATGATGATCGGCGCGGGTAGAGTTGATGATCATGGACAGTCTTTTCAGCCACCCCGAGTCGGACAGCAGGGAGCCGCAGCCCGACGCGGATCAGCTCGAGCCCTTGATATTCACCATCGTTGTATCTGCCACCATCCAACATGCCTTCATGGGTTTCACTGACCATCCCCATCTGTGGTGGCCGATGGAGGAGCACAGCGTCTACGGTGCCGGCTCGCACGTGGAATTCGAAGAGAACCTCATCCTGGAGACCTCCGAGGCCGGAGAGACGTCCGTTTGGGGCACCATCGACGATTGGCAACCGCCACTGTCCTTCCATGCCAGCTGGTACCCAGCCAGCACGCCGCTGTGGTCCACGGAGTTGAGGGTCGCTTTTCGGGCGGTTGATGAGGGCACCGAGGTGCGTCTGGTGCATGACGGCTGGGAGGGCGCCGAGGATCCTGCCGCTACCAGGGCCTCGTACGCCGAGGGTTGGCCCGGCGTGCTCGCAAACTATTCGCGGTTCATGGGCGGAGCCGGTGCCTAGTATCCGGCGCCTGCGCCCCGAGGATTGGCCGCTGCTCAAAGCCGTCCGTCTGGAGATGTTGGCTGACACTCCCATGGCCTACGTGGAGAGCCTCCAGGCAGCCCGCCGGCAGACTGACACTCAATGGCTGGAGCGGGCATCTGCCATGTCGGCCGAGGACAGTGTCACGCTCGTGGCTGACGAGGGTCCGGGTTCGAGGATCCGCGCACTGATGCGGGTGGTGGTGAAACATCCCCAGGACCCAGGCCGCCCGTTGCAGGGCATGTTGATCAGCGTCTATGTTGCGCCCGAGTTCAGGGGCCTGGGATTGGCCGATCAAATGCTGGCTCATGCGTGCCAGGCAGCTGTTGCGGACTTGGGGGCGTGGTCCTTGGAGCTGGGCGTCCACCAGGACAACCAGCGGGCCATGACTTTTTATAAACGCCACGGTTTCCAGCTGACAGGGGAGAGCAAGCCTTATCCCTTGGACCCGAGCAAGCAAGAGCTTTTCATGGAGAAGCAGCTCGCCCCAGCCGATGCCGGGGCTGCGGCGGTGGATGCTGCAGGTACTGATTAGACTGGTGAGCACCTAAAACACTGCGAAGACTGCCGATTTGGCGTGTCCGCGGTGCTCATGTGTGGAGGAACCACCTTGTCGGATGAAACGGCCATGGCCGCTACAACAGCAGAAGGCATCAAGGAACGCACCATTGGTGGCGGGGAAACCGCTTCGGAGTCCCAGTCGCAGAGGGCTTTCCTTGCGGAGCTCAAAGCAGTCCTGCGTCCGGACCAAGTGGTGGAAGACGAAGACACCCGTACCATCTACTCGGCTGACCAAGGTCCTCTGCCGGAACGGCATCTTCCCCTGGCCGTGGTCTGGGCGGAATCCGTGGAGGACGTCCAGAACATCGTGCGCGCGTGTGCGGCCCACCAAGTCCCCATCGTTCCGCGCGGTGCGGGCACCGGAGTATCGGGCGGAGCGCACGCCACCCGCGGGTGCATCGTGCTCGGCCTCGAACGAATGAATCGCATCCTGGACCTCAACTCTGACGACGAGACCGCCGTCGTCGAACCTGGCGTCATCAACGCCGAGCTGAACGCGGCCGCCGCCCACCACGGACTGATGTACGCACCGGACCCCGCGAGTTACAAGATGTCCACCATCGGTGGCAACGTGGCTACCAACGCGGGTGGACTGCGGTGTGCCAAATACGGCGTGACGCGCGATTCCGTCCTCGCTCTGGATGTGGTGCTGGCGGACGGCTCGTTGGTCCACACCGGCCACCAGACCTTCAAAGGCGTGGCCGGCTACGACCTCACGGCACTGTTGGTGGGGTCCGAGGGGACGTTGGGGATTGTGGTCGGCGTGACGGTTCGGCTCAAATACCTGCCGCGCGAGATCCATACGATCGCCGCTTTCTACCAGGACTTCCGCAGTGCGGCTGCCGGCGTGCTGGCTGTTGGCAAAGCACGCGTTCAGCCGGCCATCATGGAACTCCTGGATAACGGCACCCTGGTTCAACTCGACGAACTCAACGGCTCGGACCTGCAGGCCCGGGGCAAGTCGTTGCTCCTGATCCAGACCGACGGTTTCGGCGCAGCGGCCGAGGCCGCAGTGGTGCGCCAAGTACTGTCCGACGGCGGCGCTACAGTCACCATGGAGGCCAGCGAAGAGGCCGACATGCTGGTGGACCTTCGACGCAACAGCCGCGGCGTGGAAGTGGACGATGAATTCCGTGTGGGAGAGGACATCGCAGTACCCCGTTCGCGGCTGGTGGACTTTGTGGCTGAGCTTGAGGCCATGGCTGACCGGCATGACGTGCGGCTCAAGGTGGTGGCACACGCCGGCGACGGCAACCTCCACCCCACCTTCTGGTTGGACCGGGTGGATCCTGCCTCCGACGCCGATGCTCTGGTCCGCTTGAAGGCTGCACTGGACGAGTCCATCCGGGTGGGGCTGGAGATGGGTGGCACCATTACGGGCGAACACGGCGTGGGACAGTACAAACTGCGCTGGCTTGGACTTGAACAGCCCGAGCCCGTGCGGGAACTCCAGCGGCGCATCAAGGAGTTGTTCGATCCCTCCGGGATCTTGAATCCCGGGAAAGCTATTTAGAACCCTTGGTATTCCAAGTCATCAGCTAGACCCTTGAGTCACATTGTAACTGCTTCTCTCATGCCAATTTACTTTCAATAGCCCACATCATATTCTTAGTTGGTATACCAAATGAGTTTGAGGGTAGGTGAGGGTGCGATGAAGCGGTCTTTCGGGGGCGGACGTGTTGCTCCGCGGCTGGTGTTGCTCGCGCTGGTGGTGGTGTCCGTGAATCTGCGGCCCACCATCACCACCGTCGCAGGCGTCATGAACCAAGTGAACGGTGCGTTTGGGCTGGACCCGTCGCTCCTGCCGCTGCTGGGTACCTTGCCCGTCCTGGCCTTCGGTGTGTCAGGGCCGATCGCCCCCTGGCTTGCAAGGAAGATGGGCACCGGTCCTGCCGTCGCCATCGCTTTGGTGGTGCTTGCGGTGGCCCTGGTGCTTCGCGTCATGCTTCCGGCCCTGCTCCTTCCCGGCACCTTCCTCGCCGGGGCGGCAATCATGACCGCCAGTGTCCTGGTGCCACAGATCGTGAAGGCCAATCATGGCACCGGGTGGTGGACGGGGCTGTGCACCATGGGCTTCGGGCTTGGCGCCGCGCTGGGCGCCGGTTTGGTCCAGCCCCTTGAGCACGCCTTCGGGGGCAGCCTCGCCTGGGCGCTGGGCGTCTGGGCACTCCCGGCCGTCGCCGGTGCAGCCCTCATCTTCCGCCCGGGAAGCCCGACGGCGGCACCCGGCGCTGCCACGCAAGTTGCCACGGCGGGACGCGAGGGAGCGGCGGGCCGCCCGACGGCGGCACCCGGCGCCGCTACGCACCTTGCCACGGCGGGACGCGAGGGAGCGGCGGGCCGCCCGACGGCGGCACCCGGCGCCGTCACGCCAGTTGCCACGGCGGCACCTGCCACGTCCGCTCGGGCCACCCAAGCAAGCGGCGAGCGAGCAGCAAGCAGCCGCGTGCCGACGTCGGACGCTCAACAGGCTGTGATCCCCTTGCGGAAGCAGCGCACAGCGTGGGCAGTGACGGCATTTTTCGGGCTCCAGGCCATGCTTTACTTCGCCATCACCTCATGGCTGGCCGTGTACCTGACCTCCAAAGGGCTCTCACCGGCCGACGCCGCCGCCCTGCTTGCCTGGTTCAGCCTGGCTGGCCTCCCGGCGAGCCTGTTGGCCCCGGTCCTGGCCGGCCGTCCGAAGGTCCTTCGAGTCCTGGCTCCGGGTCTCGGCCTGTCCGTGGCCGTCGCCCTGATTGGTGTGCTGCTGGTGCCGGCGGCCCTGCAATTCCCCATGGTTGGAGTGCTGGGGGTGGTCCAGAGCGCGGGGTTTGGCCTGGGCATGGCATTGGTGGTGATCCGCTCGGCGGGACCCCAATCCGCGGGAAGGCTCTCCGCAATGAGCCAGGGGTTTGGATTTGCGCTGGCGTCGCTCGGTCCGTTGGCGGCTGGCCTTTTGCACACTTGGACCGGTGGCTGGGAGGCGACGTTCCTTGCGCTGGCGGCTGAAGCGTTGGTCCTGGCCGGGGCGGGATACCTTGCCATCCGTGGTCCGGTAGCCAGCGTCGAAACGCCTGCCGAACCCCTGCCCGGGAACCAGTCCACGCCCGAGTTGGTTCGCTGATCCGGAGAGGTTTGCGCGCCCTGTTCGGCGGGTGCGCTCCGGCGTATCCTCTGCGGTATGACGAACTCAGCGCCCGGTAGCGGCACGGAAATTCTGCAGGCCAATGAATGCTGGGAACTCCTCCGCGGTGTTTCCGTGGGCCGTTTGGCCGTCTTGGTGGACGATCATCCGGACATCTTTCCCGTGAATTACAAAGTTGATCACGGAACCATGGTTTTCCGCACGGGTGAGGGCACCAAACTTCACGCTGCACTCAGCGATGCTCCCGTGGCCATCGAGGCCGACGGTGTCGACCCGGATACCGGCATCGCCTGGAGCGTCGTGGCAAAGGGACAGGCGACGGCGGTCAAACTCACCCAGGACGTCTTGGACACCATCGGTCTCCTGCTCTTTCCCTGGGAGGCCGGCCAAAAGGACCAGTTCATCCGGATCACCCCCAGCACTGTGACGGGACGCCGCTTCAAGGTTGCCCCGCCGGTGACGTGGTGGACGCCGTTGGACGGCGCCCCCACCGCAAGCCCGGAATAGGGCGGGGACGGCCGCCAAACCGCGTCTTGTTGAATGGCTCCGTGCCTTCCACTCGGATGGCGCCGCCGTCGCGCTGCTCCCTCTGCTGCCCTGCTGGGGGCACCTTGGGGCGTGCGAGGTGTTGGTTACGGCAGCTGCTTACCGGCCAACGCGTCAATTACGACGACGGGTCACCCACCGCCGGGGTTCGCAGCTGGGACCTGTTGGACGTGTCCAGGGAGGTGTCTCTTAAGGGAATGTCTTTGCAGGTTGCCGGTTGGTTTGCTTCAGTTGGCTTCGGGTTCAGGCGTCCCGGCGTTCCAGGCTGCCTCGGCAGGTGCGGGACAGGTTGGTTCCCGAGTCGGGCCCGGTGTTGATGGTCCGATGACCGAATACACGCTGCCACCAAAACTAAGGGCATGGCCGCAGGCTCGTCGCCCTTCTGTCACCACCCAGACAACGTCTACACGGGCAACCCAAGTCCGCGCCCTCTGGTTGTGGAGGAGGGGTTGATGGGCGTCTTTGGGGTGTTTCCACATAGCTCGTCGGCGGTCTTATTCAGCGGTTGTGGGGCTGGAAGAGTGGGGGTATGGACGGGTTTTTGGGGCAGTTGGGTAGTGGCGTTGGTGGCGCTGCCGGGGTTGCTGCCGTCGCCCCTGGGTCTTCCGCTTCCGTGTCTCCGGTCGCTGGGGCTGGTTCGTCGCAGCCTGCTGTTCCTGTTTGTGGGGTGCCTTCCGCCGGTGGGGATCTGGTTTCTGTTGCGGATTTGATCGCTGTTGTTGGTGCGCTGGAGCCTGCTGGTGGGAGCGGGGTGTTGGTGGGTTTGTTGCGGGGTTTGGAGGATTTGAAGTCGGCGGTGGCGGCGGCGCAGGCGAGGGTGGCTGTGGCGTTTGATCTGGCCCAACGCAGGGAGCAGGCCGCGGCGGGTGTGCCGGTGGCTGAGCGGGGCAGGGGTGTGGGGGCGCAGGTGGCGTTGGCGCGTCGGGAGTCCCCGAATAAGGGGGCCCGGTTGTTGGGGTTGGCGAAGGCACTGGTGGGGGAGATGCCGCGGACGTTGGCGGCGTTGGAGTCCGGGTTGTTGAATGAGTGGCGGGCGACGTTGTTGGTGCGGGAAACGGCGTGTTTGTCGGTGGAGGACCGGTGCGCGGTGGATGAGGAGTTGGCCGCGGATACGGGCACGTTCGAGGGTGCCGGGGACCGGCGGATTGTGGCGGCGGTGAAGGCTGCGGCGTATCGGCGGGACCCGGCCTCGGTGACCCGGCGGGCGGCGTACGCGGTGAATGAGCGGAGCGTGGGTTTGCGTCCGGCGCCGGACACGATGACGTATTTGACGGCGTTGTTGCCTGTGGCGCAGGGGGTGGCGGCGTATGCGGCGCTGACCCAGGTTGCGGGGACGGCCCGTTCTCAAGGTGATGTGCGGTCCAAGGGTCAGGTGATGGCCGATACTTTGGTGGAGCGGCTTACCGGGACCCCGGGTGGTGCCGCTGGGGTGCACCTGGAAGTGGTGATGACTGACCGGACGCTGTTGCAGGGTGATAGTGAACCGGCGAGGTTGAAGGGCTACGGCATCGTCCCGGCCGGTTGGGCCAGGGAGTTGGTCAAGCATGGCCCCGGCAACGACCCGACCACACCCGCCGGGCGGGGAACGGGCAGCGACCCGGCCGCACGCGCCGGGCGGGAAGTC
>NZ_JBIRZS010000047.1:0-6730 GCF_044391085.1 Paenarthrobacter sp. NPDC018779 | reverse complement strand
GGCACACTATTGAGTTCTCAAACAACAGACACTAACCGGCACCACCAACCAAACGACTGGATCGCTCCGGAGCAACTTTTCAAACTTACCCGATCCAGTCGCATAAAGCAAACCAGCCCGGATCTCCACCAATACTCAGCAGCACGCAAAGGCACCGCCCGAAACCGGCTATTTGAAAGGGAGATTGTCACCGTCAAACCCGCATCAGCGGCGGCAACTCGAATAACTTTACACACCCCAAACCCAACAAACAAATCCCGGCACCGTGAAGCCCATCACACAACGTAACCACCACCAACCAGCCACCACAACACCCAACCCAACACCCGCCGTCGAACCCCGGATAGACACCAAAACGAAAGGCCAGCGAGAGAGCGTCCGCCGCAAACAGGCATTCCGTGAGAGAGCGATCCCGAAAACGGGCGGTTCGGTGAGAGAGCGTCCGGAGGGGAAGCCAGCGACGCACTTTTTGCAGCAAAAGGCCGGCAACCACACGGGTTACCGGCCTTTCACAACAACGGGAAAAACAAGTGGTACGGAACAGGGCGCGGCTAGGCGGAAACCTCTACCGTCGCCAGGTTCTTCTTGCCGCGGCGCAGCAGGAGGTACCGGCCGTGAAGCAACTGCTCCTGGCCAATGACGGCATCCGGGTCGGAGATCTTGGCGTTATTGACGTAGGCTCCGCCTTCTCCGACAGTGCGGCGTGCAGCGGACTTGCTGTCGGAGAGGCCGGAGGCAACCAACAGGTCGATGATGCCCAGGGAGTCGCTGCCGACCTTGGCGGACGGGAGTTCCGCGGTTGCAGCAGCGAGGGTTTGCTCGTCAAGTACTGACAAGTCACCGTTGCCGAAAACAGCTGCGGATGCCGCGATGACCTTTTCCGTCGCGTCAACACCGTGAACCAAGGACGTAACCTCGAAGGCAAGCTTCTTCTGGCCTTCCCGTGCGAACGGACGTTCCGCCACAGCCTGGCCAAGCTCCTCGATCTCGGCCCGAGTGAGGAACGTGAAGACCTTGAGGCGATCCACCACATCGGCGTCGGCCGTGTTCAGCCAGAACTGGTAGAACGTGTACGGGCTGCACATGTCGGCATCAAGCCAGATGGCGTTGCCCTCGGACTTGCCGAACTTGGTGCCATCGGAGTTCGTGATGAGCGGCGTACCCAAGGCGTGGACACTCTTGCCTTCCACCTTGCGGATGAGTTCAGTGCCGCTGGTGAGGTTGCCCCACTGATCGGAACCGCCGGTCTGCAGCGCACAGCCGTAGTCCCTGAAAAGCTGGAGGTAGTCCATGCCCTGCAGGATCTGGTAGCTGAACTCGGTGTAGCTGATGCCCTCGTCGGAGTTAAGGCGCGATGCCACAGCGTCCTTGCGGAGCATGGTGCCAACGCGGAAATGCTTGCCGATTTCGCGGAGGAAGTCGATGGCGCTCAGCGGCGCCGTCCAGTCAAGGTTGTTGACCATCTTGGCGGAGTTTTCGCCCTCGAAACTGAGGAAACGGCGAACCTGGCCTTGAAGGTACCCGACCCACTCGGCAACGGTGTCCTTGGTGTTCAAGGTGCGTTCCGCCGTCGGGCGCGGGTCGCCGATCAGCCCGGTGGAGCCACCCACGAGACCCAGCGGCTTGTGGCCGGCCAGCTGCAGGCGGCGCATCACCAGGAGCTGGACGAGGTTGCCGAGGTGCAGGGACGGAGCCGTGGGGTCGAAGCCACAGTAATAGGTGATCGGGTCCCCCGCGAGCAGCTTTTCCAGTTCCGTTTCGTCAGTGGAAACGTGGACCAGGCCGCGCCATGTGAGCTCCTGCCAGATGTTGGCAAAGGCGGGATCGTTCTGTTGGGACTCGAGGCTGTTTACGTGTGACACGAGTTCTAAGTTAGCAGGATTGACCACGCCGTTTTCCCTAGCGTTCGATGCCGGCCGGGAGGGGCGCGGCGGTGATGAGGCGGAGGCGCTGGGTTGGCCGGGTCATGGCGACGTAGAGGTCGCCCACCTTGCCGTGCTCGTGGTTGAGCATGGCGGCAGGTTCCAGCACCACCACACCGTCGAATTCGAGGCCCTTTGCTTCCTTGGGGCTGATGACCACGATGTCTTGCTCGTAACTGCCGGCACCCGTGCCGATACGGCGTCCGTAGACTCCACGGAGGGCTGTTGTGGCCTGCGGAAGCAGCGGCCCGTCGGCAATCACGGCGAGCAGGCCGCCGTCGATCGCTTCGATTTCCTCCGGGAGGACGTCCACCAGGCGCGACACGATGGCATCCGCATCCACGCGGTCGACGATCGGCGACCATTTGCCCTCCCGCACGGCCTTGGGTGCGGAGACAACCAGACCTGCACGGTTGGCCATGCGCACGGCGGCCTCTGCGATCTGGGACGGCGTGCGGTAATTGACCGTCAGTTCCTCAAGCGTCCAACGGTCACCAAACAACGGCGCCAGTGCGCTTTGCCATGAGTTGGCACCGGCAGCGGCGCTCGTCTGGGCGATATCGCCCACGATCGTGAACGACTTCAACGGACAGCGGCGCACCAGGAGCCGCCACTGCATGGGCGAAAGCTCCTGGGCCTCGTCAACCACGATGTGACCAAAGGCCCACGAACGGTCGCTGGTGGCCCGCTCGGCTGCCGTGAGACGGCCTTCGCGCTCTTGGTTCTGGTCCGCCAACTCCTCGGCGGTCATGAGGACGTCCACTCCCATGGCTTCCATGTTGGCCAGGGTCTGCTTGGCGTTGGCGAGGTCGCGGGCACGGTCCGCCTCCTGCTGCGCCAATCCCCTGCCGGCTGCCGGGTCCAACTCGCCAAGCAGTTCGGCGGCCTCGTCCAGGAGGGGAACGTCGGCTTCGGTCCACGGGGCATCCGCCGGCCGCTGCAGCAGCAACCGCTGCTCCGGGGTGAGGTGCGCTGTGCAGGCCTCCAGGATCTGCGGCTTGCTGAAGAGCTCTGAGACGAGTTTCTCCGGGGTCATGGGCATCCAGCACAGGTTCAGCATGATGCGCACGTCGCGGGCGGTCCGGACATCCTCGGCGAGGTAGGCGCGATCGGCGTTGTTGCCGATGTTCGCGGCCTCAACCTGGTCCGTCAGTTGCTCGGTGAGTTCGCGGAGCAGGATCTTGATGAATGTCAGTCGGGCCTCGTTGTGCGGCTTGCCGGTGGCGCGCGCCTTGTCACGGGCACGCCGCACCTGCCGCTCGGTGAGGGTCAGCTTGCGCGAATCGACCTCAAGGACCCGGTCCTTGCCGGGGGTCCGCTGCCGGTTGGCCACCGCGTTGGCCACCACGGTTGCCATGTCCAGCTTGCCCTTGAGGGCGGCGATGTCCGCATTCTCCTCAGGGATGGCGTGGATGCCCGGCATGAGCCGGCCGAGGCTCGCCATGACCACTCCGGTCTCGCCCAGGGAGGGAAGGACACGCTCGATGTAATGCATGAACGACGACGACGGACCCACGAGCAGCACGCCGGCGCTCTTGAGGCGGTCACGGTGGGTGTAGAGCAGATAGGCTGCCCGGTGCAGAGCAACGGCGGTCTTTCCCGTTCCGGGCCCACCCTGGACAACCAATGCGCCGGAAATCGATGAACGGATGATCCTGTCCTGCTCGGACTGGATGGTGCCGACGATGTCCGACATGCGGCCGGTGCGCTTGGAGTTCAGCGCAGCGAGCAAGGCTCCTTCGCCCTGCAGGGAATCGTCGTCGGCCAGCATGTCCGCGTCCAGGACGTCATCCTCGATCGCCTTGACGTCGCGGCCTTGCAGGATCAAATGACGACGACGGCGCACGCCTTGGCGGTCAAACGCAGTGGCCTGGTAGAAGTGGCCGGCTTCGGGGGCACGCCAATCAACCATGAGCCGCTGCAGATCTGCCGTGGACAGCCCGATGCGGCCGATGTACTGGGCTTCGCCGGAATCCAGGTCCAGCCGGCCGAAGACCAAGCGGTCGTCGACGGCGTCGAGCTGGGCCAGGCGGTCCTCGTACAGCGCAGCGAACGCGTCACGTTCCGAAACGTTCTGCATGGTTCCCACGGCACCGGCCTTGCGCACCTGCGCCAGTTGGGTGCGCTTCTCTTCGCGCAGCTCATCGAGCCGGGCATACAACCCGGCAACGTATTCCTGCTCGTGAACCAAATCAGCGTCGTGCATCGAAACCGTAACCCCTATCGCAAAAGACAGACCGTCCATTCTACAGCGATTTTGGTAAACGCGTGGGGTAGAGGCCATCTGGTGGATAGCCGGCGCGTCAACGGGGCACTGTGGCAACGGATCAGGCGGTGGAGGGGCGGGTGCGCGGCCGTGCGGCTTTGTAGCGGGACACCGTGGGATCGTCCTCGATCCAGAAACGCCAGGGGTACTCCGTGGTCCCACCCGGACCGGCAACGCCCACCCTCGGTCCGCTGGCGACGGCAGCCGCCGGGGACTCCGGCAACCAAAGGTTGAAAGGTGCCGCGAGCGCGTCGCGGCCTGAGTCCGCCGTCGTAAGCCCCAACGCCGAAGCGAGCCGGGCCGGCCCGCTCGCCAGGTCTTTGTGGGCCTTCGATGCAGGGCGGCGGACCGCGGCCAGCTCTTCGCCTGCGACGATTTCGCCTGCGCGGAGCAACAAGGCCGACGGAGCCCCCTCCGGCCCGCAGACAATGTTGGCGCAGTAGTGCATGCCGTACGTGAAATAGACGTAGAGAAAGCCCGGCGGCCCGAACATGGGCGCGTTCCGGGCAGTCCGTCCTCCGTAGGTGTGCGAGCCGGGGTCCGGGTGGGCCGAGTCGCGCGGCCCCATGTACGCTTCCACTTCCGTAAGCCGGACTGACACGGGACCAGACTCCGAGTGGTGGGTGAGCACCCCTCCCAGGACAAGCGGCGCGAGGGTCCGCGGGTCTCCTGAGAGGAAGTCGCGGACGCCCCGTGTGTCGGTAGCTGTCATGTCTCAGACCTTAGCAACCAAGCTCCGCGATCATGTCCGATTTCCGCTAGCAGCGGTGTCGGTCGACTGACAGGATGGAGCCATGGACTTCTGGCAGCGCTACAGGGCGATCGACGCCCGCGATCCCCGCTTTGACGGACAATTCTTCACCGCGGTCCGTTCCACGGGGATCTACTGCCGGCCGTCATGTCCGGCCAGGACGCCCAAAGCCGAGAACGTCACCTTCTACGAAACCTCGGCGGCCGCGCACGAAGCCGGTTACCGGGCCTGCAAGCGCTGCCTGCCCGAGGCCGTCCCGGGCACGCCGGCATGGAACCTCCGCTCCGATGTGGCCGGTCGGGCCATGCGGCTCATCAACGACGGCGTCATCAGCCGCGAAGGAGTGGACGGACTGGCCCACCGGCTGGGGTACTCCGCCCGGCAGTTGAACCGGATCCTGAGCATGAACTCGGTGCCGGCCCCCTGTCCCTGGCGCGGGCCAGCCGCGCGCAAACGGCCCGGACGCTGCTGGTCTCCACCGACATGCTGTTTGCCGACGTTGCCTTCGCGGCAGGCTTCAACAGCGTCCGCCAGTTCAACAACACCATTGGCGAGGTTTTCGCGATGACTCCGACGGCGTTGCGCGCCAGTGCGCCAGGCTTGGCCCCGCGACGCGGCGACGAAACCGTGCTGCCGGCAACACTGACCCTGAACCTGCCTTACCGGGAACCCTTCGATACCGGGATCTTCGACTTCCTGGCCGTCCGTGCCGTTCCCGGGATCGAGGCGGCCGGTGTGGAGCCGGACGGACGCCGGCACTATTCCCGGACCCTCCGGCTCCCCCGCGGCGAAACCTCGTTTACCGTGACCTACCATCCCGAGTCCGCCGGCAACAGGTCCCGGCTGCAACTTGCGGCCACCGTGGCCGACCTCCACGACCTTCCGGTCCTGCTGAGCCGGGTCCGTCGGTTGTTCGATCTCGACGCCGATCCCGTCGCCATCGATGAAGCCCTCGCGGGCGACCCGCGGCTCGAACCGGGCGTCCGGGCCGTCCCGGGGATCAGGCTTCCCGGTGCCGTGGATGCCCAGGAGTTGCTGATCCGGGCCATGATCGGGCAACAGATCACCGTGGCTGCGGCACGAACGGCCCTCACTCATCTATCGGCTGCAGGGTCACAGTTGGAGACTGGAGGCAACGGCTTCCACCGTTTGTTCCCGACGGCGGCACAACTCGCCGAGCACGGCAGGGAACTCCTCCGCGGACCGCAGAGGCGGATCGATTCCGTGCTGTCCGCGGCGGACGCGATGGCCGACGGCAGCCTCGATTTCGGCTACGGCGACGACGAAGCGACCCTGGCCCGGAAGCTGTTGCCGCTCCCCGGCGTCGGGCCTTGGACCGTTGGCTACGTGTCCATGCGCGTGCTCGGAGCCCCTGACGTTTTCCTTGGCAACGACGCCGCTGTGCGCAACGGATTGAAAGTGCTGCCGCCAGCTTCGCGTGGGGCGGGTTCGGAATTAAGTCCGGACTTCCGGGAAGTCAGTCCGTGGCGCTCTTATGCGGTCATGCACCTGTGGCGCGCCGCATCCATGAAACGCTAACCCGACGCTCTCTCACCAAACCGCCCGTTTCCGCCGATCCTCTCTCACCAAACCCCCTGTAGTCCCGGATGCTCTCTCACCAAACCGCCCGTTCCCGCCGATCCTCTATCACGTAATCGCCCGTTGCCGCCGATCCTCCATCACTTCCCTGAAGCAAGGGACTGTCTGAATAACGGTGTGTGGGGTCTGGCCTGATCCGAAGGAGACGGCCGTGTCTGAATCCACGACTGGGATGGCAGGGACGATGATCGA
>NZ_JBIRZS010000046.1:0-6897 GCF_044391085.1 Paenarthrobacter sp. NPDC018779 | reverse complement strand
CGAGATATCGTCGAGGGCGACCGGTCCAACCGCCTGGCGATCTCACGGACGGATTCCTTACCCCTGAGCAAAGCGATCTGCTCGCGTTCATCAAAGGACAACGAACGCCCGGTAAGGATCCGGCCCCTGCGTGGCCGGATCCCTCCCGAGGACCTCAATTCACGCCGCACAGTCGTTACGGACCATCCGACGAACTCTCCCGCTTCTTCAAAGCGGGAACCGTCCGCTACCTGTTGCCAGAACGACTGAACAACCTCAGAAACCAAACGACTCGAGAACTTCACCACGGCAATCGACACCCTTCAATAATCAGGTGTTGCGATCACCGCATGATTCGAAGCGTCGGGAACGACGCGAACTGCGACTTAGTTGGGCTGGCCGGCTTAGCGTTTGGACCCGCCGCGGACCCGCTCCAGGAACTGGGCAGTCCGGAATTCCAGCCCGGCGATCTGCTTGAGAACGACGGCGGCCGGGTCGGGGTTGATCTCGTTGACCGGCGGTTCCTTGCGCACGTTGGCGCTGCAACCGAACTCGGCGCAGATCAACGTGCCCACGGTATTGCCGTCCTTGCCGGATTGCCCGGCCTTCTTGGCGACCCACAAGTAGACGTCTGCCTTGGAGAACACGTCCCGGCACAGCTCGCAGAGGACGGCGCGTTTCTTGCCGGAGCCACCCTCGGGCGCTCGGAGCATGATGCCTGTCAGCTTGCCGTTGGTTGGCAGGACCAGGTACCCACGTTGGGGCATTTTCTCGTCCCGCCAACCCAGGAACTCCAAGGACTCCCACTCGATTGAGTCGAAGTGCCGGGGGAGGTTGAGTTTGCCTGCCTCGGAACGGCTGGCATTGATGAACGACGATCGGATTTGTTGCGCAGTAATTTTCTGCATGGCGAAGTTCTTTCGGAAATTGACGACGTCGGCAGCGCGCCTGGCGCTGCGTCATGGCACGGGCGGCGTCGGTCACCAAGAGAACACCAGGGCGCGTCAATCCACCCACTGGTTGGAGTGGTTTTCGATGCTCTTGGTGCTAGTTGGAGAATGCCGACGCGTGGGGGTGTGCCAAGCAGGCCGATACGGCCACCTCGCAACCCATGGCGGCGGCAACTGACTCAGTGCGCACGCTCATCCCCTCGTCGATTTCCTATGGAAGCGGTAGTCCGCTGCCGCTATCCTCCCAAATTCCGTGGGGGACTGTCCACTGAGAGAGGGACGGCGGGAAGGGTGTGTTCGCTGAGAGAGGGTTCGCCGGGAAGGGGGTGTTTGGTGAGAGAGGGTCGGTGGGAAGGGGGTGTTTGGTGAGAGAGGGTGTGAATTGGGCACGCTGAACGGTATTTTGGCGTCATGAGGGGATTACGCGACGCAAACGTTTCGTAATTATCGAAAGGCTAGGCTAGCCTTACTTAGGTTCGCATCACTTACTTAAGGAGTCCCGTGGCTTCCCTTCTCCCACGCCGCGCCCTGCTGAAGACCGCAGGTTCTGCGACGGTCGCAATCGCCGCCGTCGCCCTTACCCTCACTGGCTGCTCCACTGGACCCGCCACTTCCACTCCGGCTTCCCAGCAGGCCGAGTCAGCTGCTTTCCCCGTCACCATCAAGAACGTCTTCGGCGAGACCACCATCAAGGAACAGCCCAAGCGCGTGGTTACCGTTTCGTGGGTCAATGACGACATCGCGATCGCCCTGGGCGTTGTCCCGGTTGGTGTTCCGAAGAACGAGTGGGGCAACAACGACAAGGGCTCCACCCCGTGGAAGGATGCAGCCCTCGAGAAGCTCGGCGCCGGCTTCGGCACCGACAAGGCACCGGTCCAGTTCTCCGAGGCTGACGGCATCAACTTCACCGAGATCGCCAAGCTCAGCCCGGACGTCATCCTGGCCGCGTACTCGGGCCTGGAAGAAGCCGACTACAAGAAGCTCAGCGAAATCGCCCCCGTCGTGGCCCAGCCGGAGCTCGCCTACGGTACCCCGTGGCAGGAAAGCACCACCTTGATCGGCAAGGCCCTGGGCAAGGAAGCCGAAGCCAAGAAGCTGATCGAGGACACCGAGTCCACCATCAAGGACAAGGTCTCCAAGTACCCGCAGATCAAGGACAAGACCTTCATCTACGGCAACCTCGAGCCCGCCAAGGGTGACGGCGTCAACGTCTACACCGCGATCGACAACCGTCCGCGCTTCCTCTCCGAAATCGGCATGAAGCTGGCACCTGTGGTCACCGAGAACACCAAGACCAACAAGGACTTCTTCATCCCGTGGTCCGCTGAGAAGGCCAACGAGCTGGCCTCCGACGTCTTCGTCACCTGGGTTCCCGAGGCTGCAACCGCTGACGCCATCAAGGCTGACCCGCTCCTGAGCCAGATCCCGGCCATCAAGTCCGGCGCGCTGGTTGCCGATGCCAACCAGACCCTGACACTGTCCATCTCCGCGTCGTCGCCGCTGAGCCTCCCGTGGGCTTTGGACACGTTCCTGCCCCAGCTTGGTGCCGCCGCCGACAAGGTCGCGGCCAAGTAGAGCAATGAAACTGAGTACGACGACGGCGGCCACCGCGGGGCGGGTTGGTGGCACTTCGGTGCCGGGTAACCAGCGAGGCATCGCCCCAGGCAGCGACACGGCCGGAAGGGGAACCCGGCCGCGGAGCGCAGGCAAGCGGACCGCTTGGCTGTTGGTCGCCGTCGTCGTACTCGCAGCTGCGTGCGCCGCATCGTTGGCGATCGGCGCGCGCGGGCTTCCCCTTTCCACCATCTGGGAAGCCATCACGCACTTCAATCCGGCCGACGGCGACCATGCCGTGGTTATCGCTCGCATTCCGCGCACCGTACTGGGCCTGCTGGCCGGAGCCGCCCTTGGCCTGGCCGGCGCGGCGATGCAGGGCGTGGCCCGCAACCCGCTGGCCGATCCCGGCATCCTCGGCCTCAACGCCGGAGCCGCTTTGGCCGTTGTCGTTGGCATCTATGTTTTCGGCATCGGCTCGCTGACCGGCTACATCTGGTTCGCCTTCATCGGCGCCGCAGCGGCCGCCGTCGTGGTTTACGCCATTGCGTCCCGCGGACGTGACGGTGCGACGCCGGTCAAGCTCGCCCTGGCGGGCGCGGCGCTGAGCGCTGGTTTGTTCTCCCTGATGAACGTCATCCTCGTTTCCAGCCAGGACACCCTGGACCGCTTCCGTTTCTGGCAGGTGGGAAGCATCGGCGGACGTGACTGGTCCGTCCTACTGCCCGCCCTGCCGTTCCTGGTAATTGGCGCCCTGATTGTGGTGGGCGGCGGCCGCGTGCTGAACAGCCTGGCCCTCGGCGACGACATTGCCCGGGGCCTCGGCCAGAATGTTGCGTTGTCCCGCGGCATCATCGGCCTGGGCATCGTGCTCCTCTGTGGATCCGCTACCGCGCTGGCCGGTCCCATCGGCTTCCTCGGCCTGGTCATTCCGCATGCCGTCCGCCTGCTGACGGGCCCGGACTACCGCTGGATCCTGCCCTTCTCCATGGTTTCCGCGCCCATCCTGCTGATCGTGGCGGACGTGATCGGCCGCGTCATTCTTCTCCCTGGCGAAGTTCCCGCGGGCATCATGACGGCGCTCGTTGGCGCTCCCGTGTTCGTCTGGCTCATCCGCCGCGGAAAGGGGGCCGGACTGTGACCACCCTCAAATCCTCGGCCGAGCCGGCAATTAACGGCAATCCGCAGCAATCGCCATCCCGCCGCGTGTTCAGCCCCACGATCTTCCTGGCGCTGGCCCTCCTCGTCATGTTCGCGGTGTACGTCCTTTTGGGCAGCTACACCGTGACCATCCCGGATTTTTTCAAGATCGTCATCAACCACCTGACCGGGGGCGAGAAGATCCCGGGCGCCACCTTCATCGTCATGGAACACAAGCTTCCCCGTGCCATGGTGGGGACGCTGATCGGCGTTGCTTTCGGCCTTGCCGGTGCTCTTTTCCAGACCATGCTCCGCAACCCGCTGGCCAGCCCGGACATCATCGGCATCAGCTACGGAGCCAGTGCTGCTGCCGTCACCGCGATCGTGGTCTTCGGTGCCTCCGGCGCGGTGATCTCCGGAGCTGCACTGGGCGGAGCCCTTGGCGTCGCAGCCATCATCTATGCCATCTCCCGAAAGACCGGCTCCGGGGCAGGCAGCCGCGGCAACGCTGCCGGAAACCGCCTCATCCTGGCAGGCGTGGGAATCGCCGCAGCCCTCCACGCTGTGGTGAACTTCCTCATGACCCGCGCGGACATCCGTACGGCCGCGGATGCCTTGGTGTGGCTCAACGGTTCGCTGAATTCTGCCAACTGGGAACGCACAGGCGTCCTGGCCATCGCGCTTTTGATCCTCGTTCCGGCCGTCATCGCCCTCGCGGGACCGCTGCGCATGCTCGAACTCGGTGACGACGCTGCCGCTGGATTGGGTATCAAGGTCAACGCCACCCGGCTGGGACTCGTGCTGACCGCCGTCGGGCTTGCCGCAGTCGCAACCGCAGCAGCGGGTCCGGTGGCGTTCGTCGCCTTCCTTGCCGGGCCGATTGCCCGCCGCATAGTCCGCAAACCCAGCCTTCCGGCGTCGGCCCTCACCGGTGCGCTGATTGTGCTGGCCGCCGACTTCTTTGCCTCAAACATCGCACCGGTTATCCTCGACGGAACCGTTCTCCCGGTTGGCGTCGTTACGGGTGCCCTCGGTGCCCCCTTCCTTCTGTGGCTCCTGCTCACGTCGAACCGAAAGGAAGCCTGACATGGCGATCCTTAATGCCAAGGACCTGACGCTCCAGTACGAGCAGCGGAAGGTGGTGGAAGGCCTCACCACGGAGATTCCCGAGGGCAAGGTGACCATGATCGTGGGCGCCAACGCCTGCGGCAAGTCCACCCTGCTCCGCGGATTGTCCCGGCTCCTGAAGCCCGCCGGCGGCGCCGTGACCCTGGATGGCAAGGACATCCATTCGCGTCCTGCCCGGGAACTTGCCCGGACCCTCGGCCTGCTCCCGCAGCACCCCACCGCGCCGGACGGCATCACCGTGCGGGACCTGGTGGGCCGCGGACGGTACCCGCACCAGGGCTTCTTCCGCAGCTGGAGCGCCACGGACGACGCCGCCGTGCAGCGCGCGCTCGAAGCCACCGCAACGCTGGAACTCGCTGAGCGGAGCGTCGACGAATTGTCCGGCGGGCAGCGCCAGCGCGTGTGGATCGCGATGGCCCTGGCGCAAGAGACCGAGGTCCTGCTGCTCGATGAGCCCACAACGTATTTGGACCTCGCGCACCAGGTTGAGGTCCTGGACCTGGTCACGGACCTGAACCGCAGCCGTGGCACAACGGTGGCGATCGTGCTCCACGACCTCAACCTCGCCGCGCGCTACGCGGACCACGTGATCGCCATGAAAGGCGGCTGCATCGTAGCCGAAGGTCCGGCCCCGGTGGTGGTCACCGAGGAACTGGTCCACACCGTTTTCGGCTTGGAGTCCCGGGTGGTTCCGGATCCGATCTCCGGCACGCCGCTGATCGTTCCCATCGGACGCCACCACGCCCAGGCCCCGACACGTACTGAACACCACGCCCGTCACGCCAACGAACTGGAGATCGCCTCATGAGTGCACAACCCACCCGGGCCAAAGCGAGCGCCGCAGTGGAACCGATGACCCTGGCCTTCGACGTCACCGTCACCGCGGTCCAGGAACTGAGCCCCAACTTCCGCCGCATCACCTTTGGCGGCTACTCCCTCCGCGACTTCGGGGTGGCAGGGGACACCCTTGACCTGCGCGTGAAACTCATGATTCCGTCCTTGGACGAGGACGGCCGCATCATCCCGCTCCCCGAGTTCAAGATGGACGAGGCAGGCTGGTACCAGGAGTGGCTCGCCATGGACCCCGCCGTCCGTGGCTCCATGCGTACCTACACCGTCCGCTCCGAGCGCCTCGATGCCGTGTACCCGGAAATCGACATCGACTTCGTCATGCACTTCGACGATTCCGGTCACGGTGGACCCGCCGCCAACTGGGCAGTGGCAGCCAAGCCGGGCGACGCGCTGACCATCATCGGGCCCAACAACCGCGCAGCCCAGTGCACCACCGCAGGGGCCTACGGTGGCATCGAATGGCGCCCAGGCCTGGCCCAGCGTGTGCTTCTTGCGGGTGACGAGACTGCCGTGCCGGCCATCAGCGCCATCCTCGAAAGCCTCCCCGCGGACATGACGGGCCACGCTTTCCTTGAAGTCCCCTCCGCAGCCGATTTCCAGGACATCAGCACGGCAGCCGACATCGAGATCACGTGGCTTGCCCGCGGCGCAGCCATTGGACGCTCCCGCCCGCACGGTGAGCTCCTCAAGGAAGCCGTGGCCAAGGCGGTCCCCGTTCCGGGTTGGGTAGGCCTGAAGGGTGCCGACGCAGCGGCCGGTCCGGAGCCGGAAGACGTCAACGTGGATCAGGACATCCTGTGGGAAACCCCGCAGCGCATGGATGCCGCCGCCATTGAAGCCACCAAGAACCCAACGCTGCCTGCCGGTGCCTTGCCGTTCTACGCCTGGATCGCCGGCGAAGCGTTCGTGATCAAGGAAATGCGCCGCTACCTGGTGCGGGATGTCGGTATTGACCGCAAACAGGTTGCCTTCATGGGGTACTGGCGCCAAGGCAAAGCGGAGGGCTAAGCCCCCAGCGCTTCGGGGCGGCCCGGTTGGCTGCGTGGCTGGGTCCGCCCGCGCGGCGGCCATCCTCGGCGTGCTGCTCCTTCGTCGCTTTGACGCACGCTGCCGGACGCCCTCCGCGTGGTCTCGTGCGCGCGTCCCTTTCTAACGCTCTCTCACCAAATTGCCCCCCTTTTCGCCACGCTCTCTCAATCTGGGGTTGCCCGCAAGTTGTGGACAGTTGGTCAGGCGGCTTGTGCCTGCTGAGGTTGGTCCGTGGTGAGCAGCAGTTCGTGCTCCACGGGGGTGT
>NZ_JBIRZS010000045.1:0-8169 GCF_044391085.1 Paenarthrobacter sp. NPDC018779 | reverse complement strand
GTGAATTTACGTCGTGTCGTGCTCACAAGAACACCTTCCCGCAGAATCCCACGATCCCGCTACTTCAGGTGTCCACCAACAGAGGCTAACCCCAAATCTGTGGGAGGGCGTCACCGTCCGACGCTCTCTCACCAAATGGCCCCTTTTTCGCCACGCTCTCTCAATCTGTGGGAGGGCGTCACCGTCCGACGCTCTCTCACCAAATGGCCCCTTTTTCGCAACGCTCTCTCGATCGGTGGGAGAGCGTTGGCGTTTAACGGGTGTTCGGTGATCGAGCGTTTGGGTTTAAGGGGGGTTCGGTGAGAGAGCGTTGGTTCATGTGGGGTTGGCCGGGGCTTAACCGCGGGGCGGTAGCGTCGGCGTCGTGGTTGTTGGGGCTGGGGAGAACGCACGACGGCGGTATGTCGCCTTGGGGGACTCGTTTACCGAGGGCGTTGGCGACCCGAGCGCTGTGCTCCCCAACGGCGTGCGCGGCTGGGCGGACCGGGTGGCCGAGAAGCTCGCCAAGGCTGAGCGGGGCTGGGAGTACGCCAACCTCGCCGTGCGCAGCAAGCGTCTCCGGCAGATCATCGATGAGCAGCTTGAACCGG
The DNA here is from genome assembly GCF_044391085.1 of Paenarthrobacter sp. NPDC018779. Lineage (NCBI taxonomy): Bacteria > Bacillati > Actinomycetota > Actinomycetes > Micrococcales > Micrococcaceae > Paenarthrobacter > Paenarthrobacter sp. NPDC018779. Next base: position 7,579 of record NZ_JBIRZS010000045.1, on the reverse strand, counting down.
CACTGGCCATGGAACCCACGCTCATCACCCTCTACGCCGGCGGCAACGACATCCTGGATTTCGGCACGGACATGGAAGCGCTGCTGAACGATTACGAACTGTTCGTCGCCAGGCTTGCCGGGACCGGTGCCACCCTGGTTCTCTTTACCGGCTATGACGTCAAAGTCTCCGCGGTCCTGGAGCCGTTCAAGAAGCGGAACACCCAGTACAACCAGAGGGTCCGCGACGTCGCGGAGAAGTACGGTGCGGTGCTGGTGGACTATTGGTGCTTCGACGCCTACCACGATCCCCGCATGTGGGCAGCGGACCGGCTGCACATGTCGAAGGCCGGTCACAAGTACCTGGCGGCCCGTGTCCTGGACCAGCTGAACATACCCCATAAGATCCCGCCCAAGGAATGGGATCCGCCAACCCGGATGAGCCTGCGCGAGTGGGAACGCAAGCAACGCCGCTGGGTCAACGACTGGGTGCTGCCGCTGTTCGGACGCAAGCTGCGCGGCGTCACGTTGGGGGATTCACTGAGCCCGCGCTGGCCGGAGCCCGTCAAAGTTCCGCGGAAAGGCGGCCTGAAGAAGCTCATGGAGGAAGCCAGGAAATGAAGCACCCGGTACGGTTCGTGGCCTTGGGCGATTCCTTCACGGAGGGAGTGGGGGACAACGATCTCCGGCTGCCCAACAACTGCCGGGGTTGGGCTGACAGGGTGGCCGAAGAGCTCGCACGGCATGATCCGGCCACGCGGTACTCCAACCTGGCCATTCGAGGCCGCCGCCTCCAGCGGATCATCGATGAACAGATTGAACCGGCCCTGGCCATGGAGCCAACACTGGTCACGTTCTACGCCGGCGGCAACGATCTCCTGATGGCCCGCCTGAACCTGGCCCGGCTCATGCAGGACTACGAGCAGGCAGTAAGACGCATCAAGGCCAGTGGCGCTACGGTAGTTCTTTTCACCGGGTACAACGTGCCGCTCTCACCATTGCTGGAACCGTTGAAGCTCCGCACGGCCATCTACAACAGGCACATCCGCCGCATCGCCGCCGCGTACGGGACGCTGCTGGTGGACTATTGGTGCTTCGAGAAATTCCAGGATCCGCGCATGTGGTCTCCCGACCGCCTGCACATGTCCCGGCCCGGCCATTGCTACATGGCCAAGAAAGTGCTGGAAGTCCTCGGTGCTGCGCACAACCTGACGTCGCCGGCTTTCGCACCGCTGCGGCCGCGGACGTTAACGGAGAACATCGCCGACGACGTCGCGTGGCTTAAGCGCGACGTCGGGCCCTGGCTTTCGCGCAGGGTTCGTGGCGTCTCCACCGGCGACCGCTTGGGCGCGCGGTGGCCGGAACTCATGCCAGTGGTGCTCCCGGAGAAACCGGGTACAGCGAAAGCAAGGCCTCAGGAATCCAGCAGGTTCTCGTAGCCGTCGGCGACACTGGTGGCAGTGAACTCGATGATTTCGAAGTCGGCTACACCATTGCTGTAGAAGGGATCCTTGGACAGTGACTCATCCAAGGTGAGCTTGTCCGCATTGGAGAGCAGGACTCCGCCAATGGCCGGAACGCGACGTCCGGACGCAAGGAAGACACCGGCGTCGAACGCGTCCTTAAGCCAGACCATGTGGCCCGGCCGGTGGAAGTCGACGATTTCGTCGGGAACTTTGTAGGTCAGGGAGACTACGAACATGTGGAAAGCCTACCGTTTGGTTGCCCATGGAGACCGGGGAAACCGGGGATTCTCCTAAGATGGACCCATGACTGAACCCCGCTGGCTGAACGCTGACGAACGCCGTGCCTGGTTGGCCCTGCTGAGCATCAACACCTTGCTCCCCGCAGCACTGGATACGCAGCTTCAATCGGCCGGGAAACTGTCGCTTTTCGACTACAACGTGCTGGCGATGCTCTCCGAAACCGAGGGACGCTTCCTGCCGATGAGCGAGCTGGCGGCCCGCACCAGCGCATCCTTATCACGCTTGTCGCACGTAGTCACCAAACTCCAGAAACGTGGATGGGTGGATCGGCAGGCGCACCCCCGCGATGCCCGCGTCACCGTGGCCCACCTGACCGAGGCAGGCATGAACACCATTGTGTCGCTCGCTCCGGGCCACGTGGAATCGGTGCGCACGCTCATGATGGACTCCCTCACCACGGAAGACGTTGCGGATTTGGCCCGCATCGGCGAGAAGATCGTGGCGCGGCTGGACAACAACCACTGGATCCTTCGGGACGCGCAGGCCTAGGGACTTTGTAGGCCACAGCGCGCGGGTGGCAGACTGGCGGCATGGAATTTTCTGCGCGCTACGTTGCCTTGGGGGATTCGTTCACGGAGGGTGTCGGCGACGCCGATGCCACCCGCCCCAACGGAGTCCGCGGTTGGGCTGACATCGTGGCCGGGCAGCTTGCACGCAGCAACGAAGGCTTCGGTTACGCCAACCTGGCCATCCGCGGCAGGAAACTGCGGCAGATCATGGCCGAACAGGTGGATGCCGCCGTCGAACTCAAACCCACGCTGGTGACCCTGTACGCGGGTGCGAACGACATCCTGCGGCCCAAGATCGACATCGACTCCCTGCTGCAGGATTACGACGCCGGCATCGCCAGGTTAAGCGCGACGGGTGCCACCGTGGTCCTCTTCACCGGTTTCGATGCCCGGGGTTCCAAGGTGTTCAGCACCATGCGTGGCCGGACGGCGATCTACAACGAACTGGTGCGCGAAATCGCCGAGCACCACGGGGCGTTGCTGGTGGACTACTGGCGCTTCGATGAATACGACGATTGGCGCATGTGGGACACCGACCGGATGCACATGTCCACGGCCGGGCACCTCAATATGGCGAAGCGCGTGCTGGAGGTTTTGGAACACGAACACGTGATCGAGATTCCGGAGATGGCGCCGGAACGCCTCCTGAGCCGTGCCGAAGCTGTGCGGGAAAACGCCAGGTGGGTGCGGGAATTTGCCGTTCCCTGGGTGGTCCGCCGGGTGCGGGGCACGTCCTCCGGAGACGGACTGAACCCCAAGTTTCCGGAGCTGGTCCGGCCGCTGTAGCCGTCCTAGGCGGCGCTGCGGAACCCGGGTGTTGCCATCAGCGTGTTTTCTTTGCGGACGGCCAAAACCTCCACGCCCCACTTGTCGACGGCGAGATCCAGCATCCGCGTGCCGCCGGCCACGATTGCCGTTGCCAGCACGTCTGCCGTGACGATGTCCTCCGCCGCCACTGTCACTTGGACGAACTCGGGCCGCACTGATCCGACGGCCCAGATGTGTTCCCCGCGTTCGGCGGATCCGGAGGTTGCCATGGCACTCAAACCGGCTTTGCTCCCCGGTCCGAGGGGATAGGCGCCCAACATAGCCTGGCGGTCCATCGGATCAACAATCCCGGCCAGCCACGGTTGGCCCACTCCGGGCGAGCCGCTGACGGTGACGTCCCCGCCGGCATTGAGGCACCAATCATGCAGGCCAAGGGCAGCCAAGGTGAGGGCCGCTTCGCGCATGGCCTGGGCTTTGACGATTCCGGACAGATCCAGGATTCCGTCGGATCGCTCCGCCGTGAAGGCACCTTCAGTGGCCGAACGCCACTCCGCCGCCTCGGCGTAGCTCGCCTGCATGGACTCCGACGCGTACGGCAACGTCAGCTCGCCCCTGGTCAGGCGGCTCGCTTCGGAGCCCTCGCGGTACAGGCTGAACGTCAAGTCCAGTTCGGCAAAGATGGTGCCAACGACGTCGACGGCGGACTCAAGTTCGTCGACCGCCGTTTGGGCGTAGTTGGCGCTCGCCACCGTCAGGCTCACCACGGTGCCCATGCTGCGGAACGTGCGGGCACGGAGCTGTTGTCCGTTAGAAGTGGGCTGCATCGAGGGCCGCCTGGAGGGATGTGAGGTAGGCGTCGCTGGTTACCGTCGCGCCGCCCACGGTCTGCACACTGGCAGATTGCGCCTGGAGGACTTCCGACCGCAGCACGGGAGCGGCCCGGCTGCTGATTTGGGCGGATTTCCTTTCCGCGTCGGTCAGCTGGAGCGCCGTGACCTCGGTGATCTTTCCGCCCTGGATGGTCACTCGGACCTGGACTGTACCGAAGCGGGTCTGGACCGCCGCGCCGTCGTAAGTTGCCGCCGTCGTGCTTCCGCCGGAGCTGCCACCGGAACTGGTGCCGGTTCCGCCGCTGCTTGAACCCGTTCCGCCGGCAGTGGCGCTGCTGCTGAGGCTGATGGTGGTGGCGCTGCCGGTTTCCGCGACGTGTGCGCCGGATTGCCAGCCCGCCAAAAGGATCCCCGCGGATGCCACCGCAGTGGCCATTGCTGCACGAAGTCTCACCAGTCGAACCTTTCGTAGTGGAGTTGGGCCTCCGGAACCCCGGCCGCTGTGACGTCGCGGATCACTGCTTCGGCCCACGCCGCGGGGCCGCAGACGTAGACATCGGCGTCCGCGATGTCCGGAGCGTAGGACGTGAGGTTGAATCCCGACTGGACCGCCGAGTGCGGCAGCCAACGGTGATTGCCGGCCGCTCGGGGACCGGTGAGGTGGAAGAGCGTGACGCCGCGGGCCTGGCACAGGGCCATGATTTCCTTGCCCAGGAAGAGCTCGGAGTCGTCGTGTCCGCGCAGCAGGACTGTGGCATTGCCGTGCTGGAATGGAGTGGATTCGAGCAACGACCGCAATGGCGTGATGCCGATTCCGGCGCCGATCATCACCACGCGGTTGCGGGCGCGGGCCGCCGTGCTGAACATTCCGTACGGTCCCTCAATGGCAACTTTGGTGCCGGGACGGAGGCGGGCCAGTTTGGCCGAACCGTCCCCAAGGTTCCGGACGGTGACGCGCAGTTTCCCTGCTTGGCCCGGACCGCCCGGTACAGGCTCGGCGGACAAGCTGAACGGGTGCGCTTCCCACCAATACCCGGGGGCCAGGAACCGCCAGAAGAAGAACCTCCCACCGGATCCGGACAAGCGGTGCAGGTGCAGTCCGCTCATCTCGATGCTGAAGACATCCGGGGCCACCCTGACCACGCGACTCACCGTGAGTTGGTGCCGGAAGGTTGTGATGATGGGCTGGACCACGCGATAGGACGCGAGGGCCATGCCAGTCGCGATGCAGAAGATCATCCAGTACCACCGCTGCCACGTACCCTCGGCGAAGAGCCCGCCTACGCTGAACTGGTGCGGAATCGCCGTCGCCACGGCCGCGTAGGTCAGCAGATGGATGGCGTACCAGAACTCGTACGGAAACTTCCGCCGGACTGCCACCAGCGACGTCACCACCACGGCGATGAACAGGGCCATGGAGACGAATGCCAGCCACATATCCGGCACGTTGACCCACAGGGATACGGATTCGCTGATGGGGTCCAGCCCCTCGGCCATGCCGTAGCCGATCGCGATGAGGAGCCCGTGTGCCAGCAGCAGGTACAACGCCGGCTTGCCCAGCTTCTTATGGATCTCGAGTGCGCGGTCGTGCCCGATGGTGTTATCGATGAACGGGATCCGCGCCGCCAGCAGGAGCATCAGGAGCACCAGGTCCATGCCCACCAAACCCGCCACAATGCCCATGTTCGTTGATGCCCCGGCGAGGCTGGTGAAGCCCGTCGCGCCGCCGTCGGCCAGCCATAGGGCCACCGCCGCCACCGGCGACAACCACGCGAGGCCACCCAGGACATCCTTCCTCGCCAGCCGTCGTCGGGCCTGCGGAATGAAGCGTTCGACGGCGGCAGGTGCCGTCCGCGGGGCCGGTGCCGGGGGTTCCTGCGGGGGTTCGCCCGCAGCAGTCCGGGGAGTCAGTAGCGATGTCATGGATCAAGACTCGCCGCGCATCCTTTCGATCTGCTGTGAAAGGGCTTGAGCAGGCTTATGATTCCTGATTGGTCTTAATTTCGCCGTGCCCGTAGAATAGTTAGGCGCTAGGTAGTGCGGAGCGTGTGCAATTGCTCCGGTTGGCGGTAAATGTTGGTCTGAACCAGCATCCCGTGGGCCGGTAGTTAGGGGCTCAAGTTGCGTGCATCCCTGTATCCGCCCAGTATCCCAGGATTTGCTGCAGTGGTTTTCACCGCCCTGTTCTGACACTTTCCCTCGCCGCGTCACTGCGGATGGATGTGTACTGGACGCGGACGCTGCCTGTCGCACGGTATTGCAGGAAGATCCTGCACGCCGTTACATCAAAACTTTGGAGGAGAGTCATGGCAGCACACTGCCAAGTGACCGGAGCCGAGCCGGGCTTTGGACACAGCATTTCGCACTCGCACCGCCGCAACAAGCGCCGGTTCGATCCCAACATCCAGAAGAAGCGTTACTGGGTTCCGTCCCTGCGCCGCAACGTCACCCTGACGCTGTCGGCCAAGGGCATCAAGGTAATTGACGCACGAGGCATCGACGCGGTCGTCGCCGAGATCCTGGCACGAGGAGTGAAGCTCTAATGGCAAAGGACAAGGACGTACGTCCCATCATCAAGCTCAAGTCCACTGCGGGCACGGGCTACACCTACGTTACGCGCAAGAACCGTCGTAACGACCCGGACCGCCTGGTCCTGAAGAAGTACGACCCCAAGATTCGCCAGCACGTCGAATTCCGAGAGGAGCGCTAAACACATGGCTAAGAAGTCCAAGATTGCTCGCAACGAGCAGCGCAAGGTCATCGTAGAGCGCTACGCTGCCAAGCGCCTCGAGCTGAAGAAGACCCTGGTTGACCCCAACGCGTCTGACGAAGCCCGCGAAGCTGCACGCCTCGGCCTGCAGAAGCTGCCCCGCAACGCCTCCCCGATCCGTCTGCGTAACCGCGACCAGATCGACGGCCGTCCCCGCGGCACCTTCCAGAAGTTCGGTATCTCCCGCGTTCGCTTCCGCGACATGGCTCACAAGGGTGAGCTGCCGGGTATCACCAAGTCTTCCTGGTAAGCACCAAGCTCTGAAAGGGCCGGTAACCGTTTGGTTGCCGGCCCTTTCGGCGTTTAAGCCCGGCTCTTTGGCGGCCCTACCACCCGGACGCTCTCTCACCGAACCCCCCTTCCCGCCGGATGCTCTCTCACGGAATCGCCCTTTCCGCCGGATGCTCTCTCACCGAACCGCCGTTTGGGGCGGACGCTCTCTCACCGAATCGCCCTTTTTCGGGATCGCTCTCGCACCGAATCGCCCTTCCCGCCGGGCGCTCTCTCACGGAATCGCCGTTTGGTGCGGATGCTCTCGTAGTGGGTGCCTGTGGGGGTGGGCTGGTGTTGTGATGGGGTTCACGTGGGTTTGTTTTGGTGGTTTGGGGGGTTGGTGGTCTGGTTTGTGGTGTGTTTTCGGGGTTTTTGGGTGGTGTGGCCCGGATTTGTGTGGGGGCTGGTGGGCGTGTAATGTTTTCTGAGTCGCCGCGAGGGAGACAGCGTGAAGCTGGGTACCGCGGGTGGCCAACCCCCTTTGATAACAGCCTGGAAAACGGTTCGCTTTCGAGCGTGCCGTTGGTGGGTGGGGTCCGGTAATCGGTTCGGGAATCAGTGTGATGCTGGTTTGCGTAGTGCTGGTTGATCGGGTAAGTTTGAAAAGTTGCTCCGGAGCGATCCAGTCGTTTGGTTGGTGGTGCCGGTTAGTGTCTGTTGTTTGAGAACTCAATAGTGTGCCAAG
>NZ_JBIRZS010000044.1:0-8605 GCF_044391085.1 Paenarthrobacter sp. NPDC018779 | reverse complement strand
AGCGACAGAGCGTCAAAATCATGCCGGAGCCGGCAGGCCAGCACACCCATATCCTGCACCAGGAAACAGGCTACGAAAAAGGTAACGAGCGTCCGTCCGAAGGGGTCGTTCGGTGAGAGAGCGTCCGTCCGAAGGGGGCGTTCGGTGAGAGAGCGTCCGTCTGAAGGGGGTGTTCGGTGAGAGAGGGTCAGAGGGCGGTCAGGCGGAGAAGGATGGCGTGCTCGGGGTGGAGCACGGGCATCGGCAGGCCGACTTCGCCAAGGAACCGGCCGCCCGCCTCGGCACCGGACGCCAGCCAGGACACCGGCTGTGCCTCGATCACGGTGTGCCCGTAGTCGGCATCAACGGGCGTGGGGAACAGGAGCTCCACCCGGTAGGTCCGCGACGGATCGAGCCCCGGCAAGGAAACGCGTCCTACCTGCTCGGCGAACGATGTCCGGGTCTTGACCACAGCGAAAAGTGCCGCAGTGGCACCCGCCGGGATGCCGCCGTCGTGCTCTTGCGCCACCACGCCGTGAACCATGAGTGACTCGTCCGTCGCATCCGCGCGGACCGCCAGGCCGCTGTGGATGAGCGCCCGGTGTTCCTTGTAGAGCGAGATAAACCGCTTGAGTTCTTCCCGTTCCGCGCCGGTGACCGAGCGAACGTCCCATTCCATGCCGAAGTGGCCGAAGAACGCTGTGATGGCACGGAATGAAAGGTCGTGTGTGCGGGCCGTCGTGTGGGACGTGGACGGACCAATGTGGCCGCCAACCAGCTCCGGCGGGACCACCATGCCCGTCCAGCGTTGGATGGTCTGCCGTTCCAGGGCGTCGTTGCAGTCCGAGGCCCAGACACGGTCCGTTCGCTCCAGGATTCCCAGGTCCACGCGGGCACCACCGGAGGAGCAGCTTTCAATTTCCACGGAAGGGTGGGCCTCGCGCAGGGCATCGAAGAGCCGGTAGGCAGCGAGCGTCTGCTCATGAACCGAGGCGCGACCGGCATGGCCGTGTTCCAACAGGTCCCTGTTCTGGTCCCACTTGAGGTAGCTGATGTTGTTGTCGCGAAGCAGCGCATCGATCCGGTGGAAGACGTACTGCCAGGCTTCCGGGTTGACCAGGTCAATGACATGCTGGTGCCGCCACTCGACGGGCAGCCGGCCCCCGTCTTTGTAGGACGACGCCGACGGACCCACGATCCACTCGGGGTGGGCCCGGGCGATGTCCGAGTTAATGCTGATCATTTCCGGCTCCACCCAGAGCCCGAATTCCATGCCATGTGCGGTCACGGCATCAATGAGCGGCTTCAAACCGCCAGGCCATACGGATTCGTCCACGTACCAGTCGCCCAGCCCGGCGTGGTCGTTCCGGCGCCCGCAGAACCACCCGTCGTCGAGCACGAACCGCTCAACGCCGAGGTCCGCTGCAGACTCGGCCAGTTCGATCAGTGTTTCCAGGTCATGGTCGAAGTAGACGGCCTCCCAGGTGTTAAGTACCACCGGCCGGGGACCGGCAACGTGATGCGGCCGGGCGCGGAACCAGCTGTAGAACGCCTCGGTGATGCCGTCCAGGCCCCGGTCAGAGTACGCCGCAAACAGTGCCGGTGCCGTGTACGTTTGGCCCGGTTGCAGCACCACTTCGGCCGGACCGAGGAGTTCCGAGCCGCCGATCATCGTGCGGCCATCGCCCACGCGGTCTGCGAACTGCTCGTGATTTCCGCTCCACGCGAGGTGAGTCGCCCAAACCTTGCCATGACGGTTGCCGAAACCCGCCGTTCCCGCGGCGAACAGCAGCGAGGAGTCATGGCCGGTGCGCCCATGCCGCCCGGTCCGGACCCAGGTGCCCTGCTGGATGGAGTGCCGTTGTGGGTGCCGTTCCCGGCACCAGCGCCCGGTCAGGTCCAAAAGTTCGACGGCGTCCGGCGCCACCGGGAGCACGGCGGCAAGCTCGTCCACCTGGAAAGGCGACGGGCCGTCATTGGTGACCGCATTGCGCAGTTCCAGTAGCCCACCCGGATGCAAGGTGAGGGTACTCGTAACGGTGATGCCGGCGTCGGGATCTGACTGGACGATGGTCGCTGTACAGCCGTCCGCCGTTGCGCTCACCACGCGGAGCCGAACCGAGAAGTCAAAGCCGGGTACGCCGTCCGTGACGCGATGCCCACGGAGGCCTGGCCGCCCCTGCCACGACGACGACGCCTGGGGGATGAGCCCGGCCGGAACGTTGGCGTCCGCGGACGACGGCGGAATGGGCTCGTTCAGGATGGCGAGGTCCGGGAGCGTCTCGCCAAGATCGGCTCCCCAGTGGGAAATCTCAGCTTCGCCGCGGTGGGTGCTGATGACCAGGCTGGTGCCGGCGGAACGAAGGTGGAGCGGTTGCATGCGTGGGGTCTCTTTTCGAAAGATGTGTGGCCTGCTCTGCGCTAAACCGAAGGTAAAGCGCGCAGAGCAGGCCCAGCAAGGGTTACTTGAAGAGGTTGTTGACCTGGGTGTTGGCTTCGGTCAGCGAGGAGGCGGGCTTCTTGCCGGAGAGCACTGCGTCCATGGCGGGCTTCATGATGCCGTCCACCTTGGCGGCCTTGTCCGCGATCGGGAAGAGGAACGTGGTGCCGTCCTTCACATGCGTGGTGAAGGCGGAAACGTCGGTGCCCTTGGCCTTGAAGGCTTCTGCGGCCTTGTCGGAGGAGCTGCTGATGGCAGGGAAGACCACAGCCTTGCTGGCCACCACATCCTGGCAGGCCGTGGAGCCGAGGTACTCAACCCACTTGACGCTGGCGGCAGGGTTCTTGGTGCCGGCCCACACGGAGTCCGCCAAGCCGTTGAACATGGAGGCGCGCTTGCCGTCGGTGCCCTTGGGGGTCGGAGCGATGGCCGTCTCGATGCCCTTGTAGGTCTTGTACTGCCCGATCAGCCAGTCGCCGTTGGAGTTGATGGCGGCTTTGCCTGCGCCGAAGCTGTCCGGCATGCTCGCTCCAACGGTGGTTTCAAGCTTGGGCATGTATCCCTTGTCGATGAGTCCGGCCCACCAGGCGATGGTTTCCTGGAACCGGGGATCGTCGTAGTTGAACTTGCTGCCCCACGGGTTCTTGTCCGTGGCGGTCCAGCCGGTGGTTGCCGTGAGGAAGCTCCACTCCGTTTGTCCTTGGCCGGATCCGCTGCCGGTCAGGCCGAGGCCGTAGGTGGCGACGTTGTTTTTGTCGAAGCCTGCTTCGTCGCCGCGCTTGCCGTTCTTGTCCACGGTCAGGCGTGCGATGGCCTTCTCGTAGCTGCCGCCATCCTTCGGGTTCCAGTCCAGGTTGGCCATCTGCTCCGCCGTGATCCCGGCGGCGTCGGTCATGGCCTTGTTGTAGAACAGCCCTACGGTGTCCCAGTCCTTGGGCAGTCCGTAGCGCTTGCCGTCCTGTCCCACCCAGAGTTCGGGGAGGCCCTTGGTGTACTGATCGAGCTTGATGCCGTCCTTCTCCACGGCCTCATCCAAGGAGAGCAACTGCTTCTTGGCTGCGAACTCGGGGTACTTGGACAAGTGGTTGGTGAAGACGTCCGGAGCGGTTCCGGCCACGAAGCCGTTGGTCAGCGTGGTCCAGTAGTCGTCCCAACCGCGCTGGGTGATCTTTACCTTGATGTCCGGGTTGGCCTTGGTGAAATCGTCGGCACACTGCTGGTAGGCAGGAAGCTGGTTGGCGTCCCACAGCCAGTAGTTGATCTCGCCTTTTGCCTCGGAGGATCCTGCGCTGGAACCACCGCAAGCGGACAGGGTGAGGGCTATGGCCGCGGCAGCAGCGGCGACGCCGAGGGTTTTCTTCATGGTGGACCTTTCAGGGTTCTTGAGTGGGGGAGTTACTTGATTCCGGAGAATCCGATGGAGTTCACAACCTTCTTGCCGAAGGCTATGAAGAGGATGAAGATCGGCAGGGCAGCCACGAGGGTTCCGGCCATGAGCCCGGACCAGTCCAGGGCGCCTTGCGGGGATTGGGACTTGAAGACGCTCAGGCCCACGGTGAGCACGCGGACGCTTTCGTCCTGCCCCACCAGCAGCGGCCAGAAGTATTCGTTCCACTGACCGATAAAGGTGAGCAACGCCAGGGTGGCGATGGGGGCTGCGGCGTTGGGAAGCACAATCTGGAAGAAGATCCTCAGGTGCTTGGCGCCGTCGAGCATTGCCGCCTCCTCAACTTCACGCGACATGCCCAGGAAGAACTGGCGCAGGAAGAAGATGGCAAAGGGGGTCATGAACAAGAACGGAAGCGTCATGCCGGCCATGGTGTTGAGCAGGCCGAGGTTCTTGATCATGAGGAAGTTGGGGAGCGCCGTGAAGATCGGCGGGACCATCATGGTGGTCAGGAACAGGCCGAACACCTTGTTCCTGCCGGGCCAGCGGAGCCTCGCGAAAGCGTAGGCGGCCATCGCGCTGAAGAACACCTGGCCGACGGTGGTGACGGTGGCGAAGATGATGGAGTTGCGCAGGTAGAGCCAGAAGTTGATGGCGGCTCCGGAGCCACCCTCGGCGATCGCCTCCTCGGTGCTTTGGAGGCCGAGAACCCGTTTGAAGGCACCCCAGCTGAAGTCGGCCGGCAGGAGGTTGCCGGCGTTGGAGGCCAGGGCACTGTTGCTGGACAGCGCCGTGCGGAGCATCCAGAGGAACGGGGCAATGGTCACGGCGAGGGCGACGGCGACCAGCACCCACGCGCCTATGCGGCGCCAATTGACGGGCTTCTTGCGGGACGTTTCGCGGCGGAGGGTTGAAGTAGTCATGGGGGATTCCTTAGTCCAGATCCGATTCGTTGCCCTTGAGGAACTTCATCTGCAGGAAGGCCACGATGGCCAGAATGATGAACAGGATCACGGAGAGGGCGGAGGCATAGCCAAAGTCGGACTCGCCGAAGGCCTTTTGGTAGATGTACATCTGGATCACGCGGGATGCGTTGACGGGGCCGCCGTTGGTGGTGACTGCAACGGTGTCGAAGACCTGGAAGGAGCCGATCACGGTGACGACGAGGACCAGGACCAGCACCGGGCGGAGCAGGGGCAGGGTGACGCTCCAGAAAGTCCTGGTGGGCGACGCGCCGTCGAGGTTTGCCACTTCGTAGAGATTGTTCGGAATCGCCTGCAGGCCGGCAAAGATCAGCAGCGCGGTGTACCCCATGTGCCGCCAGACGTTGACGAACGCGATGGTGGGAATGGCCCACTGCTCACTGCCGAAAAAGGCCACGCGGGGGAGTCCCACCCAGCTCATGACTTCGTTGACGATGCCCAACTGGTAGTCGAGCATCCAGAACCAGAGGAGCGCCACAATCACGTTGGCCACCAGGAACGGCAGCAGCAGGGCGCCGCGGATAAAGGTGGATTTGGCGACCCGGTGCATCAGGAGTGCCAAGCCCAGGGCGATGACCGTCTGGAATCCAATGTTGAGCACGACGTATTGAAGCGTCACTCCCATGGCGTTCCAGAAGAGTTCGTCGCCGAAGATCGCGGTGTAGTTCTTGACCCCGATCCAAGTGGGTTCGCCGAGGATGCTGTACTCGGTGAAGCTCAGGTAGATACCCCGGATGGTGGGGATCAGGAAGAACGCCACGAAGCCGACGACGGCCGGGAGGATGAAGAAGATTGCGATCCTCAGGTCTCCCAGGCGGCTTGCCAGGCTGCGTTGGACGGGTGCGCTCTTTGGCCCTTGGCTGCGCCGAGAGCGCTCTGATGCGCTGCCCGGCTGCTTGGTTAGCGTGGTCATCGTCGACTCTTTTCTAGCTGTGATGTGGATTACAACAGACTCAGAATCTACACGAGTAGATTCGATCTTGGCAAGGCGTTGTGGTGAAAAATGTTTGCTTCTGTTCGATGTGTTGACTCGTGTAGATTTCACTGCCAGACTCTTACGCAATCCCGTGAGGGCCATCACAAGCCGCTGCCCCAAGGCAGCTCCAAGAAAGGCAAACAATGACGTTTTCGATCGGTGTCCTGGGCGCAGGCCAGTTCGGCAGCCAGTTCGCGCACCTGTTCAAGCTCCACCCGGGGGTCTCCGAGGTGTACGCGGTGGATGAGCTGCCTGAGCGCGCAGCTGCCGCGCAGGAGCGTTGGGGCCTGGACGGCGTGATGGCCTCCTTCGAGGAACTGCTGGAGTCCGACGTCGATGCTGTCGCCATCTTCACGCAGCGCTGGACCCACGGTCCGCTGGTCGAGCGTGCCCTCCGCGCAGGAAAGCACGTCTACTCGGCAGTGCCCATGGCGATTTCCGAGGAGGAAATCGGGCGCATCATCGAAGCAGTCTGCGAGACCAAACTCGTCTACATGATGGGTGAGACCAGCTACTACAACCCGGCCACCGTCTACGCACGGAAGCAGCAGGAAGCCGGCAAGTTCGGCCGCATCTTCTACACCGAGGGCGATTACGTCCATGACATGGACCTTGGCTTCTACGACGCCTACCAATACAGCGGGGGAGAGCGCTGGAAGGAAACCGCCAGCTACCCGCCCATGCTGTACCCGACGCACGCCATTGGCGGTGTCCTGGGCGCAGTGCCGGGGCATGCTGTCAGTGTCAGCTGCATCGGCGTCAAGGACCAGCGGAACGATGGCGTCTTCGACAAGGACGTCAGCATGTTCGGCAACGACTTCTCGAATGCGACGGCACTGTTCGAAATGAACGACGGCGGTGCGATGCGCACCAATGAGATGCGGCGCGTGGGATACCCGTCCCACATCCGCGAATCCCGTTTCCGTTTCTTCGGTACGGAGGCCAGCTTCGAGCAGCTCGCCACTACTACGGTGTGGCAGGACAAGTCTTCTGTGCACGATGTGTCAGAACAGGTGGAAACAAAGCCCACCATGTCGGCGGACGACCCCTCACTTGCTGACGTTGCCCCGGAACTGCGGGATGCCTTCATCTCGGGCTTGGCCCCGGTCCACGACCATGCCCGGCTCCCGCAGGAATTCCTGGGCGCTCCGAACGGCCATGAAGGCAGTCACCAATTCCTCGTGGACGACTTCGTCACTGCCGTCAACAAGAACGAACTCCCTCCCGTCAACGCGTGGGTTGCTGCCCGTTACACCCTGCCCGGAATCGTTGCGCACCAGTCCGCGCTGCGTGGCGGCGAACGCCTGCCGATCCGCGACTTCGGCGATGCCCCCGCGATGTAGCTAGCATTTACCCCATGACCACATCAGCTGTACAAACCCCGCGCGGACCGGTGACCCGCAAGGACGTTGCCCGGTACGCCGGGGTGAGTACCGCCGTCGTGAGTTATGTGGTGAACGGTGGGCCCAAGAACGTGGCCCCCGCCACGGAAGCCAAGGTTCGCGACGCCATCCGGATCCTCGGATACCGGCCCAACGCCGCCGCCCGTGCCCTGAAGCTGGGCTCCAGCGAAACCGTGGGCGTTATTGTCCCGGACAACACCAACCCGTTTTTCTCGCTCCTGGCGCACGCCGTCGAGGAGGCCGCTGCGGCGCTCGGCTTCGGTATGGTGCTGGCCAACTCCGACGGAAGCCTGGCCAAGGAACGCCAGAACATCCGGAACCTTGCCGCGCGCCAGGTGGACGGGGTGTTTCTGGCCAGCTGCGTCTTCGATCCCGACCTGACTGATCTTCAAGCCTCGGAGATCCCGTCCGTACTGCTCAACAACGCAGGTTCACCGCCGGGATTCACCAGCGTGGGCGTGGACCTCGAGGCCGGCGGGCGCGTTGCCGTGGAACACCTGATCGGCCACGGTCACACCAACATCGGCCTGGCCATCGGCACCAACACCGGCAACCAACTGGACGGTCGCGAGGTGGGCTGGCTCGGAGCACTGCGCGACGCCGGGCTCCCGGACGGTCCAATGCTGCACAGTCCGTTCAGCCGGGCAGGCGGTTACGAGGTTGGCAAGCGGTTCCTGGCGATGGCCAACCGACCCACTGCGATCTTCGCCAGCAATGATATGCAGGCCATCGGGATCCTGCGGGCGCTCCACGAGGCCGGGGTCAAGGTCCCGCAGGAAATGGCTCTCGTGTCCTTCGACGGTTCCATCGATTCCGAATACACCTGGCCTGCGCTGACCACCGTGGCCCAGCCGGTCAACGCGATGGCCGAGGCTGCCGTCCAAGCGCTGGTTGGGGAGGGCCGTGGTGGGGATCGCGTGCACAGCATCCTGCCCACGGACTTGATAGTGCGCCAGTCCTGCGGCTGCCCCTAGCACCCTCTCCCACCGAATCGCCCGTTTCCACTGACGCTCGCTCACCGAATCGGACGCTCTCTCACCGAATCGCCCGTTTCCACTGACGCTCGATCACCGAATCGGACGCTCTCTCACCGAATCGCCCGTTTCCACTGACGCTCGATCACCGAATCGGACGCTCTCTCACCGAATCGCCCGTTTCCACCGACGCTCGATCACCGAATCGGACGCTCTCTCACCGAATCGGACGCTCTCTCACCGAATCGCGCGTTTCCCCTGACGCTCGATCACCTAATTGCCCCTTTGGGCGGATCGCTCGCTCACTTCCGGGCCGCAGTTTGGGGTTGCCCGCAAGTTGTGGACAGTTGGTCAGGCGGCTTGTGCCTGCTGAGGTTGGTCCGTGGTGAGCAGCAGTTCGTGCTCCACGGGGGTGTTATAGCCCAGTGCTGAATGGAGCCGGGTGCGGTTATAGAACTCCTCG
>NZ_JBIRZS010000043.1:0-12513 GCF_044391085.1 Paenarthrobacter sp. NPDC018779 | reverse complement strand
CCGTTACGACAAACTCGCCCTCACCTACCGCGGTGGAGCCGTCCTGCGAGCCATCAGCATCTGGCTGACATCTTTAGGAGACACGCCCTAGGCGTACATGAGGGAGCCGGGCGTGGTCAGCGTCTCGCCGGTCTCGAGCCAGGTCTTCAGGCCCGAGAGGATCATGGGCCAGCCGCCGTACAACTGGTCGTTGGCGCCTTCGCGGAGCTGGTCGTGGGTCACGGTGAGGTGGCAGGAGTCGCCCACAGGCTCGATTTCCCAGGTGATCCGGGACGTACCCTCGGCTTTGACGTCCTCGCCCCACAAGGCCGTCATGGTCTGGACCAGGCGGCGCGGCGGATCAACCTCTATGTTCTCGCCCTCACCGAGTGGCGCGTCCGCTTTGACGTTCCGCATCTCGAAGCGCCCGCCCGGTGTCCAGTCCGAGGTCAACGTGTTCCCGAACTGGTACTTACTGCGGATCTCGCTGTTGGTGATGGCTTCCCACAGCCGTTCGGGTGTGGTCTTGATGTAAATCTCGAAGATCTTTTCCATGGGACTTTCCAATCTGGATTTGAGGTCGCTGAGGGCAGCGGCCCATGGTTCTGCGTATTTGCTCACCCAGCGGTCATGGATGAGCCTGATGGGGACCGGGTTCAGGAAGTGCAGCTTTTCACGCCCCCGACGGCGGGTGACCACCAGTCCTGCATCCTCCAACAGCTTGAGGTGCTTGGCGATGCCGAAACGTGTCATCTCGAACCGGGCTCCGAGGGCTGACAGGGTTTGCCCGTCCTCGCGGAACAACTCGTCGAGCAATTGCCGGCGGGTTGGGTCTGCGAGTGCCTTGAACACGGGGTCCATGGGTTCAGAATAGGTGACCATTTGGTCACCTGTCAACGGGTTGCTGAGGTGGCGTGCCTTGGGGTCGCTGAGCTTCCCTGCGGCCGAGTTCGCCGGAAACCTGCGAAAACCTTTGGTAGCGAACAGCGAAATAGGCGCATTCCCGCGTACTCGGTGAGACCTAGCCCTGGGACGCCAATTCCGATAGTTTCTGGATTCCTTCAGAAACTCGACAATAACTTGCGAGTGCATTCGGGGAGTCTCCAGGCCACGTCATTGCCCGGATACCCTGGGGCCGTCAACCTGGAGTGGCTTCCCAGCGAACTCGGAAGTTACCCGCGAGTTCGGAAACTCACCTGTTGTTATTGCGTAAACTTTACGATAGTTTCTCTCTGTGATGCGCGTCGCACTGAAGCTTCGGGGCGACGAAGGCCGAGTGAAGGACAAAGATGACCATCCACCCTGAGGACTTACTGAGCGCTGAAGAGCGTTTGAAACGCCTGCATGAACGCTTGGGCGGTATTGCCTACGGCGGCGACTACAACCCCGAACAATGGCCCCGTGAGGTGTGGCTGGAGGATGCCAGGCTCATGCAGCAAGCCGGAGTGAACCTTGTGACGCTGGCAGTGTTTTCGTGGAGCCGCTTGGAGATCACCGACGGCGTCTTCGACTTCGGGTGGCTGGATGACGTCATGGATCTCATGCACACCCACGGCATCGGCGTGGACCTCGCTACCCCGGACGCGGTCCCACCAGCGTGGCTCGTGGAGCAGCATCCGGACATCATGCCCGAGCGCGCGGACGGCAGTATTTTCGGCTTTGGCTCCCGCCAGCATTTTGATGTTTCCCATCCCGTCTACCGGGCAAAGTCACTGGCCCTCGCGGAGAAGATGGGGGAGCGGTACGCCAAGCATCCTGCACTTCGGATGTGGCATGTGGGCAATGAATACGGCCCCACGTCCTACGGCCCGTGGGCGGAGAAGGCGTTCAGGGAATGGCTGCGACTGAAGTACTCCTCCCTGGACGAACTCAACCAGGCCTGGAGCACCACGGTGTGGGGACAGCACTACACCGACTGGAACCAGGTCCGCGTTCCGGCGCAGCCACGCACGTGGTCCAATCCCTCCCGGCGCCTGGACTTCCACCGGTTCACCTCGGACAGCATGCTGGAACACTTCAAGGCCGAGCGGGACATCCTCCGCCGGTACAGTCCTGACCTGCCGATCGTCACCAACTTCATGCGCTTCTACAAAACCAACGACTATTGGGCGTGGGCGGCGGAAGAAGACGCTGCGGCACTGGATATCTACCCGGATCCGCGGGAAGAGGATGCACATATTGCTGCAGCCTTGAACTTCGACCTGATGCGCTCGCTCCGCCAAGGCCAGCCATGGATGGTGATGGAGCAAGCCACCGGAGCGGTCAGCCAGTGGTCCATCAACGTGTCCAAACTTCCGGGGAAGATGCGCCTCGGTTCCTACCAGGCCATTGCCCAGGGTGCGGATTCGATCCTGTTCTTCCAATGGCGCCAAGCCAAGGGCGGCACTGAACGCTACCACTCGGCCATGGTCAACCACGCCGGTCCGGACACGCGGATCTTCCGGGAAGTATGCGAGCTTGGCCAGGAGTTGAAGTCCCTGGTCGGACTCACCGGTGCGAGGTCCACAGCCAAGGTGGCCATCGTCTTCGATTGGGACTGCTGGTGGGCGCTTGAGCTGGGCAACTCACCGCGTTCGGACCTGAACTACGCGCAGGAAGTCCTCCGCTTCTATCGGCCCCTGTTCGAGGCCAACGTAACCGTGGACTTCGTCAGCGCCAACAGCGACCTTTCCCCGTACAGCCTGGTGATCATGCCGGCGTCGTACCTTCTCACCGACGAGTCCGCGGCGAGGTTCGAGACGTACGTGGCTGAAGGCGGGCGGCTGGTGGCGTCCTACCTCTCGGGGATCGTGGATGAGGACAACAGCATCCGCCTGGGCGGCTACCCGGGTGCGCTGCGGAAGGTCCTGGGAGCGTGGAGCGAGGAGATGCATCCGCTGGCCGGCGAGGACGAACAGGTAAAGCTTTCAACGCCCGACGGCGGTACCTCCTCGGCGAGCTACTGGACCGAGCATATCCATGCCGAGACGGCAGAGGTCGTCGCCAGTTACGCGTCCGGCCGCCTCGCCGGTGTACCAGCAGTGACGCGGAACGCCTTCGGACAAGGCAGTGCTCTCTACCTCTCCGCGCGCCTCGATGATGACCTGCACCGGCAATTGCTCGGCGAAGAACTCCAGGCTGCGGGGGTTGCCCCCGAACTGGACGTGCCCGCGGGAGTCCAGGTCCGCCGTCGTGCCAGCACCAAGGCCGACGGCACTGGCCGCAGCTTCCTGCTGGTGCTCAACCACAACGACGCTCCCGTCCAGGTAGACGTTCACGACGGCGGCACGGACCTTCTCAGCGACCGCCCGGTTCAGGGCCCGGTTGAGGTAGAGGCAAACGGCGTCCTGATCCTTGAGGAAAAGGTGGGGTCATGGCACTGAGGCTGGACACCCCTCCGGCGGCTGTCGTTGAGGAGAAACCGCGGAATAAGCGCCGCGACAAGCCCGGAAGCTGGAAGTTGGCGCTCAAACGTGATTGGCGTTTGTACACACTGTTAGCGCTACCACTGGCCTACTTCCTGGTGTTCCGCTACCTGCCCATGGCCGGCAACGTGATCGCTTTCCGCCAATTCCAACCCGGCGGCAACATCTTTGGCGAGAAGTGGGTGGGCTTCAAATACATCACCCTCTTCATCAACGATCCCAGTTTCTGGCAGGCCTTCCAGAACACGATAGTCCTGGGTGTCCTGACACTGGTGTTCTGCTTCCCGATGCCCATCATCTTCGCGCTGATGCTGAACGAACTGAGATCGCAGAAGTTTAAGAAGTTCGTCCAGACGGTGGCGTACCTGCCGCACTTCATGTCCGTGGTGATCATTGCCGGAATGATTTTGCAGAACTTCTCCATGACCGGAACGGTGAACCAGATCTCTGAAGCGTTGTTCGGCAACACTGTGAACTTCACGCAGGATCCCACTTGGTTCCGGCCCATGTATATCAGTTCGGAAGTGTGGCAGACCATGGGTTGGGGCGCCATTCTCTATCTGGCCGCGCTGACGCGGGTGGACGAATCCCTCTACGAAGCAGCCAGGATCGACGGCGCCAACCGCTGGCAGCAGACGTGGCACGTAACGCTGCCTGCCATCAGGCCCACCATCATCACCCTGCTGATCCTGAACATTGGCACTTTCATGGCCGTCGGGTTCGAGAAGATCCTGCTGATCTACAACCCGCTCAACTATGCAGCTTCAGACGTCATCTCCACCTACCTGTACCGGGTGGGCCTGGAATCCAGCAATTTCAGCTACGCGGCCGCGATCGGCATGTTCGAATCCGTCATCGGCCTCACGTTGATCCTCTCAGCGAACGCCATCTCCAAGCGCGTCGCAGGAACGAGCCTCTGGTGAACAAGACTTCTATTGCCGAGCGTGTCGTCCTGGTACGGAACATGAAGGTGTCCAAAGGGATGCGCGTGTTCCAGGCATTCAACCTGGTGTTCCTGCTGCTGGTGGTGTTCCTGACGGCCTACCCCTTCCTGAACATCATTGCGCAGTCGTTTTCCAGCGAGGGGTTCATCAACTCCGGGCAGGTCAACCTGTTCCCCATGGGCTTCAACACTGAGACGTACAAACTGATCCTGGCTGACTCCGCGTTTTGGACGAACTACGGGAACACAGTGCTCTACACAGTGGTGGCGACGGCCATCTCCATGGTCCTCACTACGTCTTTTGCCTATGCGATCGCCAAGAAGGATTTGAAAGGCCGGAGCGTCTTCATTGGCCTGGCCGTCTTCACCATGTTTTTCAACGGTGGGCTTATTCCCAACTACGTCCTGATCAGCTCCCTTGGCATGCGGGACACCATCTGGGCCGTGGTGCTGCCGAACGCCATCAGCGTCTTCAACCTGCTGATCATGAAGTCCTTCTTCGAAAACATGCCACGTGAATTGGAAGAGGCGGCCTCCATTGACGGCCTGACCCAGTACGGGATCCTTTTCCGCGTGGTGCTGCCGCTGAGCAAGGCGATCGTCGCCACCATGGTGCTGTTCTACGCCGTGGCCAACTGGAACTCCTGGTTCCAAGCCTTCCTTTACCTGGACAACCCGGACTTGTTCCCGGTCACCATCTACCTCCGAAACATGATCGCTGGCGTCACAACTGCCGGATCTGCAGGTGGCACGGCCGAGAACGTCGGACAGATCGCTGCCAACATCCAGTCGGTGACCATCGTCCTTACCGTCATCCCCATCCTTTGTGTCTATCCCTTCGTCCAGAAGTACTTCTTCTCGGGCGTGATGCTCGGTTCCGTCAAGGAATAACCCTCATGAAAGGAAACCCAATGATCCGCAGACGAGACTTCCTGGGGCTCGCGTCCGTCGTCACCATCGGCTTGGTCATGACAGCGTGCGACGCCGACACCAAGGAGAAGGTTGACACCTCCAAGAACCGCACGGGTGCCATGGACAGCTTCAAAGTGGGAGACACGTTCAAGGCGACGATGCCCCTGACGTTCTCCTTCCTCTTCTCAGACCAGCCCACCTACCCCTACAAGAAAGACTGGCTGCTCTTCACCAAGATGGCCAGCGACAACAACATCACCCTGGAACCCACCATCGTTCCCAACAGCGATTACGAGCAGAAACGCAGTCTCCTCATCAGCTCAGGAAGCGCCCCGGAAATCATTGCCAAAACATACCCGGGACAGGAATCGGCGTTCGTCTCTGCCGGTGCAGTGTTGCCGGTCAGCGACTACGTGGACCTGATGCCGCACTACCAGGACAAGGTCAAGAAGTGGAAGCTGGAGCCTGAAATTGAGGCGCTCACGCAGGAAGACGGCAAGTACTACGTCCTTCCGGGCCTCCACCAGGAACTGTGGCCGGACTACTCGCTGTGCTTCCGGAAGGACGTGTTGAAGAAGGAAGGACTTTCGGAGCCGAAGACCTGGGACGAGCTCCGTGAAGTGCTCCGCGCGCTCAAGAAGGCGTATCCCGACGTCGTTCCTTTCTCCGACCGCTTTAAGGGTGACAGTGTCCTGAACATCGCAGCACCGGCGTTCGGCACCGTGGCTGGTTGGGGCCTGGTGGACGGTTTGCTGTTTGACCAGGACAAAAAGGAGTTCGCCTTCGCCTCGGGTTCGGACAAGTTCAAGGACCTCGCCACATACTTCAATTCGCTGGTGTCCGAGGGCCTGATGGACCCGGAGAGTTTCACGCAGACGGACGATGCCGCCATCCAGAAGTTCGTCTCCGGAAAGTCGTTCGTGATCAGTGCCAACTCGCAGAACGTCATCACCTACCGCACTTCCATGGAACAGTCCCTCGGCAAGGGCGCCTTCGAGATCGGCAAGATCACTGTTCCCGGCGGCCCGGCCGGTGACATCATCGGCGGCACCCGCCTGGAGAACGGCATCATGCTGAACTCGTCCGTGAAGGACAAGGACAGCTTCGTGGCACTCATTCAGTACATCGACTGGCTGTTCTACAGCGACGCCGGTCAGGAGTTCAGCAAGTGGGGAGTCGAAGGGACCACCTATACCAAGCAGGGCGGCAAGCGGAAGCTCGCAGCTGATATCAACTACCAAGGCCTCAACCCCGCCGGCACCAAGGACCTTCGCGTTGACTACGGTTTCTCCGGCGGCAACTTCGCCTATGGCGGTACCACGGATCTGCTGCAGTCCACATTCAACGAGGAGGAATTGGCTTTCCAGGAGGCCATGAAGTCCAAGAAACCCCGTCCTGTCTCGCCGCCTGTTCCCTTCAGCGACGTGGACCGTGAACAAGCCACCCTGGCTCTCACGCCACTCAAGGACCACGTCAAGCAGAACACCCTGAAGTTCATTACCGGACAGAGGGCCCTCGGCGAGTTCGCTGCCTACGTGAAGGAACTCGACAGCAAGGGCATGGGGAAGTACGTGGACCTCGCCAACAAGGCGTACAAGGCGTACGCGGACAAGAAGTAGGTTCTGGTGGCAGCCACGAAAGCAGAGTTTGGTTCCGGGGCGTTGTTCAAGGCCGCCGGCACCATCCACGGGATTCTGGTTGGCACCGGGTTGCTGGTGCTGACCAATCTGCCGATACTCGCTTCGCCATGGCTCGGACCCCTCGCCCTGCTTGTGCTGGTGCTGGCTGGCCCGGCGATCGTGGCTGCGTGCTACGCCTTCAACCGGCTCATGGCAGGGGAGGACACGGGAGTATTTCGCGACTTCAGGAAGTCCTACCGTCTCAATTTCCTGCAGGCGTTGGCCGTATGGCTGCCGTACCTCGCTCTGCTTGCCGTCATCGCTGGTAACCTGCTCAGCCTCCCGGGCAGCAACCCTGAAATGGTTGCTGCCCGGGTTGGGCTGCTGGGCTTGGCGGTCATCGTGTGCACTGCTGCGGTTCATGCGTTGTTGTTGCTGTCCCGGTTCTCGTTCAGGACCGTGGACATTTATAGGCTTTCGCTCTACACGCTCGGATCCGGAAAGCGCGTGTCCCTTGGCAACGCAGGAATCCTGTTCATCACCGGATTCCTGATGATCAGCACGACGGCTTGGCTGTTACCGTTCATTGCCGGCGCGGTGGTGTACCTCCTCTGCTTGAACTCCCGGCCGCTGCTCAAACTTGTGGAGGACAAGTTCACGCTGCCCGCCTAAAGCAACCCGGAGTCACTTACAACCCATTCTGGCGGGATTTAAGGGCGATAAGTGACCCCGGGTTGCAGTTAGAGGTTGGTGCGGACCACGGCACCTTGGGCGATCACGGTGCTCACCTTTTCGAGGGCAGAACCGTCCGCCAGGGGGTCGGCGTCGACAATAACGACGTCGGCCAGCGAGCCGCGTACCAGGCGACCCACAGCGTCGCCGCGGCCAAGCAAACGTGCCGCGTTGGTGGTGGCAGCCTGCAGTGCCTCGAGGGGGGTGAGTCCGGCCTCCGAAAGCAAGCGGACCTCGGTGCCGATGGGCGTCACGTCCGTGCCGAAGGAGTCCGTACCGGCGATGATCGTCACACCCGCGTCCTTGGCAGCCCTGACTGCGGCTTTCAGGATAGGCGTGTATTCCTTGCCGCGGGCAGCCAGGATCGGGTTGCTCGAGGTGGCCATGCTGGTGATCGCATCCATGGTGGGGGTGAAATAGGTTCCACGACGCGCCATCTCATGAATGGTCGCCTCCGTCATGAACACGCCGTGCTCAATGCTGCGGACACCGGCCCGGACCGCGCCGTCGATGCCCTCCGCGCTGTACGCGTGGCACAGCACACCGGCACCCTTTGCTGCCTTCACGATCGCCCCGATCTGATCCACGTTGTAGACCAATTCGCGGGGATCCTGCTCGGGGATGCCAGCGCGCGGGTTGGCGCGGGTCTTGATGACCTCGGCACCACGCTTGAGGTTGATACGCGTCAAGTAGGCCAAATCCTGGGCCTCAGTGACGCCGCCCTTGAGCGTGGCCAGCGGTGCCAGGTCTGGATCGGCCAGGAGGGAGTCTCCCTGGTCCGGGGAGATGAACAAGCCGGCAGGGGTCATACGCGGAGTGACACCCGGAGCCCACTGAGGTACTGCGGCCATAGCGATGTCCTGGTAGAACGTGCTCGACCCGCTACGGACACTCGTCGCTCCACCCTGGAGAAGCAGGCGGGCATCCGCCAAGGCGTTGGCGTGCACGTGGGCATCGACGAGGCCCGGGAGGACCCAACGGCCGGACGCGTTCAGCACACGCGCACGGTTTCCGACGGCGGCAACGGCCTTGCGCGTCTGGCCCCGGGTTCCGACGGCGGTCACCATGCCGCCGTCGAGGACGACCACGCCGTCCGTTACGGCATCGCCGGTCTTGGGGTCCACCACGGTGCCGCCCTCGATGACCACTGCTTGGGTGGTGAGGGGCTGGCCGGGGTAGTTCGGCCCGGACTTCGGGTTATCTGCCAAAGCCGGGGGAGCGGAGACCATTTGTGCGGCGATGCCCGCAACGGAGATGCCTGCCAAAGCGGCGGCGCCGGCCAGGATGCCACGGCGAGGCAACTCACCGGCGGGCTTTGGTGCTGAGGTGTGGTCGTGAAGGCACATCGTTGTACTCCTGGGTGGAACTACCGGGGTTGCTGCGAACTAGCAATCCCTATTTGGTATTCCAGAATGCCTCAATCGATCGAGTGCTCGCAAGCGTTTAGGGAAATATATGCGAGGAAAGTCGAATTTTGGTATGCCAAAAGGGGGGTGCTAGGCAGGATCGGCCTGCCCGTCCAGAATTTGTTCCCGCAGGATATCCGCGTGACCGCAATGCTGTGCCAACTCCCGGAGCATGTGCAGGTATACCCAGCGCAGGGGCAGCGGGCCGCGCCGGTTCCCCAGGAGCAGGTCATCAAGTCCCAGGTCGGCGGCCGCGCGGCGGGATGCTTCGCACGCCTCGCGGTGGGCCTCCTGGATGCTGGCGATCGTGTCCGTGTCTTCGAGGATGAACGATTCGTCCGGCGTCGATGGAATGCCGATCTCAGTGCGGGAGCGGCAGGTGATCGCTTCGTTGAACCACACCTTCTCCACGAAAGTCACATGTTTGACGAGGCCCAGAAGCGTCGTCCGCGAGGGGACCAGCCGGCGTCGTGCTTGTTCTTCGGTGAGTCCGTCCAGGCTGGCGTTCAGTGCGCGGCGGTGTTCGTCGATGAATGCCTCGAACTGCACGTGCGCCTCCGCGGTGATGACGCCATCGGAAGAGCGCAGTGGCGCGCTCATCCGAAAACTACCGTGCCGTCGTCGTCGATCCGCCAGCCGGGGTTGTAGGCAATTTCCCACACAACGCCGTTGGGGTCCTTGACGTGGCCATGGAAGATGCCGCCGAACGCGCCTGCCTGGGCCGGCTTGATGACACTGGCGCCCGCTGAGACCAGTTGCTCAATGGTGCGGGTCACTTCCGCCTCGCTGCCAACGTTATGGGACAAAGTGACGCCACTGACGCCCACAGTTTTGGTCCCGCTGGCCAAGTCCTGATCGAACTTGTCTGCGTCAAAAAGGCCGAGAACCTGCCCGGGGGCAACTTGGAAGAAGATGATTTCGCCGGGGACGTCCATGAGGGGATCCCAACCGAGCCCGTCCTTGTAGAAGGCGCGGGCCCGGTCCAGATCAGGCGTGGCAAACGTGATGAAGTGCAGTCGCTGGTCCATACGGCCATGCTAGCGAGGAGGTGCGACCATAACTCAGGCCAGGTGCTGGCGTGTGCCGTTCAGCTCGGAGGCCGGCGCGTCGAACAAGGCGGCCACGTGCTCGCCGAGTTCGTTGACGTGTGTGTAACCGGGGAACTTCCGATGCGGCGCCGCCTCCTTCATGGCGTCGTCCAGGAGCGCCTTCACCACGAACACCACGGCTGCCGAGGTCTGCTCCTTCGGCTCGGTCTTGTGGCCTGACTGGGCGGCATTGAAGCCGTCCGCCACGCCCAGGACCCAGGCTTCCGACGCTGCCTTGATCGCGGAGTAGCTGGCACCGCCCGCGGTCGGCTTGGCAGCCGCTACAGCCGAAACGATGGCCAGGCGGCCGCGGGGCGAGGCCTCGAGGTCGGCGTAGAAGGCGCGCGATGTATTCCGGAGCGTGGTCATGATGCTTGCGTGGAGGATGTCCCAATCCTCGTCGCGCTGGCCGGAGATGCCTTCGCCGCCGCGCCAGCCGCCCACCAAATGGATGAGTCCGTCCACGCCGCCGAGATCGTTGCGGACGTCCGCAGCGAGCTTTTCCACGGCTTCGGGGTTGGAGAGGTTGCAGACATAGGTCTTGGTGTCCGGGTAGGTTTCGGCCAATGCCTCCAGTCGGGTGGCATCAAGGTCGACGGCGGCAACGCGAGCTCCCTTCGCGAGGAGTGCGGCGATGACAGCTTGCCCTGCGGCGCTGGTGGATCCGGCAACCACCACGTTGAAGGGGTGGGCGGTTTCCACGTCATTGTGGTCATTCGTGAGGGGCACGGCGAGTCCTTCCAAAACTGTGTTTTGCGTTCCTAAAAGAGCGTAGCGAGGCGCGGTGAGTGCTAACGGATATTCAGGCTGAGCGTAAGAGATTCTCATGCTCGGGCCGGATTGTGCCAAGCTAAGCGGCATTGAAGGGCCGGTGTGGAGTTGCGGCCGAGGCAACGATCCGGGCGCGGAATCCGGGGGCAGGGCGCTTCCGCGCTCGGGCGGGCGACAATGAAGCATGGCAACTACAGATGGCATCAGCACTCGTCGAACTGCCGCCGTCGTGGCCGTGGGGTTCATTGCCGGCATGTCCTTGAGCGGCTGCATCTCCTACTGGGGAGGCGCCCCGCCCTGTATGCCTCCGGATTACACCGTCAGCCCGACCGCCGCGAGGCCCGGTGACTCCGTGACAGTTACCGCGGCGGATGCCACCTGCGATCCGCGCTACGGCCACGACGCACGGGTGCTGATCGTGGTTAAGGATTCCACCGGCGTCGAAGTTCTCACCACCACAGCTCCCATGGCCGACGCAGGCGGCTTCTCCTACACGTTCCAAGTGCCCGCAACCATGAAACCGGGAACAGCCAGCGTTGGTGCGTCCCCTGATGGTGTCGACTGGTGCGACGACACCGGCAGGAACAACCGGGTAGGCCGCGGGGAACCTCAATTCCAAAGGGCGTCCTGCGCTGAACGGGTCAAACCGCTGAACATCACCGGGTGAGGTGGCCCGGCCGTTGTTGAGGCAGGTCCACGGCGGTGGGAGGATGAGTTTGTGCAACCCTTCTTCGACTTTATTGGTCAGTACTGGTGGCTTGTCTTCGTCTTCGGTGGGATGGCGGGCGGTTGGGCCAAGTCCCTCTCCCGGGCCAGCGAACGTCGGCACCGGCGCAAAGTTGAGCTGTACAAGCTGAAGAACCAGCAGGCCGTAACCGAGCAGGCCAGCCAAGCCGAAGTGGCCGCCTTGATGGCCGCCCACGATGCCGTGAACCACAAATGGCTCGACTACGAGTTGGATGTTGGGAAGCTCATTGACTACCCGTTGATGAGCGACGTCCGCGAGCCGCTTACGGTGGCCTTCCTGCGTGCCAAGAAGGAAGCCGATGGCATGCGTCCCGCTTCGCCTGCGGAAATTACGACGGCGGCCCGCCTCGCCGAATACCGGGCGACGGTGCACAGCTATGAGATTGCCTTCGAGATCGCAGAGCGCGAATCAAAACGGATCAAGGACGGCAACTTCACTGGCCCGGAACGGGAACGCCTGGCCACGGCAAGGAAACTCCTGCGCATTGCGGAGGATGTCGCGGCCACTCCGGCCGAGCGTCAGACGGCCTACAAGCGCGCCCGGAAAGAACTGGACGGCCTGATTGTCCTTCCTGAAACCACGGTTGCCGCCCTTGAAAAGAAGGTCGCAGGGGTGCTGGATACCCGGAAAGACCCCGACACGGACGCTCGGATCGCGTGAGCTGAGCACCTGGGCTGAGCAGCGGCGTACCTTCACGACCCACTTTGAGTGCGGCTCGGCCGAAACCCAACTGGAATGGGGTTCATTCGGATCCGCGGGGGCTCAAAGTAGGTCGGGGAGGTACACCTCATTCCCTGCTGGCCGACGCGTCCCACCTTGGTGAGAGTGTCCCTATGTTTTTCGTCAAGCGGTTTTGGGTGTTTGGGCTTGGTAGAGGGTGCCGTCGCGGAGCATGGCGTAGAGGGTGTCGC
>NZ_JBIRZS010000042.1:0-13207 GCF_044391085.1 Paenarthrobacter sp. NPDC018779 | reverse complement strand
ACCGCGCCATCAAACAACTCAACAACCTCGGCTACAACGTCACCATCACCCCGGTCACCGCAGCCTAACCCACCAATACTTTCGTATTAGTTGGGGGCGGGCTGATGGCTAACTGGGGAGAAGCTCGGCGGGGACCGAGTAGATCAGGACCACGGCGAGCAGATTCTTGGCGGCGTGGACCAGGTAAGAGAACATCAGGTTCCTGCCCGTCCATACGTAGACACCCACCAGGACCACGGCCATGCCCAGGTAAGGCGCCAGGGCGGACAGTTCGAAGCCCTCCCTGCCGATGGTGTGGATCGAAGCGAAGACCACCGTTGACACGATGCAGCAGATCCAGATGTTGACGTACTGGGACAACTTGCCGATCAGCAGGTGCCGGAACAGGTATTCCTCAACGAACGGGCCAAGGAGCACCAAAAGGGGCACCATGAGCCATGCGGGTACGTGTTGCAGCAGGCCCTGGATGCCCATTTGGTTCTCTGAACTCTGCGCGCCACCCAGGGCTGCAACCAGGATTGCCGTGATGATGAGCATGACCACCACGGCCAGGGGGACCATGCCCAGCGTGAACCACGGCCGGGTGCCCAGGATCCGGAAGTCCCGCCCCACCACGCGCCAGGCCGAAGCCAGCGCGAAGACTCCGACGGCGGCATAGAAGATCGCGTTCACGGCATAGGACGCCGTGGCCGGCTCCGGGAAGAACTGCAACATGAGCCGTTCCACCGACGCACCGGCAAACGTGAAGTAGGCCGTGAAGCCCACATAGGCCACGACGGCGGCAGCATCGAAGATGTTGAACCGGTACAGCCTGGTTTGCGTCGAAAGGGAGCCCATGTGACCAGCCTAGCTTTGCCGCCAGTAACTTGACTGGACAGCGTCCGCCCGGGCAGGCTGGAGCGATGGAGTCCTAACAGCAGCCCCTTCTTCCGGCTGCCTTCCCAGTGCCCACATGGCGTTCTGCCATTAACTGCGGACCTGCAAGGACATCTCTTGACCCATCACCTTCACCTTTCCGGCGTTTCCCACGGCTACGGGGACCGCGAACTTTTCACGTCTGTCGATTTGGTGGTCCACCACGGTGAACACCTTGCCGTCGTGGGCGAAAACGGCGCGGGCAAATCCACGCTGTTGCGCCTGCTCGCCGGTGAGGAAACGCCCGACGGCGGCACGGCCGGTCCGTTGGGCACCGGCGGCTACCGCGTGGGTTACCTTGCGCAGACCCACGGACTTCCCTCCCATTTGACGGTGGCGGATGCCATCGACACCTCCCTTTCCTCGTTGCGCTCACTGGAAGCCCGGATGGCGGACTTGGAGGAGAACCTGGCCGCGGCGGACCAGGAGTCCTTGGATCTTTACGGGCTGCTCAGCACCGAGTACCAGCTCCGGGAGGGGTACGCGGCCGAATCCCGCGTGGACTCAGCGCTGGACAAGCTGGGGCTGGGAGGCTTGGACCGGCGTCGGACGCTTTCCTCCCTGTCCGGAGGCGAGCAGGAACGGGTGGCGCTGGCCTGTTTGTTGGCCGACCCGGCGGATGCCCTGCTCCTCGACGAGCCCACCAACCATCTGGACGCCGCCGGAACCGAGTGGCTGGAAGCGAGGTTGACTGCCCACCGGGGGACCGTCGTCGTGATTTCGCATGACCGGGTCTTGCTGCGGAAGCTGGCCACCACCGTGATTGAAGTGGACGCTGATCGTCGTTCTGTGACGCGGTACGGCAACGGCTACGAGGGATATCTGGGCGAGAAGGCGGCTGAGCGTGCCCGATGGGTGCAGCAGTACGACGCGTGGATACACGCCATGGCCGCCGAGAAGCAGCAGGCCGCGACGGTGGCGGACGGCATGGGGTACGGCCGCAGGCGCGACAATGACAAGATGGCGTTCGGCGTGAAAACCGGCACGTGGGAAAGGGCCGCGGCAAGCAAGGTCCGCAATGCCCATGAGCGGCTCCGCCGGTTGGAAGAGAACCCGGTGGAACGGCCCCCCGAACCGTTGGCGTTGGCAGCCTCGCTTGATGGGCTCGATGGTGCCATTGAGGCTTCCGGTGTTGCAGTTCCCGGACGCCTTGAGCCTACGTCCCTCCGGGTATCCGCCGGCGACAAAGTGCTCCTGACCGGGCCGAACGGGGCTGGGAAGTCAACGTTGCTGTCCGTGCTCGCCGGGGATTCCGAACACTACTCGGGCGAGGTGCGACGTGTGGGCACCGTGGGCTACTTGCGGCAGGAACTGGACATCCCGGCCAAACCCGGGCTCCGGCTTCTCCCTGCATTCGCGGCAGGGCTCGGCGGGAACATCGACGGGCATGCGGAGGCGTTGCTTCGACTGGGGTTGTTCCGGCCCGCCGAGTTCCATGTTCCGGTGGGAAGCCTCTCCGCGGGACAGCAACGGCGCCTCGCGCTGGCCCGTCTGCTCCTGGGCGGCTTCGATACCCTCATCCTGGACGAACCCACCAACCACTTGGCGCCGGTGCTCGTGGAACAACTCGAGGAGGCGCTCGCTGGCTTTGGCGGCACCGTGGTGATCGTGAGCCACGACCGTGCGCTGGGGGAGTGGTTCGATGGCTGCGCTTCTTCAGTCCCCGTTGGCCACTGGGTGCGCCGGCGGATGGTGAACGGCTCTCTCCTCTAGCAACGCGGGGTCACTTCCGGCCCATGTTGCCCCGCCGGAGGGGCCGTGAGTGACCCCGCGTTGGCCTCCGGCGGCAAAGGTTTGTTGCCTGCGTCACGAGCTCCGCGTCATATGCCGTAAGATGGACGGGTTGCCCGAACGTTCGGCGTTCTGCGGTCTGCGTCACACAGAGGATTCCTCAACGAGGAAAAATCCGAATTTTGCGTGCCGGATCGGCCCCTGCTCCGGCACCGGCGCAACCACAACAGCAATACCCCAACCCACAAGGAACAGCTGTGCCGCAAAGTACTCCCACAGATCTCCAGAGCCCCAAGGCGTCATCCGCCAACGGGAGCTCCACCCTCAGTGCCGAGGGTTACCAGAAGACCCTGAGCCGCCGTCACGTGACCATGATCGCGATGGGCGGCGCGATCGGCGTCGGCCTCTTCATGGGTGCCGGTGGCCGCCTGGCCTCCACGGGCCCGGCCCTGATTTTCTCCTACGCCATTGCCGGCGTCATCGCCTACCTGCTGATGCGCGCCCTCGGCGAACTGATCATGTACCGCCAGACCTCGGGCTCGTTCGTGAGCTACGCCGGTGAAATGTTCGGCAAGAAGGGCGCCTACCTGTCCGGGTGGATGTACTTCATCAACTGGGCCATGACCGGTATTGCCGAACTCATCGCGATCGGCCTGTACTTCCAGTTCTTCTTCCCGAACGTGCCCGTGGAACTGTCCGCCATCGCAGCGCTGGTGCTGTTGGTGGCCGTGAACCTGTTCAGCGTCAAGGCGTTCGGTGAGTTCGAGTTCTGGGCTTCCTGCCTGAAGGTCGCCGCCATTGTGATCTTCCTGGCCGTGGGCACGTTCATGGTGGTCACCAATGCGCAGGTGGGCTCGGGCCACGCGTCCGTGGGCAACCTCTTCCACGATGAAGGCGGCATGTTCCCCAAGGGCGGCCTGGTGATGATCCTGGTCCTGAACGCCGTGATCTTCGCCTACAACGCCATCGAACTCGTCGGTATTACCGCTGGTGAGATGGAGAACCCGGAACGCGAAGTGCCCAAGGCGATCCGCGCCGTCGTGATCCGCATTGTGGTGTTCTACGTCGGTTCCGTGACCCTGCTGGCCATGCTGCTGCCGTCCGACCAGTACAAGGCCGGCACCTCGCCGTTCGTCACCGTGTTCGGGCAGATGGGCCTGGGCTGGATGGGCGATGTGATGAACATGATCGTCATCACCGCGGCTCTGTCCTCCTGCAACTCCGGCCTGTACTCGATCGGCCGGATCTTCCGCACCATGGCCAACAATGGGCACGCCCCGCAGTGGCTCACCAAGATGTCCACCCGCCACGTGCCGTACGCGGCCATCCTGGCGATCGGCGGCGTCTACCTGGTGGGCATCCTGCTCAACATCTGGCTGGGCGGTTCCCACGCGTTCGATCTCGCCCTCAACACGGCCTCCATCGGCGTGATCTTCACCTGGGGTTCGATCTTCGCGAGCCAGATTGCGCTGCGCAAGAAACGCGGCAAGGTCTCCTCCCTGCCGATGCCGGGATCGCCGTGGACGAGCTGGCTGGGCCTGATCGCCCTGCTGGCCATCACGGTACTGATCGGCTTCGACACCGTCACGGACAAGGCCACCGGGGATGTGTTCCTCCTGGGCCTGTGGACCCTCGCGACTATCCCGTTCTTCGCTGTGGTCCTCTGGCTTGGCTGGCAGAAGGTCAAGAACAACCAGCCCAAGAGCGAACTCTTCAGCTAGGTCCTTTTCAAATGCTCGACGGCGGGTGCCTCCTTTGCGGGGGCGCCCGCCGTTTCGGGTTGCGTGGCCGCTCTGTCGCGTTGCGGGGCCTGCTCTGCATCCCCACCGCCTCCCTCACCTCGCAAGCTCGGTCAGGGAACCCGGGCGGCGTGGGCCCTGCTTGGGAAATGGGGCGCACAGCGGGCCTCACAGCGGATGATCAGTTGGGAGTGTCAGTGCCCGGGTCTAGGCTCGATGTATGGATCACACCACCTCCCTGACCCAGCACGTCAACGCCAGCCCGGAGAAAGTCTGGGCCGTCATTTCGGATATCCCAGGTTCAGCCGGAACCATCTCCGGAATCGACGCCATCCAAATGCTCACGGACGGTCCCTACGGTGAAGGGACCCGTTGGAAAGAGACCCGCACCATGATGGGCCGCCAGGAAACCGTGGAGATGTGGGTGTCCCACACGGACCCGCCCCGCAGCACCACCGTCAAGGCCCTCCAGGGCGGCGCCGATTACACCACCCGATTTGCCCTGAGCGAGCGGGACGGAGGAACGGACCTGACCTTGACGTTCGGCGCCGAGGTCATCAAGCCAACGCTGCTGAGCAAGGTCACCATGGCGTTGTTCGGGAAGATTGGCATGAGCGTCACGCGCAAGGCCCTGGCCAAGGACCTCGCCGAGATCGCTGCGAAGGCGGAATCCCTCTGATGGCGGCGGCGAAGGTGGCGGCCCCCAAGATTTCGCCGGTGCGGTTGGAAGAACTGCGCGACGACGACGCCCCGGACTTCCAGCGCGGCGAGAGGTACGACGGCGTCCGGCTCACCCGCGTCTCGGCGGACGGCGAGGAGCTCAGTGGCGCCGACTTCATCGAGTGCGAGTTCAACAGCGTCTCCTTCAATGAGGCCCAGCTTCGTGGTGCAACGTTCCGGGAGTGCGTCCTGTCCGAGCCCTTTGCCCCGGTCTTTCCGGCGGCGCGGACTTCCTGGCAGGACGTAGAGATCACCAACCCGCGCTGGGGTTCGGCCGAACTTTACGAGGGCACTTGGCGCTCTGTCCGAATCGACGGCGGCAAACTCGACTATGTGAACCTCCGCGGCTCCAAGCTGATGGATGTGCAGATCTCGGATTGCATCATCAATGAACTCGATCTTGGTGGTGTCACGGGAACCCGGATTGCCTTGAAGAACTGCACCATCGGCTCTTTGGACGTCACGGGTGCAAAGCTCAAGGACGTGGACCTCCGAACCTCCGAGTTCCGCGGAATCAACGGCCTTGCGGGGCTGTCCGGAGTGGTGATCGACGACTATCAGCTAAGCCTCCTCGCCCCGCTGCTCGCCGGGCACCTGGGTATCCGCGTGGTCTAAGCCGGGCGTGCGGGTCGGTGGATGATCGTGAAGACATCTGTTGACCCGCTTGCCTGGCCGTGTAATCTTTATAGAACGAACGGTCGGTATATTATTCCGTTCCGGTCCCTTTCACTTCGCGAAGGATGTTCTCATGGTCGAGGCTTTTCTTGTTGGCGGCGCACGAACGCCGGTCGGTCGCTACGGTGGGGCGTTGTCCTCCGTCCGCCCCGACGACCTTGCCGCTTTGGTGGTCCGGGAAGCAGTGGAGCGTGCCGGCGTCGACCCTGACGCCATTGACGAGGTGATCCTTGGCAACGCGAACGGCGCAGGCGAGGAGAACCGCAACGTCGCCCGCATGGCCACCATCCTCGCCGGACTTCCCCTCCACATCCCCGGGATCACGGTCAACCGGCTCTGCGCCTCGGGCCTGAGCGCCATCATCATGGCCAGCCACATGATCAAGTCGGGAGCGGCGGACATTGTTGTTGCCGGTGGCGTTGAATCCATGAGCCGTGCACCGTGGGTGCAGGAGAAGCCAACCACTGCGTTCGCCAAGCCGGGCCAGATTTTCGACACGTCCATCGGCTGGCGCTTCGCCAACCCGCTCTTCACCAAGGGCGAGCTGTCCCGCGACGGCAAGATGACGTACTCAATGCCGGAAACCGCCGAGGAAGTGGGCCGGGTGGACAACATTTCCCGCGAAGACGCCGACGCCTTCGCCGTCCGCTCCCACGAACGCGCCCTGGCAG
This sequence comes from Paenarthrobacter sp. NPDC018779, assembly GCF_044391085.1. Taxonomy (NCBI): domain Bacteria; kingdom Bacillati; phylum Actinomycetota; class Actinomycetes; order Micrococcales; family Micrococcaceae; genus Paenarthrobacter; species Paenarthrobacter sp. NPDC018779. The sequence continues at coordinate 6,756 of NZ_JBIRZS010000042.1, read as the reverse complement.
CGATCGCCGGCGGCAGGTTCAAGGACGAGATCGTTCCCGTCACGGTCAAGACCCGCAAGTCCGAAATCGTGGTGGACACGGACGAGGGTCCACGCGAGGGGACCACCATGGATGTCCTGGCCGGGCTCCGTCCGGTCGTTCCGGGCGGTTCGGTGGTGACGGCAGGCAACTCCTCCAGCCTCAACGACGGCGCTTCCGCCATCATCGTCGCTTCGGAGTCGGCCATCCAGAAATTCGGCCTGACGCCGCGTGCCCGAATCATCGACGGCGCCTCGGCCGGCTGCGAGCCGGAGATCATGGGCATTGGTCCTGTTCCGGCAACGCAAAAGGTCCTGGCGCGGACGGGGCTCACGGCAGACCAGTTGGGCGCGGTGGAACTCAACGAGGCCTTCGCCACGCAGTCGCTGGCCACCATGCGTCGCCTGGGGCTTGACCCGGAGATCGTGAACAACGACGGCGGTGCCATCAGTTTGGGACATCCGCTCGGTTCCAGCGGCTCACGGATCGCCATTACGCTGCTGGGCCGCATGGAGCGTGAACTCGCCTCTACTGTTGGACGGAAGCTCGGCCTGGCCACCATGTGCATCGGCGTGGGCCAAGGAACTGCAATGCTGCTGGAAGGCGTGTAATGGCACTGAACCCCGAAGACTTCAGCACCCTCCTGGTTGAGGAGCGCGAGGATCGCCTCACCGTTCTCCTGAACCGTCCCGAGGTCCGCAACGCCATTGACCAGCAGATGGTGGATGAGCTCCACGCCGTCTGCGCCGAGCTCGAACAGAACCCGAAAGTGCTGATCATCGCCGGGACCGACGGTGTGTTCGCTTCCGGTGCCGATATTGGACAGTTGCGGGAGCGGCGCCGGGACGATGCCCTCCAGGGAATCAACTCCACCATCTTCGTGCGCATCGCGAAGCTGCCCATGCCGGTCATTGCTGCGTTGGACGGCTATTGCCTGGGCGGGGGAGCGGAGCTCGCCTACGCCGCCGATTTCCGGATTGGAACGCCGAGCGTTCGCATCGGTAACCCTGAGACCGGCCTCGGCATCCTTGCCGCGGCCGGTGCCAGCTGGCGACTCAAGGAACTCGTCGGGGAGCCGAAAGCCAAGGAAATCCTCCTGGCCGGGGCGGTGCTGCGGGCAGAGGAAGCGTTGCGGATCAACCTCATCACGGGGATCTACGAGGCTCCGGAACTCATGGATGCAGCCCACGCTTTGGCCGACCGTATTGCACGACAGGACCCCTTGGCAGTCCGCATCACCAAGTCCGTGTTCCATGCGCCCGCTGAAGCACACCCCTTGATCGACACCCTGGCCCAGGGAATCCTCTTCGAATCCCAGGCCAAGTTCGACCGCATGCAGGCCTTCCTGGACAAGAAGGGTGCAGACAAGAAGAACAACAAAGCCGAGCCAGAGAGCAGGACCCAGAAATGACAGCAGTTCCCGCCATCCCGCACGTGGTCGGAGTCCTCGGCGGGGGCCGCATGGGCGCCGGAATTGCCCACGCCTTCCTGACGAAGGGTGCCACCGTGATCGTCGTGGAGCGTGACCACGAGGCGGCGGCGGGGGCCCATGGCCGCGTCTCGGAAGCAGTGGCCAAGTCGGCAGCACGCGGCACGTTGTCCGAGACACCGGAAGAGGCTCTGTCCCGCTTCAGCACCTCCACGGACTACGAATCCTTCATCCACTGCGGCCTCGTGGTCGAGGCAGTGCCGGAGGACTATGACCTCAAAGTCAAAGCACTGCGTTCAGTGGAGGAACACCTTTCAGCGGATGCCTTCCTGGCCTCGAATACCTCGTCCCTGTCCGTGACGGGCCTGGGCAACGAGCTTCAACGTCCTGCCAACTTCGTAGGCCTTCACTTCTTCAACCCGGTGCCCGCCTCCACCCTCATTGAGGTGGTTCTGGGCAAGGAAACCTCACCCGAACTTGCTGCCGCGGCGAAAAGCTGGACCGAGGCACTCGGCAAGACCGCCGTCGTCGTCAATGATGCGCCAGGCTTCGCATCCTCAAGGCTTGGCGTGGCGATCGCGCTGGAGGCAATGCGCATGGTCGAGGAAGGCGTGGCCTCGGCCGAAGACATCGATGCCGCCATGGTGCTGGGTTACAAGCACCCGACGGGGCCGCTGAAGACCACGGACATTGTTGGCCTGGACGTTCGTTTGGGCATCGCCGAGTACCTCCACTCCACGCTCGGCGATCGCTTTGCGCCGCCCCAGATCCTTCGGGACAAAGTGGCGCGTGGCGAGCTGGGCCGCAAGACCGGCAAGGGATTCTTCGACTGGAACGATTAGGCTGGCCGGGTGACTGCCATTGAACCCATCACCCTGACCGGCCAATTCGTCACCCTTGAACCGCTCCGCACGGACCACCACGACGGCTTGGTGGACGCAGCGCGGGACGGTGAACTGTGGAAGCTCTGGTACACCTCCGTGCCCACCCCAGAGGGAATGGCCGGGGAGATCGAGCGGCGGCTTGCCCTCCAGGAAGCTGGTTCCATGCTGCCGTTCGCCACGCGGCTGAACAGCACCGGCAAGGTGATCGGGATGACCACGTACATGAACATCGATCCGGTGCTGCCGCGCGTCGAGATCGGCTCCACCTGGAACGCCGCGTCCGCCCACGGGACGGGGACCAACCCGGATTCCAAGCTGCTGCTCCTGCGCCACGCGTTCGAGACCCTGGGCTGCCCGGCCGTCGAATTCCGTACGCACTGGCTCAACCAACAATCCCGCGATGCGATCGCCCGTCTCGGTGCCAAGCAGGATGGGGTGCTGCGGAACCACACCCGCAGCGCCGACGGAGCCCTGCGGGACACCGTGGTGTTCTCCATCCTGGAGCACGAATGGCCTGCCGTCCGGAACGGCTTGTGGTTCAGGCTGTCCAAGTACACCGCCGCTGCGCCGAGGGGTTAGCTTTGGGGGCCAGGCATGCCCCTAAACCCCGGAAGCCAACCCCTCGCGGTGCACACCTCTGTGGTTACCTCTGGGAGCCAGGCATGCCCTAGCCCCCGGAAGCCAACCCCTCGCGTTGCACACCTCTGTGGTTAGCTGGCTCTTATGGATGGGATGACTTCAGCGCCCCAGGCGGTCCCTTGGGATGGCGCCGTCAATGCCTGGCGGATCGCCGGCGATGTGTACCGGATGGGCCGCCATGAGTGGGTCACCGCGGCTGGCTGGCAGCAGATGTACGACGACGGCGTCCGCACCGTGATCGATCTTCGCGCCTCGCGCGAGCGGCGGCAACGCGACACCGATCCTGAGGTGCCGGACGACGTGAAGGCGCGGATCGACGTCGTCCACTGCCCAACGGAAGACCCGGACCACAGCCGGTTCACCACGCTCTTTGGTCCGTACCTCAAGGAGCCGGGCCAGTACGGGGAATACCTCGCGCTGTTTGCGGACAAGATCGCGCTCGTTTTTCAAGCGATTGCGGCCTCGCCGGGCAAAGTGGTGGTCCACTGTTCCGCGGGGCGGGACCGCAGCGGAGTGATTGCGTTGATGCTGCAGCGACTGGCGGGTGTCGATGACCGGGAGATCGTCCGCGGCTACGAGTTGGCTGCCCGCGGAATCAACGAGCGGCACCGGACCCACGGTGCGCCGCACGCCCACGATCCTTACCTGCCGGATGCGGATCTTGAATCGCTGCTGGAGCGTCGACGCACTGCGCTCGTGGCTTTTCTTGCCGGGCTTGACGTGCAGGGCTACCTGCGAGCCAACGGCATTACGGATGCCCAGATCGCTTTGCTAAAGGCGAAACTCACCGCCTGATACGGCTGCTGATACGGCCGCGGCAAAATTTCTTGCTGACCTTGGCCGGTCCTTCATGTACCCTGTATATATTACCGAACGGCCGGTCAGTAAATGTTGGCCTCTCCAGCGATGACCGTGCCGCTTTCATGTGCCTTGGAAGGACCCGTCGACGATGACCACAACAGCAGTCGCCCCGGAAACCACAGCCGTTGCAACCGTCCCCAGCTACGTGCAGGACGCCTGGTGGACTCCGGCCCCCGAAGCCAAGACCGTCCCGGTCCGTGATGCCAGCACCGGAGAAGTCCTGGCCAACGTGAGCACCGACGGGCTGGACCTTGCCGCCGTCGTGAACTTCGGGCGCACCACCGGCCAGACCGAACTGGGCAAGCTGACGTTCCACCAGCGCGCACTCAAGCTCAAAGAGCTGGCCATGTACCTGAACGGCCGCCGCGAAGAGCTGTACGCCGAGTCCTCGCAGTCCGGTGCCACCAAGATCGACAACATGATCGACATCGACGGCGGCATTGGCGTGCTCTTCACGTTCGGTTCCAAGGGTCGCCGTGAACTGCCCAACTCGCAGGTTGTGGTGGACGGTCCCATGGAGATCCTGTCCAAGGACGGCTCGTTCGCTGGCGAACACATTTACACGCGCATCCCGGGCGTCGCAGTGCAGATCAATGCGTTCAACTTCCCGGTGTGGGGCATGCTGGAGAAGTTCGCGCCAGCGTTCCTGGCCGGGGTTCCCACCATCGTCAAGCCGGCCACTCCCACGGGGTACGTTGCCGCCGCCGCCGTTCGCGCGATCGTCGAATCCGGCATCCTGCCCGCCGGCTCCCTGCAGCTGATCTCCGGCTCGGCCCGGACCCTCTTGGACGAACTCGACTACCGCGACCTCGTGTCCTTCACAGGCTCGGCATCGACTGCCAACTCCCTCAAGTCGCACCCAAACGTAGTCCAGGGCGGTGTTCGCTTCACCTCGGAGACGGACTCCCTCAACGCCGCTATCCTCGGCCCTGACGCCGTCCCGGGCACTCCCGAGTTCGACGCTTTCGTCAAGGCCGTCGTCACCGAAATGACCGTCAAGGCCGGCCAGAAGTGCACCGCCATCCGCCGTGTCCTCGTCCCTGCCGCACTGACGTCCGAGGTCGCCGCCGCCATCGGTGCCCGCATCACCGAACGCGTTGTTGTGGGCGACCCGCGCGCCGAAGGCGTCACCATGGGCGCGCTCGCTTCGCTGGAACAGCTCGCCGACGTCCGGGCTGCTGTCCAGTCAATGCTCGACGCCGGCGGTGAGCTTGCGTACGGAAGCCTCGATGCGCCGTCGGTCACCTCGGTTGGGGGCGCTGTGGGCGTGGTGGAGGATGGTGCCTTCATGGCGCCCGTACTGCTGAGCTGGGCGGATGCCGAAGCCGAGGAAGTCCACTCCTTGGAGGCGTTTGGACCCGTGTCCTCTGTCCTGGGGTACAAGGACCTCGCCGACGCCGTGCGCCTGGCCGCCCGTGGATCCGGCTCGCTCGTGGCTTCTGTCTGCACGAACGACCCCGCTGTGGCGCAGGAGCTGGTTCTGGGGATTGCCGCCCATCACGGCCGCGTTCACATGCTGAACCGCGAGGACGCACGTTCCTCCACGGGGCACGGTTCGCCCGTGCCGCACTTGGTCCACGGTGGCCCGGGACGTGCCGGCGGTGGCGAGGAGCTCGGTGGCATCCGCTCCGTGCTGCACCACATGCAGCGCACGGCTATCCAGGGCTCACCCAACATGCTCACGGCTGTTACCGGCCAGTGGCACACGGGGGCTGACCGGAACTTTACCGTCGAAAGCGAAGGCGAGCACCCGTTCCGCAAGTCCCTTGCCACGCTGCGTATTGGTGATGCAGTTCGTTCCGAGCTGCGTCAGGTGGCCCTTGAGGACATCACGGCCTTCGCCAACTCCACGGGCGATACCTTCTACGCACACACCAACCAGGAAGCCGCCGAGGCCAACCCGTTCTTCCCGGGCATCGTGGCTCATGGCTACTTGCTGCTGAGCTGGGCCGCCGGGTTGTTCGTGGAGCCTGCTCCGGGTCCCGTGCTGGCCAACTACGGCCTGGAGAACCTGCGCTTCATCACGCCCGTGGCCGCCGGTGATTCGATCCGTGTGACCCTGACCGCCAAGAAGATCACGCCGCGTGAGACGGACGAGTACGGCGAGGTTGCCTGGGACGCCGTCCTGACCAACCAGAACGACGAAATCGTAGCCACCTACGACGTCCTCACCCTCGTAGAGAAGTAACCCTCTCTCACCGAATCGCCCTCTTGGCGGGACCCTCTCTCACCGAATCGCCGATTTGGTGGGATCCTCTCTCACCGAATCGCCGGTCAAACGCGATGCTCTCTCACGAAGAACGCCTTCCCAAACGGGAAGGCGTTCTTCGTTTTCGATTGACTACAGCTGGTATTCGGCCTGTTGGCCCAAGGTTTCATGAATGCAGAGCACGTTGTTTTCCGAGTCCATGAACCAAGCGCACTTTTCGGCGTCGGTTGTGCAGATATGGTTCTCGGTCTTGAGGTCAGGCTGGTCATAGTCCTGGAATGTGACACCCCGTGCTTCCATCTCGGCTACCAGGCGTTCGATGTCCTTAACCTCAAAACTAAGTGCCGTATGGCTGGAGTGCATGCCATCCGTGATGGGCAACAGTTGTAGCATTGCGCCGCCGTCGTTGCCGAACAAATCGTTTCCATCCCAGGTCTTGCCTCTGTGCGGCAGGCCGAGCTTCTCCGCATAGAACATGCGTGCGCGGCTCATGTCATCGACGGGCAGGACAGTTGTGGCTGTGTTGAGGGCTAGATGCATTTTGGCCACCTCCTACGCTGAAAATTTTACGCTTGGGGCAGCCATCGTGACCTTACGATTCCCGTTCGGACTGCCCGCGTGTGGGGTTAGCCTCTGTTGGTGGACACCTGAAGTAGCGGGATCGTGGGATTCTGCGGGAAGGTGTTCTTGTGAGCACGACACGACGTAAATTCACT
>NZ_JBIRZS010000041.1:0-14981 GCF_044391085.1 Paenarthrobacter sp. NPDC018779 | reverse complement strand
TCGATCATCGTCCCTGCCATCCCAGTCGTGGATTCAGACACGGCCGTCTCCTTCGGATCAGGCCAGACCCCACACACCGTTATTCAGACAGTCCCGCCAACCACCCATGGAGGCGAGAGTCCCGGATCGCCAAAGGGCGGTCGGCGAGAGCCTCGGCCAGAATCGGGCGGTTCGGTGAGAGAGCGTCCGCCGGAACGGGCGGTTCGGTGAGAGAGGAACCGTCAGGACGGGGCGGTTTGGTGAGAGAGCGTCCGCCGGAACGGGCGGTTCGGTGAGAGAGGGTCCGCCGGGAAGGGGGGCGGTGAGAGAGGGTCCGGTAAAACGGGCGGTTCGGTGAGAGAGGGTCCGGTAAAACGGGCGGTTCGGTGAGAGAGCGTCCGGTAAAACGGGCGGTTCGGTGAGAGAGGGTCCGGTAAAACGGGCGGTTCGGTGAGAGAGGGTCCGCCAGGAAGGGGGGTTCGGTGAGAGAGGGTGCTAGAGGACCTTGCGGATCGTCTCTTCGAAGCTCACCACGTGATGGAGGGCCAGGCTTGCGGCGCGGTCCTCGTCTCCGTCGGCGATGGCCGTCAGGAGCTCGGCGTGCTCGGAGATGTGCCCCGAGACCGAGGGCATCTTCTCCAGCATGTGGCACCAGATGCGGGTGGCGAGGTTGTCATACCGGATCAGGACGTCCTCAAGGTGCGCGTTGGCCGAGGCTTTGTAGATGAGCCGGTGGACCTGGATGTCGTAGCGCATCAGCTCCTGCGAGGAGGCATCCTGGCCTTCGAGATCCCGGATGGCCGCAGCAACATCGCGGAGCTCCGCACGCATCGCCGGACTGGCCATGCGTGCTGCCTTGCGGGAGGCCAAGGGTTCCAGCAGTTCGCGGATTTCGGAGACTTCGGCGAGCTGGGTGATATCTACGCCAGTGGCGAAGGTTCCGCGACGGGGGTAGGACACCACCAGGTGGTCGCTTTCCAGGCGCTTGATGGCTTCACGCACGGGTGTGCGGCCGATGCCGAGCTCGGTGGCGATCTGGCCGTCATTGATGGGGTCGCCGGGCTTGATGTCCAGCATGATGAGCCTGTCGCGCAGGAGCAGGTAGGCGTTCTCCGCCAGGGACGTACCCTGCGGAGCTGTTTCCAAAGCTTCCAGTGCTGTGCTCATTGCCTTCTCCCCGGTGCCGTAATCCCGCCTGCTGGATAAGTTGCCGCAGACCTGTTGACGACCATGTGACCTCCAACATACTATGGCAATAGTTCTAATATATCAGTTGGCTAATAGTCAGCAATCACACGTACTTCAAAGGAGAACACCATGGTTGAACCGCTGATCCGCCCGCTCGCCCAGGCGGACCCGGAGGTTGATCAGGCGATCGCCCAGGAACTCATTCGCCAGCAGTCCACGCTGGAAATGATCGCTTCGGAGAACTTCGCCCCTACGGCCGTCATGGAAGCCCAGGGCTCGGTGCTCACCAACAAGTACGCCGAGGGCTACCCGGGCAAGCGCTACTACGGCGGCTGCGAACACGTTGATGTGATCGAACAGCTCGCCATCGACCGCTTGAAGTCGCTCTTCGGCGCCGAATACGCCAACGTGCAGCCGCACTCCGGAGCACAGGCCAACGCCGCGGCAATGCACGCGCTGATCACGCCCGGCGACACCATCATGGGCCTCAACCTGGCCCACGGTGGACACCTGACCCACGGCATGCGGATCAACTTCTCCGGCAAGCTCTACAACGTGGTCCCGTACAGCGTCCGCGAGGACACCCACACCATCGACACGGCCGAGGTTGAGCGCCTGGCCGTCGAGAACAAGCCGCAGCTGATCGTGGCCGGCTGGTCCGCGTACTCCCGCCAGCTGGACTTCGCCGAGTTCCGCCGCATCGCCGATTCCGTGGGCGCCTACCTCATGGTGGACATGGCCCACTTCGCCGGCCTGGTCGCAGCAGGTCTGCACCCGAGCCCGGTCCCCCACGCCCACATCGTCACCAGCACCACGCACAAGACCCTCGGCGGCCCCCGCGGCGGCGTGATCCTGACCAACGATGCCGACATCGCCAAGAAGGTCAACTCCGCAGTCTTCCCGGGCCAGCAGGGCGGACCGCTGGAGCACGTGATCGCAGCCAAGGCCGTGGCCTTCAAGTTCGCTTCGGAACCGGAGTTCAAGGAGCGCCAGTCCCGCGTCCTCGAAGGCTCCAAGATCCTCGCCCAGCGCCTCCTCAAGGAAGACGTGGCAGCGGCAGGCATCTCCGTTGTCAGCGGTGGCACCGACGTCCACCTCGTGTTGGTTGACCTCCGCAACTCCGAGTTGAACGGCCAGCAGGGCGAAGACGCACTTCACCACATCGGCATCACGGTCAACCGCAACGCCGTCCCGTTCGACCCCCGCCCGCCGATGGTCTCCTCCGGCCTGCGCGTCGGCACCCCGGCCCTCGCCGCCCGCGGCTTCGGCGCCGAAGAGTTCACCGAGGTCGCAGACATTATTGCGACGGCGTTGATCGCCTCGGCGGGCACCGGCACTTTGGACGACGCGACCGCCGTCGAACTCCGCAGCCGCGTGACGGCGCTGGCAGACAAGTTCCCGCTTTATCCCCACCTCGGCAATGGTGCCGGATCCGTACTCGAAGCAGAAATGATTGGAGCAGCCCAGTGAGTGTCGACCACCTCCCCGAACACCCTGACTTCCTCTGGCGCAACCCGGACCCCAAGAAGTCGTACGACGCAGTGATCGTCGGCGGCGGCGGGCACGGCCTGGCCACGGCCTACTACCTGGCTAAGAACCACGGCATGACCAACATCGCCATCCTCGAAAAGGGCTGGCTGGCCGGTGGCAACATGGCCCGCAACACCACCATCATCCGTTCCAACTACCTCTGGGACGAGAGCGCGGCCATCTACGAGCAGGCACTCAAGCTGTGGGAGATCCTCCCGGAAGAGCTGGAGTACGACTTCCTGTTCAGCCAGCGTGGCGTGATGAACCTGGCCCACACCCTGGGCGATGTCCGCGAGAGCATGCGCCGCGTGGGTGCCAACCGCCTCAACGGCGTGGACGCCGAGTGGCTGGAGCCGGACCAGGTCAAGGAACTCTGCCCCATCCTGAACACGAGCGACAACATCCGCTACCCCGTCATGGGCGCCACGTACCAGCCGCGCGCAGGCATCGCCAAGCACGACCACGTGGCCTGGGCCTTCGCCCGCAAGTGTGACGAGCTGGGCGTGGACATCATCCAGAACTGTGAAGTCACCGGCTTCATCAAGGACGGCAACCGGGTGACGGGCGTCCAGACCACGCGCGGCACCATCAACACCGAAAAGGTGGGCCTTTGCGCCGCCGGCCACAGCTCCGTGCTGGCCGAGATGGCCGGATTCCGCCTGCCCATCCAGTCCCACCCGCTGCAGGCACTGGTCTCCGAACTCCACGAGCCTGTCCACCCCACGGTGGTCATGTCCAACCACGTCCACGTGTATGTCTCCCAGGCACACAAGGGCGAACTGGTGATGGGCGCCGGCGTCGACTCCTACAACGGCTACGGTCAGCGCGGTTCCTTCCACGTCATCGAAGAGCAGATGGCAGCAGCCGTTGAACTCTTCCCGATCTTCGCCCGGGCCCACGTGCTCCGTACGTGGGGCGGCATCGTGGACACCACGCTGGACGCCTCCCCGATCGTTGGTGTCACTCCGGTGGAGAACATGTTCGTCAACTGTGGCTGGGGAACCGGCGGCTTCAAGGGCACCCCGGCAGCGGGCTTGACCTTCGCCCACACCATCGCCACTGGTGCTCCGCACAAGCTCAACAAGCCCTTCGCACTGGAACGCTTCGAAACCGGCGCCTTGATCGACGAACACGGCGCCGCAGCCGTGGCCCACTAGCCAGGACAGGACAGGAAAGACATGCTCCTTATCTCATGCCCCAACTGCGGGCCGCGCGACGAAACCGAATTCCACTACGGCGGACAGGCTCACGTCCCCTACCCGGAAAACCCGAACGACCTCACGGACCTGGAATGGGCGGAATACCTGTTCTACCGCGAGAACACCAAGGGCACCTACGCCGAACGCTGGGTCCACAGCACCGGTTGCCGCCAGTGGTTCAACATGCTCCGCGACACCGTGAGCTACGACATCCACTCCATCTACGCCATAGGCTCGCCTCGCCCGGAGCTTGCGGTAGAAAACGCAGCAGGCCAGGCCGGCGCACCCGGCCTCGCCCCCGGCGCCCCCACCACGTCCACCTCCCCGGAAGGAGCCCAGAAGTGACAAGCCAGAACGCCCGCCTCGCCACAGGCGGCCGCATCGACCGCAGCATCACCTGGCGGTTCACCGTGGATGGCCAGGAATTCGTTGGCCACCCCGGCGACACCATCGCTTCGGCCCTCCTGGCCAACGGCCACGTCAACGCCGGCAACTCCCTCTACGAGGACCGCCCCCGCGGCATCGTCGCCGCAGGCGTCGAGGAGCCCAACGCACTGGTCAAGATCGCGCCGCGTTTCCCCGGCCACGTCGCTGAATCCATGCTCCCCGCCACGGCAGTCTCCCTGGTGGACGGACAGAGCCTCGAGCTCCTCTCCGGCCTGGGCAAGCTTGACCCGGCCGAGGACAAGGCCGAGTACGACAAGAAGTACGTCCACACCGATGTTCTGGTGGTGGGTGGCGGTGCTGCCGGTTTGGCAGCAGCCCGCGAGGCAGTCCGCACCGGTGCCCGCGTCATCCTGATCGACGACCAGCCCGAGCTCGGCGGTTCCCTGCTCTCCGGCTCCACCGCTGAGGGCCTCGCCGAGACCATCGAAGGCAAGCCCGCCCTGGAGTGGGTTGCCGACGTCGAGGCAGAGCTGGTCTCAGCCGAGGAATGCACGGTCCTGCACCGCACCACGGCCTTCGGTTCCTACGACTCGAACTACTTCATCGCAGCCCAGAACCGCACGGACCACCTTGGCGTTCCGGCTGCACCGGGTGTTTCCCGCGCCCGTATTTGGCACATCCGTGCTGCACAGGTGGTCCTGGCTCCCGGCGCCCACGAGCGTCCGCTGGTCTTCGAGAACAACGACCGCCCGGGCATCATGCTCGCCTCGGCCGTGCGCACCTACCTCAACCGCTACGCCGTCGCAGCCGGTCAGCGCGTGGTCATCAGCACCACCAACGACTCCGCTTACCTGCTCGCCGCGGACCTGCACGCAGCAGGCGTGCCGGTTGCCGCCGTCGTCGACGCCCGTCCGCAGATCAGCGAAAAGGCCGCTGCCGCCGTCGAATCCGGCCTCCGGGTCCTGATCGGCAGCGCAGTCGCCGACACCAGCGCAGATGAGAAGGGCCGCCTCAGCGGCGTCACCGTCCGCAGCATCAACGACGACGGCGAACTCACCTCGGGCGTCGAGCAGATTGCCGCCGATGTCCTCGCTGTCTCCGGTGGCTGGAGCCCCGTGGTCCACCTCCACAGCCAGCGCCAGGGCAAGCTGCGCTGGGACGACGAACTGGCCGGTTTCATCCCGTCCAGCGTGGTCCGCAACCAGCAGGTTGTTGGCGCAGGCCGGGGAAGCTACGAACTGCAGGACTGCCTGGCAGAGGGCATCTCCGCCGGCGCGGCCGCCTCAATCGCCGCCGGATTCGAATCCGCCGTCACTCCGTCCGAACTGCAGGCCCCCGTGGCCAGCGCCCCGACCCGCCAGCTGTGGCTGGTTCCCGCCCAGGAAGGCGAGCCCGGTGAGTGGCACAACCACTTCGTCGACTTCCAGCGCGACCAGTCCGTAGCAGACGTCCTCCGCTCCACCGGTGCCGGCATGCGCTCCGTGGAGCACGTGAAGCGGTACACCTCCATCAGCACCGCCAACGACCAGGGCAAGACCTCCGGCGTCAACGCGATCGGCGTCATCGCCGCAGCGCTCAAGTACGGCGGCGCGGACGCTGTTCCGGGCATCGGCGAGATCGGCACCACGGCCTACCGTGCACCGTTCACTCCGGTGGCCTTCGCAGCCCTGGCCGGACGCCAGCGCGGCGAGCTCTTCGACCCCGCCCGCGTCACCTCGATCCACCCGTGGCACGTTGCCCAGGGTGCCCTCTTCGAAGATGTTGGACAGTGGAAGCGCCCCTGGTACTACCCGCAGGACGGCGAGGACATGGACACCGCAGTGCTCCGCGAGTGCGCCGCAGTCCGCGACTCCGTGGGCTTCATGGACGCCACCACCCTCGGCAAGATCGAGATCCGTGGCAAGGACTCCGGTGAATTCCTGAACCGCGTCTACACCAACGCGTTCAAGAAGCTCGCCCCCGGTTCTGCCCGCTACGGCGTGATGTGCACGCTGGACGGCATGATCTTCGACGACGGCGTGACCCTGCGCCTGGACGAGGACACCTACTTCATGACCACCACCACCGGCGGCGCAGCCAAGGTGCTGGACTGGCTCGAAGAGTGGCACCAGACGGAATGGCCGGAACTCGATGTCGTCTTCACCTCTGTCACTGAACAGTGGAGCACCATCGCCGTCGTCGGTCCCAAGTCCCGTGCAGTGATCGCCAAGGTGGCCCCGCAGCTCGCCGAAAACGGTGGCTTGGAAGCGGAGAACTTCCCGTTCATGACGTTCCGCGAGACCACGCTGGCCTCCGGCGTGCAGGCCCGCGTCTGCCGGATCTCCTTCTCCGGTGAACTGGCCTACGAAATCAACGTTCCGTCCTGGTACGGGCTCAACACCTGGGAAGCCGTTGCTGCCGCAGGTGCCGAGTTCAACATCACCCCGTACGGCACGGAAACCATGCACGTGCTCCGCGCCGAGAAGGGCTACCCGATCGTTGGGCAGGACACCGACGGCACGGTCACCCCGCAGGACGCCGGCATGGAGTGGATTGTCTCCAAGGCCAAGGACTTCATCGGCAAGCGCTCCTACCTTCGCGAGGATTCCAAGCGCGAGGACCGCAAGCACCTGGTGAGCGTCCTTCCCGTGGACCACTCGCTGAAGCTGCCCGAAGGCACCCAGCTGGTGGAGAAGGGCATCGCGGTCAACCCCGCGAACGGCCCGGTTCCCATGGAAGGCTTTGTGACCTCGAGCTACCACAGCGCCGCTTTGGGCCGTACCTTCGGCCTGGCACTGATCCAAAACGGCCGCAACCGCATCGGCGAGACCCTCCAGGCTTCCCTGGGCGACCAGCTGGTGGACGTGGTTGTTGGCGAAACCGTACTTTTCGATGCTGAAGGGACCCGCAAAGATGGCTGAGACAGCAACTCCTGCAGAAACCGTTGCCCGCGTTCGTGAGGCCCGCCGCAGCCCGGCACAGCACCTCGCCGACGCCTTCGTCTCCGGTTCCGTGGCCGGCTCGGTCACACTCCACGAAATCCCCTACCAGGCCCAGGTGGGCATCCGGGTGGACAGGACGTCCGACGCCGGTACCCGGGTTGCGTCCGTAACCGGCGGCTTGCCTGCCACGTCCGGTGAGGTGGTCACCTCCGGTGCCATCAGCACCGTCTGGCTCGGCCCCACCGAGTTCCTGGTCATTGCCCCCGAAGAGTCCCACGACTCGCTCGGTGGATCCCTGGTGGGCGACCTGACGTCCGCCCTGGGCACGGACTCCGGCCAGGTGGTGGATCTGTCCGCCAACCGCACCACGTTCGAGCTCTCCGGCAGCCGCGCCCGTGCAGTCCTGGAAAAGAGCTGCGCACTGGACCTGCACCCGCGGGTCCTCAAGGCAGGCACCGCCCTTTCAACCGAAATCGGGCACATCCCGGTGGTCCTGTGGAAGACCGGCGAGGAGACCTTCCGGATTTTCCCCCGCGCCTCCTTCGCCGACTTCCTGGGTCGCTGGCTCCTCGATTCAATGCGGGAGTACGCGTCGCCTGAGGTCCCGTAATGGCACTTAGCGTGCTTGATCTGTTTTCCGTTGGCATCGGGCCGTCGTCGTCACACACGGTTGGACCGATGCGGGCGGCAAAGCAGTTCACGGACGGACTTGTTTCGTCCGGCCAACTCCCGGCCACGGTGCGCGTCCAGGCTGAGCTTTTCGGCTCCCTGGGCGCCACCGGCCGGGGCCACGGCTCGGACAAGGCGGTGGTCCTGGGACTGCAGGGCCACTCCCCCGAGACCGTGGATACCCGTACCGCGGATGACCAGGTGGCCGCGGCTGCCTTGGACGCCGAGCTGCGCCTGGACGGCAGCCACCGGGTGGACTTCAACTGGGAAGAGGACGTGGTTCTCCACCGCCGCAAGTCCCTGCCCACCCACCCCAACGGCATGACGTTCCGGGCGCTGGACCACAGCGGCGCGGTGCTCCGGGAACGGAGCTACTACTCCATTGGCGGCGGCTTCGTGGTGGACGGCGACGCCTCCGGCACGGACAAGGTGGTGCCTGACACCACAGTGCTGCCCTACCCGTTCAGCTCGGGAGATGAGCTGGTGGCCCTCTGCAAACGCGAAGGCAAATCCATCTCGGACATCATGCTGGCCAACGAGCTGGTATGGCGGTCCGAGGAGGAACTGCGCGAACGGCTCCTGGGCATCTGGGCCGTCATGCGCGAGTGCGTGGACAACGGCTGCTCAGCCGAGGGAATCCTTCCCGGAGGCTTGAAAGTGAAGCGGCGGGCGCCGTCGTTGTTTAAGAAACTGGCCGAAGCGGAAGCTTCAAGCAGCAGCGATCCCTTGCTGGCCATGGAATGGGTGAACCTGTTCGCCCTGGCTGTGAACGAAGAAAACGCGGCCGGTGGCCGGATTGTCACCGCACCAACCAACGGTGCGGCGGGAATCGTGCCTGCCGTGCTGCACTATTACACCAAGTTTGTTCCGGGCGCGAACGACGACGGTGTGGTGCGCTTCCTGCTGGCGGCGGCCGCCGTCGGAATCCTGTTCAAGATCAATGCCTCGATTTCCGGCGCCGAGGTCGGTTGCCAGGGTGAGGTGGGATCTGCCTGCTCCATGGCAGCCGCGGGCCTGTGCGAGGTCCTCGGTGGAACTCCGGAGCAAGTGGAAAACGCGGCCGAAGTGGGCATCGAACACAACCTCGGCCTGACCTGCGATCCCGTGGGCGGGCTGGTGCAGATCCCGTGCATCGAACGGAACGCGATCGCCAGCGTCAAGGCGATCAACGCCGCCCGCCTTGCCCTGCACGGCGACGGCAGCCACAAGGTTTCCCTGGACAAGGCCATCAAGACCATGCGGGAAACCGGAGCCGACATGAAATCCAAATACAAGGAGACCTCCCGTGGAGGACTCGCCGTCAACGTAGTGGAGTGCTGACCATGACTGCCATTCAATCCGAAACCGCCGTCGCTTCCGGGGCGGGGACAACCGTGGAACACGTGCTCACACTGGACTGCCCCGAGGGCCCCGGCATTGTGCACGCGGTATCCGGCTTCCTGTTGGAGCACGGTTGCGACATCATCGACAACAAGCAATTCGGCGACCGTGCCGAGGGACATTTCTTCATGCGCGTCCATTTTGCGTCCGACGGTGACGACTCAACCGTGGATGCGCTGCGGGCCTCGTTCGCTCCCGTGGGCGAGAAATACGGTATGAACTGGCAACTGGAACGCCAAGGCTACAAGCGCCGCGTTTTGATCATGGTTTCCAAGTTCGGGCACTGCCTGAACGACCTCCTGTTCAGGGCGCGGATCGGCGAACTTCCCATCGACGTCGTGGGAGTGGTGTCCAACCACCTGGACCATCAGGGGCTCGCTGAATGGCACGGCATTCCGTTCTTCCACGTCCCCGTCACCGCTGCCACCAAGCCCGCCGCCGAGGCACGCCTGCTGGAGATCATCGACGAACTCGACGTGGAGCTCGTGGTGCTGGCCCGATACATGCAGGTACTCAGCGACGACCTTGCCCGGAAGCTGGACGGCCGGGCCATCAACATCCACCACTCGTTCCTTCCGAGCTTCAAGGGCGCCAAGCCGTACCACCAGGCTTATGCACGAGGCGTCAAGACTGTGGGCGCTACCGCGCATTACGTCAACGGCGAGCTCGATGAAGGACCGATCATCTCGCAGCAGGTAGTGGAGGTGGACCACACGTTCGGACCGGACGATCTCGTAGCCGCCGGTCGGGACACGGAATGCAAGGCACTGAGCAACGCCGTTCGTTGGCACTGCGAAGGGCGGATCATCCTGAATGGGAACAGGACGATCGTGTTGAAGTAAGGCCTTGCTTCCCGCCTGCTTGCGGGGCCTCGTCCGTCGGTGAACGGACGACCACGCGGGTCCGCTGCCAGTTCGCTGTTCATTTACGGCGTCGTGGGTAGTGGACCCGCGATTTCGCCTACCGGTAGCTACAACCTCGCCAGCCGCGTGGCCAGATGCAGCGCCGCGAGCCTGCCCGTACCGCGCGGATCTCCGCCACACAGCTCGAAGATCCGCTGCAGCCGGTGGTGCATGGATTGCCGCTCCAGGTGCAGCTCGCGCGCCGCCTGGGCTGTGTTGCATCCGGAATCGAGCCAGACGGTCAGGGTCGCCAGGAGCCCGGATCGCCGCAAGCGGTCATGCTCGACGACGGCACCCAACTGCCGCTGCACGAATCCTTCGCGGGTGGCCGGGTCCAGCGACTCTCCCGCAAGCAGCTCTACGGCGAAGGCCTCCGCATCCGCGACTCCAGCATCGACGAACGGCAGGTCGAGCGTCCGCCTCGCCTCCGCGAGCGACCATGGCGCATCCTCGATCCCCTTCCCGAGTGGCCCCACGGAAAGCGCAGAACCCGCAGGCACGTCCAGTGCACGCAGCCCTTCGAGCACCGCAGTCCGCGCAGCCCCGGCGTCGGCCGGCAGGGCCGCCAGGGCGATCAGCTCAGCATTGTCCGCGTAGCTCGCGCTGTGCGCGACGCATCGGTTCAGCACATCGTCCACGGCGGAACGCAGGTGCCCGGCACCCGACGTCCGGATCACGACGGCGGCCACCGCACCATCCGCAGGGAAGCCAGCGGCCGGACCAAGTTGCTGCAGCTGCCACGGCTGGCTCCCGGATTTGATGGCACGCATGAGTTCGGTGCCGGCGAGTTCCTTCAAGCCCGGTGGCATGCGTTGCATGAGGGCCAGCCCCAGGATGTCCACAGACCGCTCCCCCGCCACGCGCGCCAGGCTGCTGTCGCCGTCGTCGGGCACATGCA
Source organism: Paenarthrobacter sp. NPDC018779 (assembly GCF_044391085.1). NCBI lineage: Bacteria > Bacillati > Actinomycetota > Actinomycetes > Micrococcales > Micrococcaceae > Paenarthrobacter > Paenarthrobacter sp. NPDC018779. The sequence continues at coordinate 3,928 of NZ_JBIRZS010000041.1, read as the reverse complement.
ACTCAAGGCGCGCCGCCAGGACGCCTCGCACCGGCACGTCCACGGAGGTGACGGAGCCGACGTCGTCCGTCGCCATCGAACCCGCGGCGCCCAGTGTCAGGCCCGACGGCGATACCAGCCGCGCGCCGACGCCCGCCTTCCCGGCCAGGACAGCCAGCAATTGGTCCAGTCCGCCGCCGTGGGCAAGTTCGGCAGCCATGGCGTGGCTCGCTTGGTCGCCCCGCTGGAGTTGCTCCACCGATTCGCTGACCAGGAGCGAGTTGATTTCCTGCATCACGCCAACGAACGGGACCACTTGCCGCAACTCGATGACAGGAAGGCCGGCAGCCTGGGCCTCGTCCAGCATTGCTTGCGGGACGCCGGGCAGGGCCGGTCCGGTCTCCAGGGCGAGCGCCGAGACTCCCCGCGCCGCCAATTCGCGGACGTAACCGGCTTGGCGCTCCCCTGTGACTCCCGCGAGCGCTTGCCCACCACTGAGGAGCAGTTCGCCGCCACTCAGGAGGGGTGCGATGTCCAGGACTTCGCTGGAGTGGACCCAGCGTACGGGACGGTCCAAGGCTCCGGGGACGTCGTTGAGGACCAGGGGTTCGGCGGCCTTGAGGCTTGGAGACGCGAGCGCTTCGCCCAGGTGAACTGACATGACACTCCGTCACTCTTTGTGGAATTCCTTTAGACACATCGTATCTTGTTGCTGTGATGTGGCGCACATAATCTGAGAGTGTCCCTTTCACACACGGAGGCTCTCCCCATGCAAGACAACCTCTCCCCCGCGCATTCGGAACCAGCTGACCCTGGCCACGCGCAGTCAGGTCCGGCAACGGCGCCGAGCCACGACAGCGAAGCCTGGCTGCAACCCATCCCCGAATCGGACCGAACCCGCAGGGTGTCCGGACAATTCTGGATCTGGGCAGGCGCCAACCTTGCGCCGATCAACTGGGTGCTCGGCGCCCTCGGCATCCACCTGGGCCTGGGCTTCGCGGATACCGTGACAGTCCTGGTGCTGGGCAACCTCATTGGCATGCTGCTCTTCGGCTGCTTTGTCCTCCTGGGCCAGAAAACCGGCGCCACGGGCATGGTCCTTGCCCGCGCCGCCTTCGGCCGACGCGGCAACTACCTCCCCGCGGCCATCCAGGCACTCCTGGTGATCGGCTGGTGCGCGGTCAACACGTGGATCATCCTGGACCTGGTCATGGCCCTCTTCGGAACCCTTGGGTGGGTGGACCCCACTGCCCATAACTACGGATGGAAGAACGGCGTCGCCACGGCAATTATGGCCGCACAGGTGGCCATCGCCTGGTTCGGCTACAAGGCCATCGCGGCCTTCGAGCGCTGGACCGTTCCGCCCACCATCCTCATCCTCGCCGTCATGTCCGCCGTGGCCTGGTTCGGCATGAAGATCGATTGGGGCTACGCCGGGCCTGCCGGCAACATCCTGTCGGGATCGGACCGTATTGCAGCCATGAGTGCGGTCATGACGGCCATCGGCATCGGCTGGGGCATCACCTGGTTCACCTATGCGGCCGACTACTCCCGTTTCGTCAGCACCTCGGTCCCCAAGCGCAAGGTGTACCTCGCGTCGGTCCTGGGCCAGTTCATCCCCGTGGTCTGGCTCGGCGTCCTCGGCGCCAGCCTGGCAACCAACAGCGGCGAAATCGATCCCGGCAAGCTGATCGTGCAGAACTTCGGCGTCCTCGCGTTGCCGGTCCTCCTCATGGTGCTGCACGGGCCCATCGCCACGAACATCCTCAACATCTACACGTTCTCCGTAGCCACCCAGGCCTTGGATATCAACATCAACCGGCGCAAGCTGAACCTCTTCGTGGGGGTCTTCTCCCTGGCGGCCGTCATCTTCTTCATCTTCCAAGAGGACTTCGCCGCAGTACTGGATGCCTGGCTCATCGGCCTGGTTGCGTGGGTTGCAGCTTGGGGCGGCGTGATGCTGGTGCACTACTTCTGGCTCGAGAAGCGCTGGCCGGCCAAGGTAGAACGGCTCTTCGATCCCGTCGGCACCCACCGGCTGCCAGTCGTCAACTGGGCCGGTATCGCGTCCCTCCTCGCAGGCATCTTCGCCACCTGGCTCTTCATGTACGGCCTGATCCCCATCATGCAGGGACCCATCGCCGTGGCCCTGGGCGGCTGGGACCTGTCGTGGCTCGCCGGTGGCCTGACCAGCGCCGCCGTCTACGCCTTCCTGGGACCGAAGGCCCACCGGAAGTTCCTGCTGGCAGATTCCAACCACGTCTCAGCCACCCAGCCCGTGCCTGCTTCCACGCCTGCTTCAACGCCGGAACCGGCAGCCTGATTACCGCGAAGGACACCTCATGAACCAGCCCGCATTCGCAGACTCCCTTCACCCGATCACCTGGCCGGAAGGCTTCAAGGCCGCCGCCTCGTTCACCTTCGACGTGGACGCCGAATCCTGCACCATCGCCCACGACCCCACCAGCACCCGACGGATGTCGCTCATGAGCCACCAGTCCTACGGCCCAAGGATCGCCGTACCGCGGTTGCTGCAGATCCTGGACCGCCAGGACATCAAGGCTACGTTCTTCATCCCCGGGTTTACGGCAGAGAGCTACCCGGACATCGTCCGCCGGATCGCCGACGGCGGCCACGAAATCGCCCACCACGGGTACCTTCACGAGCCCATGCAAGGCATCGACGCCGCGACGGAAGCCAGCTACCTCGACCGCGGGTTGGAGGCGCTGGACAAGGTTGCCGGAGTCCGACCCCTCGGCTATCGGGCTCCCTGGTGGGAGCTCAACTGGCACACCCCGGCGCTGCTGGCGGACCGCGGTTTCCTCTACGATTCGAGCCTGCTCGACGGCGATGCCCCCTACCGCCTGGCCGTCGCCGATGGTGGCGCCCGGTACGACAGTAACTCCCGGGACAACGGCGGCTTCCCGGACGACAGTGACTCCCGGGACGACAGTGACTCCCGGGACATCGTAGAGATTCCCGTCGACTGGGCACTCGACGACTGGGAGCAATATGGCTTCTACCCTGGCGTTACCGGCAGCGGTGTGATCGAGAGCCCTGCCAAGGCCTTGGAAATGTGGACACTTGAAGCCGAGGCCCACCATGCCCAGGGCAGTTGCTTCGTCCTGACCAACCACCCGTTCATCTCCGGAAGGCCGTCCAGGGCAGTCGCGTTGGAGCAATTGATCGAGCGGGTGAAAGGACTCGACGGCATGTGGGTCACCACCCTCGCTGAGATCGCTGCCCACACCAAGGCCACAGTCCAGGAGATCCACACGCTTGCAAGGATCGACGTACCGCTGTTCCCCGGAGCCGGGGCCAGGTTCCGCCCGGCCCAGGTCAAGGTTCCGGTTCTCGGCTAGACGACTCAACGCAGTGCGGAACGCCACGCGCCCGCGCACGAACACCCGGTTCCAACCACCCTTCACCTCGATGCCCCGTCTGGCATCGGGGTGAAGCGGTCCACCGTTGCCAGAGGAACGGCCTCCTGGAAGTAACCGGGAAGTGGCGGGGACATGGACGTGTACCGGTGGCCGGTGGGTGTCTGTATTTCGAAGGTCCGGCCGGGCTGGCCAGGCAGGATTGTTTGCTTTCGCTGGCTGGACTGGCCGGCTCTGCGTGCCCGAAGTGACTGCCTTGCACCACCCGCCGGAGCTGTCCCACCCACCTGAGCTGTCCCGCCCACCTGAGCGGCGCCACCCGCCGGAGCTGTCCCACCCGCCGGAGCTGTCCCACCCGCCGGAGCTGTCCCACCCGCCGGAGCTGCACCACCCACCTGAGCGGCGCCACCCAACGGAGCTGCCGGGTTCACCTTGGGCGCCTCGTGGAGTTGCTTGGTGTTCCAGCCGGGGTTCTCTTTGGTGTGGTTGCATGCTTCGCAGAGCCCTGCGCCGTTGGCAAGGGACGTCTTTCCGCCGGAGTGCCAGGCCAGGACATGGTCGTAGTGGCG
>NZ_JBIRZS010000040.1:0-16160 GCF_044391085.1 Paenarthrobacter sp. NPDC018779 | reverse complement strand
CGGGACCGGCGGGTCTCGGCGGTGCCTTCACGGAAATCGAAGTGCTTCCACAAAATGGAGTCGTCTTCTTCGTGCATGCAGATCGCGTTCTCGATCGTCCACGGGTTGCCGTGGGAGTCCACGGAGTGCCCGTCGAAGTACTTGATCTCACCCAGGCAATCACACCCCAGGGTCAGGGAGTTGGCCATGTTGCCGATGTTGTACTCGCCCGAGTCGAACGCGTTCTTCTTCGCCTGCACCGGGGCCGTGTCACCGTACGGGACGACCATTTCCGAGAGCGAGGCACGGTTGATCACCGGACGGTCCACATCGTTGTCACGGAACTTGAGCTGGTGCAGCACCAGGCCCTCACGCGGGGTGAACCCGACCCGGAAGGACCAATCAGCCCACCGCACATGATTACCCGTCACCGTAAAGGACGCACCCTCGGGCTGGGTGATGTTCAACGGCTTCAAATCCGTGCGGGGCTCCCCCACATACTTGGGCAGGTAATTACCGCGGGCCGAGGGCACCGGGATGGCCTGGTCATCCTCCAGGCGGACGACCTTCCCGGCGTTGAGGTCATAGAAAACAATGAAGTTCTCGATCGGGTGCGCGTACGGGGAATCATCAGCCTCATCACGAACGAACACCAACGCCCGCATCAGGCGCCGGCCCTCGTTATCCTCACCGAAATACCCCACCGACCACGGCTCGAAACACACCAAATCCAGGTCCGTCAGACCACGCTTCGCCAACGCCGCGATCACGTCCGGGTCCTTCCGGCACGCATCCTCACACTCAGCGAACTCATCCAACATGAACGGCGGCTGGACATTCTCCGCCAACTGCTTCCACGAATCCACCGTCCCGGCCTCAAGATCAACCACGGCCTCGTACGACCGCGCTACCGCACGATCCACCAGCACCGCATCAGCCTCACGCCGAACCGGAACACCGGCCCGCAAATCCTCCTTGGACGGCTCACGCAACTCCACACTAATAAACCGGAACGACTCAGCCGCAGCAGGACCCTCCTTCAACACCGCCACCGCACGCGCGATCTCCACCCGCGACAACGGATCCAACGGATGCGAAACACCCACCAAAACCTCAGTATCAGCATTCAAAGTCACAACTAACTCCTTTGTTTCCTGGGAAGGGACGTGGATCCCTCTTGTAAACGGAACGGACCGTAGATGGCAGACCTGTCCCCTGGGCTGGTCTGACTGAAGTTCGATGCAGCGGGCCGGCGGAGCTCCTCGAGGAGCCTCACGGGGTGTGATGCCAGTCACTCGCATTCCGTCTGTGTGAAAAAACTACGCCACTCAAAAGGTTTATGCGAGGCCTTTTTTGAATATTTAGGTGAGAAATTCGCGAGCACTTTTTCCCACCCCAGTTAACATGTTGGAAACATACGGAAACGCCTTCACATCTGTAAGGGAAGGGGTCTGGAATGCTAATGTTTTGCTTCTCGGCTCGATGGCGTCCGCCCCTTATCAGCACCGTAGGCATGCCTGTCCGAGGGAAAGTTGGTACTCAATGTCTGCCCGCAGTGATCGCTTCATCACGCGACAATCACCAGTGGAGGGCTTGCGCCGTCGAAAACTTTCCTTCCTGCCTGTCTTCGCGCAGGCCGTCGCCGGCGTAGCGCCCGCGGGCGCCATGTCGGTGATCCCGGCCTTGGTCTTCCCAGGGCTCGTGTTCGGAACTGGCGGGCCCAACCTGGTGGTGACGTTTGGCGCGGCCATGGCAGTCATGGTCCTGGTCTCGTTCTGCCTCCGGCCCATGGCAAAACGCATGGCAGCAGTCAGCGGCCTGTATAGCTACACCGCCAAGGGGTTGGGGCAACGCACGGCCATCACTGCCGGCTGGTCAGCCCTGTTCGGTTACGGACTCGTGGCCATGGCCGGCCTGTTGGTGGTTGGCATCTACACCGCCAAGCTCTTCAGCAACCTGGGCGTGGCGGCGGCGGATTCCACCCTCTTCCCAGTGCTGGCCATCGTGGTGGCCGCTGCAGCTGCGTGCTACCTCATGGTCCGGGGCATCCGGATCTCGGCATGGTTCACAGTGCTGATGGAGGCCATCTCCATCGGGGTCCTGGCCGTGCTGATGATCGTGTACTTTGCCTTGAACGAGTCCGGCACCGACTTCAGCAGCGCGTTTGCATGGAGCGGAAACTTTGACGCCCTCCCGCTCGGCATCGTGGTGGCGGTCAGCGCGTTCGTGGGCTTCGAAAGCCCCACCACACTGGGCGGCGAGGCTCACAAGCCGTTCGTCAGCGTCCCCCGCGCCATCACCTGGACCCCCATGCTGATGGGCGTCCTGTGCCTGATTTCGGTGTCAGCGCAGGATGTCGCGCTCAAGGACGCACCCCTGAGCATTGCCGGGAGCACCACTCCCCTGTCCGACCTTTTCTCCCAAACATCACCCATCTTCGCCGCCGTCCTGGACCTTGGCATCGCAGCCTCGTTCTTTGCCTGCGCGATCGCTTCAATGAACGCCTTCGCCCGGATCCTGTTTTGCATGGGCAGGGAAGGCGTCGCCCCTCGGATCTTCGGCCGGACCCATGCCGCTTTCCGAACCCCCTCGACGGCGATCATGGTCACCATGCCGATTGTCGCCGTCGTGCCCGTAGCGATGATCGCACTGGGCGCCAGCCCCGAAAGGGGCCTGGCGATCCTTTTCACCCTTGGCGCGTACGGATACCTGGGGTCCTACACACTGGCCAGCGCGTCACTTCCCTTTTTCCTCCGCAGGATCGGCGAAAGCACCGTCTCAAGTTGGGTGCTGGGCGCAGTGACGTCGCTGGCCTTGGGGGCGGTGATCTGGACGGCCACGGCGATTTCCATCGGCGCGGGGAACTTCCAGGCATTCGTCTACGCCGGCGTCCTCCTGGCCAGCGTCCTCTACGCCACCTTCCTGCACTTCCGATTACCTGACCGCCTGGCATCCGTCGGAATCTACGACGAGACCCGGGACCTGGACCTCTTTAATGGCAGGCCAACTCGATGAGCATGAATTACAGACCGTCACATACCAAGCCGAGTTCAACGCTGAACTCGCTCAAAGTGCTGGAAACCGTTGCCCGCTTTGGCACGGGCACCACAGCCAAGGAGATCACCGACTCGCTGCAGATGCCCCAGGCAACGGCGTACCGGGTGCTTAACTCGCTGGTTGCGGACGAATACCTGGCACGGACCTCGGACCTGCGGGGCTTTGCGCTGGGCCACGCGATCTCGGGCCTGATCACGGCGGCCACCCCGCCCACGGTCCCCACGGCGGCCCGCAATGCCATCCAGGAATTCCGGAGCAAGAATCGCTTTGCCGTGCATCTCATAATGTTCAGGAATTCATCCCTGAGAATTGCGGACGAAGATCCGGATTATCCATTGCATTCAGTTTTCGAAATGCTGCGCTATCCGCACACCTCTGCTGCCGGAAAACTCATGCTCGCCGAACTGGGAGATTCTGCGGCGCCATTTCCCAAGGGACCGCTGATGCGGCTCACTCCCCAAACCATCACGGATGCCGCGCTCCTTGAAAAACAACTTGAAGAAATAAGGGCCAGGAACGAGGCCACGGAAATCAACGAGCTCGAGGAAGGCTCGGCCAGCCTGGCCTTCCCTGTGCGGCTGGCTGACGAGCCTGCCGGCGCTGCCCTTTGCCTGACCAGTCCGGCTGAGCGATTCACCGCAACGTGCGAACACGAAGACGAGGCACGGGACCTGACCGCGCGGCTGGCTCCCCTCCTGTTCTGACCAGGAGATTTTAAGTACGACGGCGCCATCACCTTGGGAGGTGATGGCGCCTTTGCGTTGGTGGAACTTCGTGTTCGAGGTTGCGCCCTTGGTCAGGCGCGCCGGCTCAGCCCCGCTGGGTCAGAGTGCCGCGAGGGCGTCGTCGACGCTGCTGAGCGCGGAAACAAGAGCATCAACATCCACGTTCCGATGGTGGACACATTCCCGGTTCATTCCGGTCAGGTCGAAGGTGCGGACCGTGTCTCCGAAAACGTCGTCGGGGTCGAGCCGGCGGAGTTCTTCGGCGAGGCAGTCCTTGAGGCTGCGCCGGGCAAGGGTGATCCGTTGTGGCGGCTGGCCGGGCTGGGTTAGCTCGGCGACGGTGTGACCCGGCCGGGAGAGCCGGATGACACCCGCCGTGGTGTTGAGCCGAACTCCCCGGATGCCCGTACCGGGTGGATCGGCCACGATGGTGACCGGCGCCAGGAGTGATCGTCCCAGCCACGTGGCGAGCAGCATGGTGCTGGGCGAATCGGATGCGCCCTCCACCGTGATGCCGGTGACAGCAGCGCCGTCGGCCTGTTCCAACGCGGCGGCGAGTTGGATGCGCCAGTTGGTGAGGCGGGTCCAGGCGAGGTCGGTGTCTCCGGCTTTGTAGCTTTGGCGGATGGTGTCGAGGGCTTGGGCGGGGTCGGGTTCGTTGGCGGAGTCGGTGATGCGGCGGTGGGCGATGGCTCCGATGGAGGTTTCGCAGGCCGATGCGGGGGCGCCGTGGGGCCACCAGGCGACGATGGGTGCGTCGGGGAGGAGGAGTCCGGCGACGAGGGATTCGCTTTCGTGGGCCATTTGGCCGTAGCCGCGCAGCACGATCACTTCGGACGCGCCGGCGTCACCGCCGACGCGGATTTGCGCGTCGAGCCGGTCCGGGGCTTCGGCGCCGGCGTCGGCCAGGACGATGATCCGGCAGGGGTGTTCCCGGCTGGCTTCGTTCGCGGCTTCGATCGCTTCTTCTTCTTGCCCGGATTTGGTCACGACGACCAGGGTCAGGACCCGGCCCAGGGCGATCACCCCGCCTTGCTCGCGCAGGGAGGTGATTTTCTTGGAAATTTTCGAGGTGGTGGTGTCCGGCAGATCGACAATCATGGCCTTCTCCAGGTTCGTCCGTCACGGGCCAGGAGCTCATCGGCCGAAGCCGGCCCCCAACTGCCCGGTGCGTAGGGTTGCGGTTGTTCATCCAGGGACGCCCAGTAGTCCTCGAACGGGTCCAGGATCTTCCAGGACAGTTCCACTTCCTGATGCCGGGGGAACAGCGGCGGCTCACCCAGGAGCACGTCCAGGATCAACCGCTCGTAGGCTTCCGGGGAAGACTCGGTGAAGGAGTGACCGTAGCCGAAGTCCATGGTCACGTCCCTCACTTCCATCTGCGTGCCCGGGACCTTGGACCCGAACCGGATCGTGGCGCCCTCATCGGGCTGGACCCGGATCACCACCGCGTTCTGCCCGAAGTCATCCTCGCCGTGGTCACGGAAGAGCAGGTTCGGGGCGCGTTTGAACACCACCGCGATCTCCGTGACCCGCCGACCCAAACGCTTGCCCGCGCGGAGGTAGAACGGCACCCCCGCCCAACGCCTCGTGTTGATGTCCACCCGGATCGCCGCGAACGTTTCCGTCTTACTGTCTGCGGGGATGCCGTCTTCCTCCAGGTACCCCTGGACTTGTTCCCCGCCCTGCCAGCCACCGGTGAACTGCCCCCGCGCCGAATGCGTGGACAAATCCTCGGGGAGTTTGACCGCGGCGAGGACCTTTTCCTTCTCCGCCCGCAAATCATCGGCGTTGAACGAGATCGGCTCTTCCATCGCCGTCAACGCCAGCAACTGCAGCAGGTGGTTCTGGATCACGTCCCGGGCCGCACCCACACCGTCGTAATACCCCGCCCGGCCACCGGTACCGATGTCCTCGGCCATGGTGATCTGCACATGGTCCACGTAGTTCGCGTTCCACAGCGGTTCGAACAACTGGTTCGCGAACCGCAACGCCAGGATGTTCTGCACCGTTTCCTTGCCCAAATAATGGTCAATCCGGAACACCGCATCCGGCGGGAACACCGACTCCACAATGTCATTCAACGCCCGGGCCGAGTCCAGGTCATGACCGAACGGCTTCTCAATCACCACCCGCCGCCACTGCCCGGTCTTGGCCTGCGCCAACCCATGCTTGGACAACTGCCGGCAAACCTGCTCAAAGGCCTTGGGCGGGATCGAGAGATAGAAGCCATGATTGCCGCGGGTGCCGCGGGTTTCATCCAACTCCTCCAACACATCCCCGAGCCGCTCGAACGCGTCATCATCATCGAACTCGCCCTGGACAAAACGGATCCCCGACGCGAGCTGCTCCCACACGGCCTCATCAAACTTCGTTCGCGCGTGCGCCTTGACGTTCTCTTTCACCTCAGCGGCAAAATCGGCGTTATCCCACTCACGCCGGCCGAAACCCACCAAAGCGAAACTCGGCGGCAACAACCCACGATTAGCCAAGTCATACACCGCAGGCATCAACTTCTTACGGGCAAGATCACCAGTGACCCCAAAAAACACCAACGACGACGGCCCAGCAATACGACTCAAACGACGATCCCGCGGATCCCGCAACGGATTCCGCAAACCAGCAGTCCTTGACCGCGAACTGGGCGTAGCCGGTGAATCTGTGCTTACCGGCGAATCAACGAACGTAATAGACATTGTTGCCTTCTAACTTTCGACGGCGGCTCCCACCGTCGGACCGACGGTCACGCGAGGATAAGCTCGCGGGTCTCCCCGAAGGGGACGGAGTCGCTCAGGGCGAGGGTATAGCGGCCAGGCTGGTGGCGCGTCACCAGGATTCCAGCGAATCTCTGGGGCTTCTGGCGGAGTACGGCTTCGGCGTTGTCGAGCATTTCGTCGTGACGCCAGGGATCTGTAACCAGGACTTCTACGTGTTCATCGGCCAGACAAAGCATGATGACCAGTTCCTTTCAGGGATGAGGGTCCCCCAAAGCCAACCCCTCATCCTTGGGTTTGCTGTGTGGATCGAAAAAGGTGGCGTCCCGCGGACTGCAACATGCGGGACGCCACCTCTCGATCTGATGGTTAGGAGATAGCAGCGCGGAGAGCCTTGGCAGCCAGGGCCGGGTCCTCTGCACCGTAGATTGCGCCACCGGCAACGGCTACGTCAGCGCCGGCCTTCTGGACATCCGGGATGGTGGCAACCTTGACGCCACCGGCAACGGAGAACGGAACGCGGGCTTCAGCACCGGCGCGCAGCAGGCCGTTCAGGTCGAAGCCAGGCTTGGCCTGCTCGTCCAGGCCAGCGTGCATTTCAACGAACTTTGCACCCAGGGCGCGAACTTCCTTGGCACGGGTGACCTTGTCCTCGATGCCGATGAGGTCAACAACGACGCCCTTGTTGTGGGCCTTTGCAGCCTTGACAGCACCGGCGATGGTGGAGTCGTCAGCAGCACCCAGGACGGTCACCAGGTCAGCGCCGGCCTTGAAGGCGATGTCGGCTTCGAGTTCGCCGGCATCCATGGTCTTGAGGTCGGCGAAGACGATCTTGTCCGGGTGGGCGTTCTTGACGGCGGTGATGACCGGCAGGCCCTCAGCCTTGATCAGCGGGGTACCGAGTTCGATGATGTCAACGTATTCGGCAACCTGGCCGGCCAGTTCCAGGGCAGCTTCGGTGGTCAGGAGGTCGATGGCAACTTGGAGCTTCATGATGTTACTTCCTTTGTGATTGATGTATTGCGATGGATGGGAAAATCTTGGGTGTTCTTACTCGAGGTTTGCGTGACGCAGCCACAGCTCTTCAGCCGGCTGTGCGTCGTTGTCCCAGAGCGACTGGAAGATGGCTTCCGTGGCCACGAACAGGGCCTGCTCGAACAGCGAACCTGAGTACTGGCGGGTCACCGAGGAGCCGTGGTCGGTCTTCTGGGCGGCCGGGATGATCACCAGCGCGTCGGCCAGGCCGGCGAGCGGGGAATCCGGGTTGGTGGTGAACGCTGCGATGCGTGCACCTGCCTTGGCGGCGGTTTCGGCGGACTTGACCACACCTGAGGTGGTGCCGGATCCGGAAGCCACCAGCAACAGGTCGCCGGAAGCGATGGCCGGAGTGGTGGTGTCACCCGCAATGTGGACCGTGAGGCCCAAGTGCATCAGTCGCATGCCGGCCATACGGAGGACCAGGCCACTGCGGCCTGCTCCTGCCACGAAGATCCGGCCCGGGTGGGCGAGGTGGCTGGCCAAGCGAGCCATCTGCTGCTCGTCGATCTTGGCGACAACGCCCTGCATTTCGTCCCTGACGAGGGACACATTGCGGACAATGTCGGAGGCGGTTGTATACGTAGCAGTCGTCGTTGCGCTTGCTGTCGGATTCACGATTCTGTCCCTTCGATTCGGTCCTCGGCCTGTCTCGGCCATCGGAGTGCTTTTCGGTTGACAACTATGTTTCCGAATCAAAAGGGGTGGGGTAACACTGTTTTCTGACGGTTCTTCCTACACTTAAGGATTGGTGGGGTAGCCAGTTGCCTTGTGCGGGGAGGCGTGGATCCGTTCAACAAAAAAGTCTTGGCTGAATCAAAACTTTCAAGTAACCCTCCTCTGTAGTATTGGAGCCAACTCGTACCCGATCCCCGGAGCGCAGACCCTTGGCATCGCCTTCCTCCTTCCAATCGCAGATCTACCGGTCCTTGCCGGAGATCGAGCGTGCCGATGCGATTGTCGACAGAATCTCCACCGCCATTTCCCTTGGCTTGCTCAAAGTGGGCGAACGCCTGCCCGCGGAAGCGGCCCTGTCCGAGATGTTTGGAGTGGGTGGGGCCACGCTCCGCGAAGCGCTGAATGAACTGCGCGAACGCGGAATCGTTGAAACCCGCAGGGGACGCAGCGGCGGATCCTTCGTGGTCAGGCAGCCGGAGACCCAATCCGAGGCCATGCGCGCCTGGTTCCTCTCCACTTCGATCTCGGAAATCCGCGATATCGGTGATGAGCACGCAGCCATTGCCGCCGCAACCATCCGCTTGGCCTGCGAACGCGCCGAGGCCCATGACTTCGAACGCTTGCAGGAGCTGGCACGGGCGCTGGTCCTGGCCCACTCCCCCGAAGTCCGCGCGTCTGCCGACAGCCGGTTCCACGTGGAACTTGCGGTGGCAGCCCAGTCACCACGGCTTGCCAATGCCGAGATCCGGCTGCAGCAGGAGACGGTCCAGCAGCTGTGGACTCCCTTGGCCGTAGCATTTGACCCGGAAACAGCCACCGCTGAACACTTGGAGCTCGTCAGGGCGGTTGCCCAGGACCAGCCCGAGAAGGCCCAGGCGTTGGTGCTGGAACACATCAGGCGGAACATCTTCCACTTGATCGATACAAAGCTCACCCTCGGATATGCCCAATCAACCCAGGATGCATAAATGAAGCTAGTCGACGAAGTAGTACACGCCGCCAATGCCCTCACCTCGTGGACCAGCAGCGTTTCCTCCAGCGTCGGGGAACTTGCCAGCCACGTCGGCTCACTGGTGGAAGGAAACCTGGGCGACCGGCCCAAGGTGGACCGCCCGGCGCTAAAGGGATTGGAGAAGCTCTCGCAGGATTTCCTGGCGAAGAACTCCTTCGCCGTTGGCGCGGGAACGTTCTTCGCTGCCGAGTCGGTGGAGCACGGTGACCATCTCCTTGAGTGGTGGACCAGGGGCGCCTCGGGCTCAGTGAAAAAGCTCGACGCTGACCTGACGCCAGGCAGCAACCGCTATTACGACTACGAGAAATTGCCCTTCTTCTCCACGGCGGCGGCCACCGGGGAACAAACTCTCTGGGGTCCGTATATCGACTACCTCGGCTTCGAGGAATACATCATGACGTTCACGGCGCCATGGTCCATCCATGGTCACTTTGCCGGCGTGGTCGGCTGCGATATCCGCATCAAGGACCTTGAGCCCATCATCATGCCGGACCTCCGCAGCATCCATGGAGATGCAGCCCTGATCAATGCCAGCAACCGCGTCATCCTGGGCAATTCCGGAGCGTACCTCGTGGGCGACCGGATCAAAGCCGGACCGGTGGAACCGCACCGCGTGGACCTCGATGTTCCGCACTTGGGCCTTGCCCTGATCTACAGCCCCTGACCACTGCCGCGAACAGCCCCTGACTCCCTGGACCACCGGGAGGCAGGGGCTGTTTGGCATGCCGGGGACCGGAGGCAGCGGGACGGCAGCTCTAAATTCCGATGCACAAAAGTCCCGAAAATAAAAGCTGTTGAACTGAGGTTTTTAAGCTGTAGTCTCTGGAGTGATTTACTTCACAGGAAGCTTGGCGTCGAGGCCAAACCCCGCCCCGGGACATGACGCGGATGACCCAACACCCGTACGCAGCAGCCGGCTTCCCATGCTTGGCGCAGGCATTTTTTTGATGCGCATCTGAATGTTTAGCAATGACTTGCCGGAAGGATCGTGGCCATGGCCGCACCTCATCAGGCGATGGGCCCCACCAAGGGACGTGAACGGCAGGTCCATGAAGCACGACTTAGTTCAGTCAAGGGAGATTGTTATGAGTGAAAAGCGATTAGAGGGCAGTGACGGCCTGGAGCGGTCCATCGATTGGAAACAGGGGCTGGCCATCGCGCTGGGAGTTCCCCTTCTGATCCTGCCCTCGCTGGGCTACCTGCCGATGTACCTGGCCGCCGGTGCGATCCTGATCTGGGGACTGTCCGTGATCCAGGGCTTCTTCCAGAACGCGGCCTACGCGGAAATGGCCACCACGTTCCCCAAAGCCTCGGGCCTTCCCGGCTTTGCCCAGCACGTCTTCCGCACCGAGAACTACCAAGGGAAGTACGACAAGAGCAAGCTGATTGGCGGCTTCAGCGCGTGGGCCTATTGGTTCGCCTGGACCCCCGTGCTGGCCATCTTCTCCATCCTGGTGGGCAGCTACCTGCACGGACTGTTCCCGGCGCTCGGCGAGATGTTTACCGAGAACCAAATGGCCCTCATGACCGGACTGGTGATCTTCGGAGGCCTCTTTGTGGTCAACTGGTTCGGACTCAAGGACGGCGCCAAACTGGGGTATGTACTGGCCGCCTTTTCGCTGATCCCCCTGGTGGTCCTGACCGTGGCGCCCTTCGCCACCGGCCACGTCGATATGGGGAACATCACCGGGAACCTGGTGCCGGCCGACTGGGCGTGGGACATGCACCATATCCTGATCCTCCTGGGCATCTTCGCCATTGCCCAGTGGAGTGCTTGCGCCTGGGAGACAGCCGCGATCTATGGGCCGGAGTACAAGAACCCCGCCAAGGATGTCTCCAAGGCGCTCTTTGCCTGCGGCGTGATCTGCTTCTTCTCGTTTGTCCTGGTGCAGGCCGCCGTGATCGGCGTGCTCGGGGTGGACGGAGTGCTGGACCAACCTGTGTCCCCGCTGATTCCCGTGGCCCATGCGGTGTTCGGCGAAGTGGGCTCCATGGTCACGATCTTCATGCTGATCGCAGCCATGGTTTTGATTATCCAGACCGCCTACCTGGGATCCTCCCGGGCCATGCACTCCATGGCCATTGAGGGCAACCTCCCACGCTCCCTGGGCAAGACCAACCGTAACGGCACACCTTTTGTTGCCATGCTGGTGATCGGCGCCTTCAACCTCGTACTCATCTTCATGGGCAACCCCGCCGCGATTGTTGCTGCGTCTGCCATCGGCTACACCTGCGCCAATGGCATCAGCCTGTTCGCGTACGTCCGGGCAAGGAAGCACCCTGCCTTCGCCGGCTTGGACCGGCCCTTCAAGGCCCCCAAGGGCTGGAAGAACGTAGCCATGGTGTTTGGCCTGTTCAACCTTCCCCTCTGCCTGATCGGCGTCGTCTACCTGAACAGCCTCGAAATCGGCTGGGCCCCCACCTGGGTGGGCTTTATTGTGCTGGCCCTCTACGTTCCCATCTGGTTCTATTCGCAGCGCCAGGCCGCGCGCCACAAACCAGAGCCAGGTGCCGCCGTCGTACCTGACGCACGCCCCGGGGCGAACCTTGAGGACGCCGCGCGCCCGTAGCCGCCCCTGAATCACCTCGGAAGGCGGGTTGGTGGACAGCTGTTGCTGCCCACCAACCCGCTTTTCTGCTGCCTTGTGCAGCTCCAGGAAGCAAGTCAAGCACCGGCCGGAACGTTAATCTACAAACTCGTCATGAAATTTTCTAAAAAAGTCTGGACTAGAAGTATTAGTCCGAGTAGGTTTGTTTGTGGGGCCGGAGAGTGACCCGCATCACACAATCTACGTAGACCAAATGTCTTCCTGGGCTTTGATCTATCAAGGGATTCGGGTCAACTCTTCCCACCATTCAGGGCATTCAGCCCAGTTCACCTCTTGGCCATAAAGGCACCAAAGTGAATGTTTTCTGACCACTTCCCACCACTGTCCACTCAAAGGAGAGACCCATGGAAACACTGCTTGGAACACTCAGCAAGGCCGGAGCAATCCACAAGGTGGAGGACGGATACCTCAACATCCCGTCCATGGACCTTCCCGGAAGCGAAGCCTTCATCGGTGACGCCCTCCACAACCCGGAAGGCACCGTCATGAGCGCCGGCTTCTTCGAGCTCAAGGCGTCCGAACCGTTCGAGTACACCTACACCTACGACGAGATGAAGGTAGTCATCCAGGGTGAATTCATCCTTACCGACGTCTCGACCGGCGAAGTGACCCACGCCAAGGAACGCGACGTCCTGTTCTTCCCGAAGGGCACCACCGTCAAGTTCGACACCCCCACCTACGGCCTCGGCTTCTTCGCCGGCGACCGCTCCTTCGCACCGTAAGGACCCACCATGAGTTCCGTGTCCATGCCACACACAGCGGGCAACGGCTTGGAACCTGGTTTTCGCGGTGTCATCTGCGCGTCGTTCGGCGCAGCAGGTGACACCGCGGATAAGCAAAGCGACAGCCAGCCCAAGCTAAACCTGCACTTCGAAGCCGCAACCCCGGAGGCCCTCTCCGAACTGCGGTCCGCACTGGGAAGCTCCAGCGTCGGCGTCCGTCTCCTGCTTTCAGGCCCGACGGCGGACATCCGCGCAGCAGCGGCCGTCGCCGCCGAGTGCGGACTTCAGCAGGAGGAAATGACCCTCCTCAGCGCTGAATCCGCACCTCGGGCAATCTACTGCCCGCATTGCCACACCACCACCGCGACCACCGAACCCGCCGGTTCGGAGGTTCCCTGCCAGGGCTGCAGCGTCGACCTGGTAACCACTGACCACTTTTCCCGCCGAATGGGCGCGTACCTCGGATACGCAGCCCGTGTCGAGGAGGCATCATGACTGTCACGGCACTGCCCATCAGCCCCCACCCGGCGGTCGACGGCGGCCTTCAGCTGGAAGTGACCAACATCAGTCCCCAGACCGACTCGATCGTGAGCATCACCCTCGCGGACCCGTCGTTCCGGAAACTGCCGTCCTACGTTCCCGGCAGCCACCTCGTGGTCCAGTACGGGGAAGGCGTCAATGCCTACTCCCTGACCGGGTCCGGCAACGCGCCCTCCGAATACGCCATTTCGGTGCTCCGCGTCGAAGACGGCGCCGGCGGATCCCAGGCCATGCACCGGCTCTCCGTTGGCGACCGCGTCTTCGTTTCGCGGCCCCGGAGCGCTTTCGCCCCGGCGTCAACCGCCACCCACCACCTCCTCGTCGCAGCGGGAATCGGAATCACCCCGGTCCTCTCGCACGCACGGGCCGCCGCCGACCGCGGCACCACCTCGTCCCTCATCTACGTTTACCGCCCCGGATCCGGAGCGCACGTGGACGAAGCCCGGGAACTCCTCGGTTCAGCCCTCACTGAATGCAGCAACCGCGACAGTTTCCAGGACGTCCTCACCGACCAGCTCACCAAGCAGGGCGTGGGAACCCACCTCTACGTGTGCGGCCCCAACGCGTTCATGGACTCCGTCCTGGACCAGGCCCGCCAAGCCGGATGGGCTGAAGCACGGCTCCACTCGGAGGCCTTCGGCGCAGCTGAACTGGACGATGGCGAACCCTTCACGGTGAACCTGGCCCGCAGCGGCCTCAAGCTAAACGTTCCGGCCGGCGTCTCCCTCCTGGAGACCTTGGAAAAAGCCGGAAAGACCATCCCCAACATGTGCCGCAAGGGTATCTGCGGCGAGTGTGTCCTGCCTGTCCTCAAAGGAACCCCGCAACACCGGGATATGTACCTCACTGATCAGGAAAAGGCCCAGAACACCACAATGATGTGCTGTGTTTCACGCAGCGAAGACCCCGAATTGGAGTTGGACCTTTGAGCATCACGATCGACACACCAACTGACACCGCTTCCCTCCCGGACCGCATCCGGCGCTTCCCCTTCCCTTTCCGGGACGAGATCTACCGCTACAGCGCCAACGTGGAGCCGGCCAACAAGAACATCGACACGGACGCAGGCTCCTGGGGCAAGGGACTCATCGACATCGACGAGTTCTACCTCGAAGAACTCGCCGACCGTGAGCGGATCCTGACCGCCGATCCATCCCGCTCCCAGGTCCTTCCCCACATGAAGCCTGCCGCTTGGGACACCGTGGCCACCCTGCTGCCAGCCATGGCCGAGGAAAACCCGGAGATCATGTCCTTCGAGCGTGAAGGAAACCACTGCCGCTGGCACAACGGCCTGCAGAACCTGGACATCGAATTCACCATTGGCGACGACGATTCTGTTCCCGGTGGACCACTGCGCTTCCTCGGAACACAGATCCAGGACGACATCGTCCTCCTGGACATCCGCGACGGCACCATGTGGCTGGACGCCGGCGTCGTCAGCTTCGCCGCTGACTGGTCCTTCGGGTTCGACGTCGGAATGAGCTTCCTGGAGATCCACGGACCCGTGCCCAGGGTCAAGGAAGAGAACATCATCCAGCGCGCCGAGCAATTCCTCATGCGCCTCCAGCCCGGTGAGCAGTTCCGCCGGACCAACTGGACCATGACCATCGGCCGCCGCCTGGACACTTCCACGGAGACCTACCAGGAATGGGGCCCGGACCGCGGCACCATCGCCACCGACCCGGACATGCCGGACAAACTGCACCTCCGCGTCGAGGTCCAGCACCTGGTCCGGCTCCCCCACACCGGAACCCTGCTGTTCCTGATCCGCAGCTACCTCTTGCCGCTGCGGGACATCGCCCAGGTCCCCACCTGGCGCGAGAAATTCGGCAACATCCTCGCCGAACTGCCGGAAGACATGGCCGAGTACAAGGGCATCACCCGGTACCGCAACGCTGCCTCCGAATGGCTGCTCGCGGGCTAAGAACGTCCAAACCATCTACACATCAAAAACATAAAACAAAGGAGTTAGTTGTGACTTTGAATGCTGATACTGAGGTTTTGGTGGGTGTTTCGCATCCGTTGGATCCGTTGTCGCGGGTGGAGATCGCGCGTGCGGTGGCGGTGTTGAAGGAGGGGCCTGCTGCGGCTGAGTCGTTCCGGTTTATTAGTGTGGAGTTGCGTGAGCCGTCCAAGGAGGATTTGCGCGCTGGTGTTCCGGTTCGGCGTGAGGCTGATGCGGTGCTGGTGGATCGTGCGGTAGCGCGGTCGTTTGAGGCCGTTGTTGATCTTGAGGCCGGGACGGTGGATTCGTGGAAGCAGTTGGCGGAGAATGTCCAGCCGCCGTTCATGTTGGATGAGTTCGCTGAGTGTGAGGATGCGTGCCGGAAGGACCCGGACGTGATCGCGGCGTTGGCGAAGCGTGGTCTGACGGACCTGGATTTGGTGTGTTTCGAGCCGTGGTCGGTGGGGTATTTCGGTGAGGATAACGAGGGCCGGCGCCTGATGCGGGCGTTGGTGTTCGTCCGTGATGAGGCTGATGATTCCCCGTACGCGCACCCGATCGAGAACTTCATTGTTTTCTATGACCTCAACGCCGGGAAGGTCGTCCGCCTGGAGGATGACCAGGCCATCCCGGTCCCCTCAGCCCGCGGTAATTACCTGCCCAAGTATGTGGGGGAGCCCCGCACGGATTTGAAGCCGTTGAACATCACCCAACCCGAGGGTGCGTCCTTCACGGTGACGGGTAATCATGTGCGGTGGGCTGATTGGTCCTTCCGGGTCGGGTTCACCCCGCGTGAAGGCCTGGTGCTGCACCAGCTCAAGTTCCGCGACAACGACGTGGACCGTCCGGTGATCAACCGTGCCTCGCTCTCGGAAATGGTCGTCCCCTACGGTGACACGGCCCCGGTGCAGGCGAAGAAGAACGCGTTCGACTCGGGCGAGTACAACATCGGCAACATGGCCAACTCCCTGACCCTGGGCTGTGACTGCCTGGGTGAGATCAAGTACTTCGACGGGCACTCCGTGGACTCCCACGGCAACCCGTGGACCATCGAGAACGCGATCTGCATGCACGAAGAAGACGACTCCATTTTGTGGAAGCACTTCGATTTCCGTGAAGGCACCGCCGAGACCCGCCGGTCCCG
>NZ_JBIRZS010000039.1:0-16195 GCF_044391085.1 Paenarthrobacter sp. NPDC018779 | reverse complement strand
CTCAACGACAGACCCCGCCAACGATTCGACTTCTGCACCCCAAATGAGATGATCAGAACCTTCCTGTTGCGATAACCGCTAGAAACCGCCCGCTGGGAACGACCTGATCTGCGACCCAGTTGGATCTGCCTAATTCCAATCGTTGGACGTAAAATGTGCTTGCGGTTCCCGGTTGTCGCCCGAACCTGGCAAACCTGGCGCGTTGTGAGTTGGTGCACCATGTGTGAGTTACCAAAGCGGCGTTGGCGCTCATCGATCACTCCTCTGCGGTTTCTTATCGGTGTCTTGGCGCTTGGAACCATAGTCTTCGGCTGGCTTGCTCCGTCTTTTCCGTGGGGTTTCCCCGTGGTCATCCAGGCGGCCGTGCTCATGGGCGGCGGATTCCTGGCCTTGGCCGTCGCGGTGTTCATGCCCATGGTGCGCGAAGTGGAACTTGGACTCACTCCGAGCGTCAAGCTGGGACCCGCGCTGAAGGACCGCCAAGCCGAGCTGCGGAGCGTCTTCGAGCAGCAAAAGGGCGACCTCGAGTACTGTGCGCACCTCCTGTGCGGCGATCCTGAAACGGCGCGCAGGTTGCTGGAAGCTTCGTGGTCGCAGGCGGCCAGTGCGTGGAAGGGCCCCGCCAGTCCGCTGCTTCGCGTTTATACGTTGTGCCTGCTGGTTGAGAAGCTGAGGAAGGAAGATCTCTGGCTGCGCGGCTCTCTGAAACAGGCCAGCTCTCCGAAACAGACCAGCTCTCCGAAACAGACCAGAAAGGGAAGGCAGCCGCGTCCGAAAGCGGATACCGGTCCCTTGGGCGTGTTGTCGCCCGGCGAGCGGATCGTCGTGGTCCTTCATGAGTTTGCGAACCTGACGGTCTACGAGATCGCCGCCCTGACCAACCAGCCCGTGGATGACGTGCGTCAGCTGTTGACGGGTGCCACGGCCAAAACCAACCAACCGGCTTTGGAAGACGGCCGGCCATGAAAGCGGATTTGCGCGAGCGCCTCCTGGCCGAAGCCTCCTCCCACATCCGCACCCACCCGGCGGACATGGAGCTCGCCCTTGAAAGCGGCATGCAGCGCCTTCGCCGAAGAACCATCAGGACATGGGTGGTGGCCGTGGCAGCCGCGATCCTGTTGACGGCTGGCTTGGTGGCCGTTCGGGTGTTCCTGGACCGCGGACCGGTGGCACTGGCGTCCATCGAGGTCAGCGCGTCCGCCACAGCCCTCCGCCCCGATGCCACAGTGCAGCTCTCTGCCAACGGTGTGTACAGCGATGGTTCGCGCCGCTCCCTGGTGGAGGGCGTTGTCTGGGCCTCCGAAAACCCCGCAGTGGCCGAGGTGGCAGGGTCGGGTGAGGTGACGGCTTTGGCCCCCGGCGAAGCCGGGATGACAGCAACGTACGACGGCGTCTCCGGACGTTTGGCGCTGACCGTCACAAAGCCCGGGTCGGCTCCGCTGACGGGCCTGCGCATCTTCCCGGAGGCGGCGTCCCCGCAGGTTGGTGGCACCGTCCAGTTGGACGCCGTGGGGAGCTTCAGCGACGGCTCGATCGGCAAGCTCAACGTCACGGCTGTTTGGGCTTCGGACCGTCCGGCCGTGGCACAAGTGGACGGCCATGGCCTGGTCACGGCTGTCTCCGCGGGTTCGGCCTTGACCCCGCTGAGGCCACCCTCAGGGACGGTCAGTCGCGGCAATTCGCAGCGGTGGGTGAATACTCCGACGGAACCACGGAGACGTTGACGGCAATCAGCTGGTCCACCGGCAACCCAAAGGTGGCCACAGTCTCCGCGGCAGGACTCGTCACGGGGCAAAGCGTCGGGCAGGTGCCGATCACCGCCCTCCATGTCGATGGAGCGGGCAAGCAGTGGCAAGCCCAGTCCAAGGTAACGGTGGCGCACGCGGTGACTGCCGTCGTCGTCAATCCTCCCGGGCCCTTTGCCCTTAACAGCGGACAGACCGTCCAACTGACCGCAACCGTGGCCTACAGCGACGGTTTGCCAGGAAACGCAACAGTGGTCTGGGCTTCCAGTCGGCCGATCTTTGCCACGGTTGACGGAAACGGGCTGGTCCGCGCCGGCCCGGGGCAGGGGCAGGCAACCGTCACAGCCACCGCGGAGGGTGTCTCCAGTAAAGCCGTTACGGTCAGTGTTGGACCAACCGTCCCCACACCAGGTCCGGTGAAATAGCTCTACAGCTTCGCGATGATCCCCGCCAGCAACGCAGAGATGCGCTTGCCTGCTGCCTCGCCCGCTTCAAGGACTTCGGCGTGGCTCAACGGAACCGGGCTGATGCCGGCGGCGAGGTTCGTCACCAAGGAGATGCCGAAGACTTCCATGCCTGCGTGGCGTCCAGCGATGGCTTCGAGCGCCGTGGACATGCCAACAAGGTCCGCGCCGATCCGCTTGGCGTACTGGACCTCGGCGGGTGTCTCGTAGTGCGGGCCGGTGAACTGGGCGTAGACGCCTTCCTGAAGCGAAGGGTCAACTTCGCGTGCAACGGCCCGCAGGCGCGAGGAGTAGAGGTCGGTGAGGTCCACGAACGTGGCGCCCTCCAGCGGGGAAGTGGCCGTGAGGTTGATGTGGTCGCTGATCAGGACCGGCGTGCCGGGTTCCCAGGCCTCGTTGAGCCCCCCGCAGCCGTTGGTCAGTACCAGGGTCTTGCAGCCGGCAGCAGCGGCAGTGCGCACGCCGTGGACCACTGAGCGGACGCCCCGGCCCTCGTAATAGTGAGTGCGGGCGCCGAGGACCAGGGCCCGCTTGCCTTCTTTGGTGAGGACCGAACGGATGGTGCCCACGTGGCCCACGACTGCCGGTTTGTGGAAGCCCGGAACTTCCGAGGCACTGAGTGTCGCGGTGGTTTCGCCGATCAGGTCGGCGGCTTCTGCCCAGCCGGATCCCAGTACCAGGGCGACGTCGTGGGACTCGACGCCGGTCTCGGCAGCAATATAGTCGGCGGCGTCTTTGGCGGCTTCGAAGGGGTCAGTGTTCAACAGCTCTGAGTTACTCACTGGTACAAGCTACCGTGCACGCGCGGCTCCGCGGTAGGGACGCGCCTGCGGGTGAGGCTTGGCTGACTGGCAGCGGCAGCGCTGATGCGGGAGAATTGAGGATTGTGACCACCCAAGTTGACTTCAGTTCCCCACGAATCGCGATCCTGGGAGGTGGTCCTGGAGGATACGAAGCCGCCATGGTGGCCGCCTCACTCGGCGCCAAAGTCACCATCATCGAACGGGCAGGCCTCGGCGGCTCGGCCGTTCTGACCGACGTCGTGCCTTCCAAGACCCTCATTGCCACCGCCGACCTCATGACCCGCGTCAGCGAAGCTGACGAGCTCGGCGTCAAGTTCGACGACACCGCCTCCAAGCCGCACGCCGACCTCAAGCACATCAACGACCGCGTCCTCAACCTCGCGCGCGGCCAGTCCAAGGACATCCGCGACGGACTCGAGCGCCTCGGCGTCGAAATCGTCATCGGTTCCGGCAAGCTGCTGGACAGCAACACCATCGAGGTCCTCACGCTCGAGGGCACCCGCACTATCGAGGCCGATTCCATCCTCCTGGCCGTCGGAGCCCACCCCCGCGAGCTCCCCACAGCCAAGCCCGACGGCGAACGCATCCTCAACTGGGCGCAGATCTACAACCTGGACGAGCTGCCCGAGGAACTGATCGTGGTGGGGTCCGGTGTCACCGGCGCCGAGTTCGCTTCCGCCTACAACGGCCTCGGTTCCAAGGTCACGCTGATCTCCAGCCGCGACCAGGTCCTCCCGGGCGAGGACACGGACGCCGCCAAGCTGCTGGAGGGCGTGTTCGAGCGCCGCGGCGTGCGCGTCCTGTCCCGCTCGCGCGCCAACGCAGTTGAGCGAACGGACGACGGCGTAAAGGTCACCTTGGGTGACGGATCGGTCGTGACAGGTTCCCACTGCCTGGTGTGTGTAGGGTCCATCCCGAACACGGCGGGGATCGGGTTGGAAGAAGCAGGCGTTGCCCTGACCGAGTCCGGCCACATCAAGGTTGACGGTGTCTCCCGCACCACGGCACCCAACATCTACGCAGCAGGCGACTGCACGGGCGTGTTCGCCTTGGCGTCCGTGGCTGCGATGCAGGGCCGGATCGCCATCGCGCACTTCATGGGCGACGGCGTGAAGCCCCTCAAGCTCAACCAGGTAGCCTCCAACATCTTCACGTCCCCGGAGATCGCTTCCGTAGGTGTTTCCGAGGCCGATCTGGCTTCCGGTAAGTATCAAGGCGATGTGGTGATGCTGTCCTTGCTCAGCAACGCCCGTGCCAAGATGCGCAACACCAAGGACGGCTTCGTCAAGATCATCGCCCGCAAGGGTTCCGGCACCGTGATTGGTGGCGTGGTGGTGGGTCCGAACGCCTCCGAGCTGATCTTCCCGATCTCCGTGGCCGTCACGCAGAAGCTGCACGTGGACGACGTCGCAAGTGCCTTCACGGTGTACCCGTCGCTGACCGGCTCCATCTCGGAGGCTGCACGGCGTCTGCACGTGCACATGTAGCCAGTTCTCTTCACGGGCCCGTTTCGGGGCGTCGCTGCGCATCATGCCGTTCGCACGGCATGATGCGCAGCGAGCCATCGAAACGGGCCCTTTGCGTGTGCGGGCAGTCAGCGGCTTGGGCAGTCAGCGGTGCAGCGCAGCCACGGCGTCGGCGAGGGGCATGTCCAGGGCAGGGCCGTGCCCCGGGAGGATCACGTTTGCTTGCAGGCCCTCCAATTGCCGGGCAGAGGACAGCGCAGCCTCCGGGTCCGAGTGGAACATCCGTTGCAGCATCTGTGGGCCGAGCCTGTTGCTGAGGGGATGTCCGCTGACGAACGTGTCACCGACGGCTATCGCTCCGGCGTCCGGGAGGAAGAGGGCCACGTTGCCTGGCGTATGCCCGGGCACCGAGATGGCCTGCGGACGTCCGGGCAGGTTTGCCAGTTTCTGCTTTGTCCAAGCCTCGGCCAGCGTTGCGGGTTCGGCCTGGAGGGCTTTGGCCTTGATGACGTGCAGCATCCAGCGGAATACCTTGGGACGCCAGATGCGGGCCAGCACCTGGCCCATGGTGACCTGGTGCTTCTCCTTGCCCTGCACGTGCGCCAATTCTTCGGGGGAGCAGAGGATGGGCGTGCCGAACGCCCTGGAGAAGTACGCCGCTGAGCCCGTGTGATCCACATGGCCGTGGGTGATGAGCATGGCCTTGGCGTCGGCCGGCTCCAGGCCGAGTTGCCGGACCGAGTCCAGCACCGCATCCCGGTCAGCCGGGTACCCGCCGTCGATCATGACGAATCCGGACGGATCGCTCACGATGATCCAGTTGGACGCCGGCCCCTCCACGAAGTGGATTCCGGGTGCGGGTTCAGAGATATTCACTCCGGAATTCTAGACCGACGCCCAAGCCACGAGTTCGCGGGAAACGCGCACGCCCCAGCCTCGAGTTCGCGGGAAACGCGCACGCCCCAGTCACGAGTTCGCGGGAAACCGGTGGCCTCGCAAGGAAACTTCCAGCGAACGGGCACGCTTCCAGCGAACTCAGTACTTCGCGGGGAAACGGGCGCGCCCCAGTCACGAGTTCGCGGGAAACGCGCACGCCCCAGTCTCGAGTTCGCGGGAAAGCGGCGGCCTCGCAAGGAAACTTCCAGCGAACGGGCACGCTTCCATCGAACTCGGGGCGCCATGCGGTGAATCGTGAGCTTACGCGGTCTCAGGCGGCAGCCGCTTGGAAGTGTTTTTCGATGAGTCCCTTGATGTCCTCGTGGCAGCCCCCACAGCCCGTTCCGGCACGGGTGGCCTTGGAAACCTCGGCTACCGACGAGCATCCTTCCAAAACGGAGTCCTCAATGCTGGCCGCGCTCACGCCCGCGCAGCGGCAGACGGTGCGCTCCGGATCGGAACTGTTGCCGCCGCCGGAATCCAGCTGGTCCGGGCCATCCAGGCGCAACAACAAGGACCGGTCGGCCGGGAGCTCAGCGGAGCGCTCAAACAGCACAACAAGCTCGGCAGCAGTCCTGGGCATCCCAACCGAGACAAGGCCCTCCAGCACTCCGCCGCGGGTAGTCATCTTGACGTAGCGCCCGTGCTCGGGATCGGCCCACTGGGAGATCTGCCGTCGCGGACGCCCGGCCACGGCGCCGGCTTCCAGCAGTTCCTCGTCCCAGGGATCGGCCTGGTTGTCGCCAGCTACCGCAAGGTTGATGCCACGGGCTTTCAGGACCACTACTCCGGGCTTCTCTGCGGCCAGCGGCTCCAGCGAATCTGCTGCGGACTGCCCGTCGCGGGCCAGGACAACCAAGTACTCAGCCAACCATTCGGCCTGCCTCCAGCCGGGTCCAACCAAACCGGAGGGGCCACCGGCCGTCCGGCACTCAGCGCAGGCAGCATCCGGGCAGCGGACCTCGGCACAGTCACCGATCGCGAACATGTGCGGCTCATGATAGGTGCGGAGGTGGTGGTCCACGAGGATTCCGGCACCCACCGGAAGCCCGCAACCCTCGGCCAGCTCGATTCGCGGACGCACACCGCAGGAGAGGACCAGCAGGTCGCCGTCGATCGCCGAACCGTCGTCCAGGAGCAACGCAGAGAAGGAACCGCCCGGTCCGGCCGTCTCGACGCCGGTGGACCGTGCGTTGCCGGCCATGCGGACACCACCGGCCCGCAGGCTGGCCGTAAGGACCGATCCACTGCCGCGGTCGATGCTGCGGCCGAGCGGGAAGGGTCCATTGTGGACCACAGTGGCACAAGCGCCCTCCTCAGCGGCGGCAAGCGCAGTCTCCAGGCCAAGGACGCCACCACCAAGAACAACCACGCGCTTGTGTTCGGAAACAGCCGAGCGCAGCACCTCCGCGTCCCGCAGGTCGCGGAGCGTAATCACCCCGGCGGGCAACACGGGACCGGACGGATCGGGGTTCAAACCAGTCAGGTTGGGGATGACCGGCCGCGAACCCGTGGCGAAGACCAAACGATCATAGTGCTCGGCTGAGCCGTCGGAGAGGACAACATGCTGCCGGGCGCGGTCGATCCGCCGCACCTTGGTTCCGAGCCGAACATCCACCCCGTCGGCCTCCAAGGAAGCGGCATCAGCCATGGCTAAAGCCTCGGTCGTGGTGCGGCCAACCCCAAGCTCAGCCACCATCACGCGGTTGTAGGCTGCCTCAGTTTCCTGACCAACAACCAAGAGCTGTACCAGCCCGGACCGGACGGAAGGAAGGAGCTCATCCACCAAACGCGCGGCCACGGGGCCGAATCCAACAACAACAATGCGCTCGCTCATGAAGCCTCCTCGGAGTGCAGTGACAATTCGGTGCCGGCAGCAGCTGGAACAATGCTGGATGCTGCCGGCCGGACCCACACTCGGCTGGTCTTGAACTCAGGCATGCCGGAAATGGGGTCGGTAGCTGCTTCGGTCAGCCGGTTGGCGTTTTCCTGGCCCGGGAAGTGGAAGGGCAGGAAGACGGTATCCGGCCGGACGGCGTTGCTTAGCTCGGCACGGCACAGCACCTCGCCGCGCTCGTTGGTCACCGTGGCGTAGTCGCCGTCCGTAATCCCGCGGGAAGCAGCGGTTGCCGGGTGGATCAACAGCCGCACCTGGGGTTGGGCCGCCAGGAGCTCGGCAACGCGCCGGGTCTGGGCGCCCGACTGGTAATGCTCCAGCAGGCGGCCGGTGGCCAACGCCAGGGAGTCGTCCGCAAACGAGCGAACGGCCCGCTTGGACGGAGTCACTGGGACCATGACGGCCCGGCCGTCGGCGTGGGCAAAACCCTCGGAAAACAGCCGGGGCGTGCCATTGCTGCCCACAGGATACGGCCAGTAAGCAGCCTCGCCGCGGTCCAGCATTGCGTAGTCGATCCCGGAGTAGTCGGCCAAGCCGCCGGCGGATGCCAGCCGGAGTTCCTCGAAAACGGTCTCAGGATCATCGCTAAAAGTAGAAGGTGCCTCCAGGAGCTCCGCGAGCCTGGCCATGAGCCACAGTTCGTTGCGGACGCCCGGGGGAGGGGTCAGAGCGCGGCGGCGCCGGATGACGCGGCCCTCCAGATTGGTCAACGTGCCTTCTTCCTCGGCCCACTGCGTCACAGGCAACACCAGGTCCGCTTCCAACGCAGTCTCCGACATGAAGAAGTCGCACACCACCAGGAAGTCCAAGGCACGCAGCCCGGCAGTTACAGCGTTCGTGTCCGGTGCCGAAACCACCACATTGGCGCCGTGCACGAAGAGGCAACGGACGCCGTCGGGCTTTCCAAGGGACTTGAGAAGTTCGACGGCGGGCAGGCCGGGACCGGGGATGAGGGACTCATCGATGCCCCAAACGGAGGCCATGTGCGCGCGGGCGGCGGGATCGGTGATCTTGCGGTAGCCGGGGAGCTGGTCGGCCTTTTGTCCGTGCTCGCGGCCGCCCTGCCCGTTGCCCTGCCCGGTCAGCGTTCCGTAGCCACTGCGCGCCGAGCCGGGAAGACCCAGCAGAAGGCTGAGGTTGATGGCCGCCGTGGCGGTGTCGGTACCGTCAACGTGCTGCTCTACGCCGCGGCCGCTGAGGATGTAGCTGCCGCCGTCGCGGGCACCGTGGGCCAGGCGGCGGGCGGTTTCGCGGATGAGGGTGGCGGGCACACCGGTGATGGACTGGACCCGCTCCGGCCAGAAAGCATTCAGGCTGCGCACCAGCGCCGCGTAGCCGGAGGTCCGCTCTGAGACGTAGTCCGTGTCCACCAGCCCTTCGTGCACCACAACATGGCTGATGCCCAACAACAGGGCCAAATCGGTACCGGGCGTCGGCTGCAGGTGGAGGCCGCCGCCGTCGGACGTAAAGGCAGCAGTAGCCGAGCGGCGGGGATCCACCACGATCAGCCCGCCAGAGTCCCGGGCGCCCTGCAGGTGCTGGACGAACGGGGGCATGGTTTCGGCGACGTTGGAGCCGAGCATGAGGATGACCGACGCCGAGTCGAGGTCGGTGACGGGAAACGGGAGCCCGCGGTCAACGCCGAAGGCCCGGTTGCCGGCAGCAGCGGCGGAGGACATGCAGAACCGGCCGTTGTAGTCGATGCGGGACGTGCGGAGTGCCAGCCGGGCGAACTTGCCCAGCATGTAGGCCTTCTCATTGGTGAGGCCGCCGCCGCCGAAGACTCCGACAGCGTCGTTCCCGTACTGCTGCTGGGTGTCCTTGACCGCCGCTGTGATGAGCATGAGGGCCTGGTCCCAGGGGATCGGCTGGTGAACGCCGTCGGAGCCTTTCAGCAACGGTTCGGTGATGCGTCCGTTGTGGCGCAACAACGACGCCGATGTCCACCCTTTGCGGCACAGCCCGCCCCGGTTGGTGGGGAAGTCGCGCCCGGAAACCTCAAGGGGCGCGGCCGGGGCAGCCACCGGTGCGGGCACTGCCCCGGCCGCTGGGGCAGCCGGGGTCAGCGTCATGGC
The DNA here is from genome assembly GCF_044391085.1 of Paenarthrobacter sp. NPDC018779. Lineage (NCBI taxonomy): Bacteria > Bacillati > Actinomycetota > Actinomycetes > Micrococcales > Micrococcaceae > Paenarthrobacter > Paenarthrobacter sp. NPDC018779. Next base: position 6,809 of record NZ_JBIRZS010000039.1, on the reverse strand, counting down.
GCACTGGAGCGCGCAGTAGGGGCAGTGGGTATCGGCGCCGTTGGGCATCTAGATGTGTCCGATCGTGTTGCGCTTCTGGGCCGGGCGGATGTAGAAAGCCCAGCAGACGGTGAGCATCAGGACATAGGCTCCGACGAATCCGTAGAACGCCGGTGTGTAGGAGCCTGCCGTGGTGTTGGAGGCGTTGAGCACCTGGGGGATCACGAAACCGCCGTAGGCGCCGATCGCCGAGATCAGGCCCAAGGATGAGGCTGCGAGCCGCGCGGTTGCTGCGCTGCTGGCTCCTGCACGGGCCGCGCGGCTGGAGGTCGCGAAGATCACGGGGATCATGCGGTACGTTGCCCCGTTGCCGAACCCACTGGCGATGAAGAGGAGCAGGAACAGTCCAAGGAAGAGCCAGAAGTTCTTCAGCGGGAGGGTACAGATCATGGTCAGGGTGATCACTGCCATGGAAGCGAATGCGGTCATGCTCATTCGTGCCCCGCCCATGCGGTCAGCCATGCGGCCACCGTACGGCCGGGCCAGGGAACCGACCAGCGGGCCCAGGAACGCGAGGGACAGTGCAACGGCTCCCAGGTGGATGGAGGAGAACTCGGGGAAGTAGTCCTTGATCAGCTTGGGGAACACGCCGGCGAAGCCGATGAACGAGCCGAACGTACCAATGTAGAGGAAAGCCATGATCCACAGGTGCGGTTCCTTCAGCGCCGCCACCGAACCGGCAACGTCACCCTTGGCGCTGGTGAGGTTGTTCATGTACTTCCAGGCGCCGAAGGCAGCGATCAGGATGAGCGGGATCCAGATGAGGCCGGCCATGGGCAGGTTGACGGTTCCGGCAGCCAGCAGGGTCACGGCGATGGGAACCACCAACTGCGCGACGGCGGCACCCAGGTTTCCGCCGGCAGCGTTCAGGCCCAGCGCCCAGCCCTTTTCGCGGGCGGGGTAGAAGAAGGTGATGTTTGCCATGGAGCTGGCGAAGTTGCCGCCACCGAAGCCTGCCAGGGCTGCGACAAGGAGCATCACTCCGAAGGGAGTTTCCGGGTTGGAGACGCAGATCGCCAGGCCGGAGGAGGGGATGAGCAGGAGCAGCGCCGAGACGATGGTCCAGTTCCGTCCGCCGAACTTGGGAACCATGAACGTGTAGGGGATGCGGAGCGTGGCGCCCACAAGGCTGGGGATCGAGATGAGCCAGAAGATCTGGTTGGTGTCGAACTTGAAGCCTGCTGCCGGAAGCTGCACGACCACGATCGACCACAGCTGCCAGACGACGAATCCGAGGAACTCGGCGAAGATGGACCAGTACAGGTTGCGCTTGGCGATGGACCGGCCTTCGGCTTCCCACTGGCCCTTGTTCTCGGCGTCCCAGTTGGCGATCCAGCGGCCGGGGCGGTGTTCAAGGGCGGGGGCGGCGGTGGCAGCGGACTGGGCGGGAACCAGTTCGTCTGCGGTGCGGTCAACAGTCACGGGAGTGCCTCCTTGGTGGGGGACGTTGTCCTTCAAAATTAGGTTTCGTGCATTTCGCGGACCGTCGCGGTTTGTAAACGTGCTGTGACATTTCCCTATCTGCGGCATCACGAACGCGTGAGACGATGGTGAGGTTGTGGTGCAGACCACAATGTGGGATTTTCCTGTTCGTCCACATCATGGACTTGGTTGTCCAGTCAATGGACTGCGGGAACTATTATTGAACTCTCGAATAATCCATCGCCGCCGGGGCTTTCGTGGCATCAGGCGGCGTAAACGAAAGCTGCTAACTACATGTCTTCCACTGCACCCTCCAGGGAAGGTGAGTCCACCAAGCCAGTGAACTCACGGGGCCGGGTGATCTTCGCCAGCCTGATCGGTACCACGATCGAGTTCTACGACTTCTACGCCTACGCGACGGCGTCGGTCCTCGTCTTCCCGAAGCTCTTCTTCCCCGATGCCACCGACATCAACGCGCTGCTCAGTGCCTTTGCGATCTTCGGTGTAGCCTTCTTCGCCCGCCCCATCGGCGCCGTCGTCTTCGGCCACTTCGGTGACAAGATCGGCCGCAAGGGAACCCTCGTAGCGTCCCTGCTGACCATGGGTATCGCCACCTTCCTCATCGGCCTGCTCCCCGAGGCCTCGCTGCCGGGCTGGGCCATCATGGCACCGGTCCTGCTGGTGGTTCTCCGCTTCTTCCAGGGCTTGGCTCTGGGCGGCGAATGGAGCGGCGCGGCCCTCCTGGCCACCGAGAACGCGCCGGAGGGCAAGCGTGCCATCTACGGCACTTTCCCGCAGTTGGGCGCCCCTATCGGCTTCATCATTGCCAACGTGATCTTCATCTGGATGAACGTTGCCCTGACTCCGGAGCAGTTCCTGGCCTGGGGCTGGCGCGTGCCGTTCCTCCTGAGTGCCGTCCTGGTGATTGTGGGCCTCTACGTCCGCCTCAAGCTCGTCGAGAGCGCATCCTTCACCAAGGTGATCCAGCAGGACAAGATCCAGAAGCTGCCCCTGGGTGCCACCTTCAGGAACCACTGGCGTCCGGTTGTTGCCGGCACCTTCATCATGTTCGCAACGTACGTGCTGTTCTACATCATGACCACCTTCACGCTGTCCTACGGCACCAAGCCCACGCTGGCCGGCGCCCAGGCGGCTGCGGAGAAGGCCGGTAAGCCCATGACCGCCGATCAGATCGCAGCCTTCGTACCGGGCCTCGGTATCTCCCGTTCGGACTTCCTGTGGATGCTGATCATCGGCGTCGTGTTCTTCGGCATCTTCACCGTGGTCTCCGGACCGCTCGCCGAAAAGTGGGGCCGCCGGAAGTTCCTGCTGGGCGTCACGGCCGGCATCTTCGTTTTCGGAGCACTCTGGTTCACCATGTTCGGGCCGGGCCAGGCCGCCGCGATGGTCGGCTTGATCGTTGGCTTCACGCTCATGGGCCTCACGTTCGGTCCCATGGCGGCCATCCTGCCTGAGCTGTTCCCGGCAAACGTCCGCTACACGGGGTCCGCCGTCGCGTATAACCTGTCGTCCATGATCGGTGCAGCCCCTGCCTCGTTCGTCGCCATCGCCCTGTGGTCCGCCGCCAACGGAAGCACTTGGCTGGTGGGCGTGTACATGGCGGTCGCCGCCGTGATCACCTTCATCGCGCTGTGGCTCACACGCGAAACCAAGGACACAGACTACGAGAACAACGTCGCCTGACGCTTAAAGAAGTACGACGTCGGCCCCGCACCAAACGGTGCGGGGCCGACGTCGTTATGGGGTACTTGCTGTTAGTCCTCGATGGTTGCGATGACAGCGCCGGCGGCGACGGTCTCGCCTGCGGAGGCCGTCAGGCCGCGAACCGTGCCGGACTTGTGGGCCGTGAGCGGTTGCTCCATCTTCATGGCTTCGAGCACCACGATCAGGTCGCCTTCGGCAACAACGTCGCCGTCGGCTGCTGCGATTTTGACGATCGTGCCCTGCATCGGCGAGGTCAGTGCGTTGCCACCGGCAGCGGCTGCGGTAGCGCCAGCCGAGCGGGAGCGCTTCTTCGACTTGCCCGCCTTGGCGCCTGCGCCACTGGAGGCAACTGCCACGCCGGCACCCAGGCCGGAGGGGAGGACCACCTCGAGGCGCTTGCCGCCAACCTCGACGACGACGCGTTGGCGTTCACCGGCGTCGGAGGCGTCTGCTCCGGCGCCCGTGGGAGCCCAAGCGGGAATGTTGTTGACGAACTCGGTCTCGATCCAGCGGGTGTGGACCTTGAACGGGCCCTCTGCCGGGGCGAAGTCGGGGTCGGTGACCACTGCGAGGTCGAAGGGGATGACGGTGGGAATGCCTTCCACCACCATTTCCTCGAGGGCCCGGCGGGAGCGCTGGAGGGCCTGCTCGCGGCTGGAACCGGTGACGATGAGCTTGGACAGCATCGAGTCGAAGTTGCCGCTGATGACATCGCCCTGCTCAACGCCGGAATCAACCCGGATGCCGGGGCCCGTGGGGTTCTTCAAGGTGCTGATGGTGCCCGGAGCCGGCATGAAGTTCCGGCCCGGGTCCTCGCCGGTGATGCGGAATTCGAAGGAGTGGCCGCGGACTTCGGGGTCGTCGTAGCCGAGGGCCTCGCCGCGGGCAATACGGAACTGCTCGCGGACAAGGTCGATTCCGGTGACTTCCTCGGACACGCAGTGCTCCACCTGGAGGCGGGTGTTGACCTCAAGGAAGGAAATGGTTCCGTCCTGGCCCACCAGGAATTCGCAGGTTCCGGCGCCCAGGTAGTTGGCCTCCTTGAGGATGGCCTTGGAGGACTCGTACAGGCGCTTGATCTGCTCTTCGCTCAGGTAGGGTGCCGGGGCCTCTTCCACGAGCTTCTGGTTGCGGCGCTGCAGGGAGCAGTCGCGGGTGGAGACTACAACCACGTTGCCGTGGGCGTCTGCGAGGCACTGGGTTTCCACGTGGCGCGGGGAGTCCAGGAAGCGCTCGATGAAGCACTCGCCACGTCCGAAGGCTGCGACGGCCTCGCGGACAGCGGACTCGTAGAGCTCGGGGATCTCTTCCATGGTGCGGGCAACCTTGATGCCACGGCCACCTCCGCCGAAGGCTGCCTTGATGGCAACCGGCAGGCCGAATTCCTCGGCAAACTTCAGGATCTCGTCCGCGTCCTGGACGGGGTCGGCCGTGCCGGGAACCAGCGGGGCGCCAACCTTCTCGGCGATGTGGCGGGCCTGGACCTTGTCGCCAAGGGCGGAAATCGCCTCGGGGGAGGGGCCGATCCAGTTGATGCCGGCCTCGATCACCTTTGCGGCGAATTCGGCGTTCTCTGCCAGGAAGCCGTAGCCGGGGTGGATGCCGTCAGCGCCGGACTGCTTGGCAACGTCGATGATCTTGTCCATCACCAGGTACGACTCTGCGGCCGTATTGCCACCCAGTGCGTAGGCCTCGTCGGCGAGGCGAACGTGCAGGGCGTCACGGTCCGGGTCTGCGTAGACGGCTACGGAGGCAATGCCTTCGTCCCGGGCGGCTCGGATGATGCGGACCGCGATTTCGCCGCGGTTGGCAATCAAGACCTTGGTAAGAGGGCTGGAAATGGGCTGCGCCGGGTTAGCTGACAAGTTGTTGACTCCTTCTGTCCTTCAGGGAGCCTAGCGCGATTGTGAGGGTTCCGCCCATATTGATGGGGGATTCCGTGTGTGAAGCGCTGTTCCTTTGTAGGGTTGCTACAAACTGGTCTGTTGCGCCTGCGGTGCCCACAGTTCGGTGATGCCAACGTTCGCGTGGACCAGCAGATCGCGCAGGGTTGAGATGGAAAGACCGACGACGGCGTGCGGGTCACCGTCCACCTTCCGGATGAACGCACCGCCCAGGCCGTCGATAGTGAAAGACCCCGCGCAGTGGAGCGGTTCTCCGGTGGCAACGTACGCGTCGATGTCGTTTTCGGACATCTCCGCGAAGTGCACTTCCGCACTGGAGACGGCACCCAAGGTGGCGCCTGTGCCTTCGGCGGTCTCGTCGTCGTCGATATCGGCCTGCGTCTCGCGGCAGTCCACCAACCAGTGGCCCGTGTGCAGGACGCCCTTGGAACCGCTCATGCGGAGCATGCGTTCCTTCGCGACCTCGGCCGTGTACGGCTTGCCGTGCGATTCGCCGTCGAACTCGAACACCGAATCGCAGCCGATCACCAACGCGCCCTCGGACTTGGGCAGCGACGCGACGGCCTCGGCCTTGGCGCGGGCCAGGAGCAATGCGGTGTCGTGCGCATCCGTCACTCCGTAACGGGCCTGGACGGCGTCCTCGTCGACGTCGGATACCAGGACGTCGTGCCGGATGCCCGCCTCCGTGAGGAGCTTGGTGCGGGCAGGGGACTGGGAAGCGAGGATCAATCGGGTCACGCCCCAAGCCTAATACGCACCCTCTCTCACTAAACCTCCCTTCCTGGCGGACGCTCTCTCACCGATTCGCCCTTTCCGGCGGACGCTCTCTCACGATGTCGGCCCTAGGCTGGTCGAATGCTGCTTCTCGTAGATCTGGACAACACCTTGGTGGACAGGGCTTCGGCGTTCGATCAGTGGGCCAAAGAGTTCGTCCGGCGACTCGGACGTGCACCCGGTGACGCGGATTGGCTCATTGGCGCAGACCGGGATGGATACGAGTCGAGGCTTTCCCTCGCGGGGCAAATGAAGATCAAGTTTGGCCTCAACCATGACATTGAGGCTCTCGTGCAGATTCTGCTTTTTGAGCACGTGGACCTCATGACCATGGACGCCCAAAATCTACGAGCGCTGAAAGAGGCGCGGGAGGCCGGCTGGCTGATTGGCATTGCCACCAACGGAACGACTGCGCAGCAAACCCGAAAAATCGACCGGCTGGGACTGAACAACTACACCGATGCGATCGTCATTTCCGAGGAAGCTGGCGTCAGCAAACCGGAACGGGAGATATTCGAGATAGCTGCCCATCGCCTGCATGGTGAACCCGGAAATGGCTGGATGGTCGGGGACCATCCCATAGCGGACATCGAGGGTGGCAGGAAGGCAGGCTTGTCGACTGGCTGGGTTTCACGCGGCAGGGCCTGGCCGCATGCTGAGGCGACGCCGGTGCTGACGGGTCTCACGACCGCCGAGGTGATAGACACCATTGTGCGCCGAGCGTCGCGGTGAGAGAGCGTCCGCGAGAAGGGGCGCTTTGGTGATAGAGCGTCGGCGGGAAGGGGTGGTTTGGTGAGAGAGCGTCCGCGGGGAGGGGCGGTTTGGTGAGAGAGCGTCGCCGGGAGGGGCGGTTTGGTGAGAGTGTCCCTATGTTTTTCGTCAAGCGGTTTTGGGTGTTTGGGCTTGGTAGAGGGTGCCGTCGCGGAGCATGGCGTAGAGGGTGTC
>NZ_JBIRZS010000038.1:0-18821 GCF_044391085.1 Paenarthrobacter sp. NPDC018779 | reverse complement strand
AATGCGGGCCCACTGCCCATCAGTCAAAACAGAAGTACGAGACACACATCAAGCATCCCCGCTAAAGAGCCCGGGTTTTAGGAGACACGCCCTAGTCCTGGGGCTTTCCCTGATGCGCCCACTCCACCAGCTCGGACATCCACGGCCGTTGTCCGTGGTGGACCGTGAGGCCATCGGGGATGCCGTGGACCGTGGCTCGGTTCCCTGAAGCATCGATCGTGATCCGGGCATCTCCCATGGGAGCGTTGCTGATGTGGAGATCCCCGAACTCGCGTGGAAGAACGGGATCCAGCCAGATGCCGCCCAGGGAAATGTGCGTGTCATAGCGCATGAGCGACGTAACCACGTGGATGGGAGTGGTGGCCGCCCACGCTTGCGGTGAACAGGCCGTGGGGTAGGGAACGGGTTCCGTGAACTGCCCCCGGTCGAAACCGCAGAAGAGCTCGGGTAACCGTCCGCCGGAGTACTCGGCAGCTTCCAGGAGCGCAGTGCCGATCCGCTGTGCCTCCTCGACGTACCCGTACCGCAGGAGCCCGGACATGATCAGGGCATTGTCGTGCGGCCAAACCGAGCCGTTGTGGTAACTGGCCGGGTTGTAGGCGGCCATGTCCGTGGCGAGGGTCCGGACACCCCAGCCGCTGAACATCCTGGGCGACATCAAGTGCTCCACCACGGACGGGACCTTGTCCTCGTCCATCAACCCGAACCAGAGACAGTGGCCCATGTTGGAAGCGCAGGCATCCACGGGCCGTTTGTCCCGGTCCAGGGCCACGGCGTAATAGCCCTTGTCCGGCAGCCAAAACTCCTCGTTGAATCTTTGCTTGAGGCGATCCGCGCGTTCCCGCAGCTCATTCGCCAACGCGAGGTCGCCGTCGTCGTACGCCATCCAGGCGCGCGCCACGTAGGCGCCGTGCACGTACGCCTGGACTTCGGCGAGGGCGATGGGCGCCTGCGCCAGGGTGCCGTCTGCGAAGTTGATGCCGTCCCAGGAGTCCTTCCAGCCCTGGTTGATGAGGCCGTGCTCGTTGGGCCGGCCATACTCCACGAAGCCGTCGCCGTCCCGGTCGCCATAGTTCCGGATCCAATCGAGGGCGCGGTCGGCGTTGGGCAGGAGGGCGGTGATGGTGTCCTTGGCGAATCCCCAACGGCTCACCGAACCGAGCACCACCACGAACAGGGGAGTGGCATCCACGCTGCCGTAATAGGCAGAGTTCCCTCGCAAGGCCTGCCCCGTGCTGACATCCAGGCGGACCTCGTGCAGGATCTTGCCCGGCTCTTCCTCGGTGTCCGGGTTGACCTCCGTGCCTTGCCGGTCGGCGAGCGTCCGCAGCGTGCCCAATGCCAAGGACGGGTCAACTGGCAGGGCCATCTCCGAGGCCCACAGCGAGTCGCGGCCGAACAGGGTCATGAACCAAGGGGCGCCGGCAGCCACCACCACCCTGTCCGGATGGTCCGGATCCTGGATACGCAGGGCTCCCAGGTCCTCGTAACTGCGGCGCAGCGTGCGCTCGATGGACCGGTTGCCGATCTGCAGGGCCGGGATCTTGGCAACCCATTCCTGCCGGCGCCGGTCGCTCGGTGACATCTCCCCGCCGGCCGGATGGGTGAACGGGACCGAACTCCCATCCAAGGTGGGGGCGACGCTCACGTGGGTGCTCCATTTACCGAACGGCGGAACCGTCACCCGGAAGCCCAAGGCCTTGGCCCCAACGCCTGCGCCTTCGGCCCGGATCACCACCGACTTCCTGATGCCCTCCCAGACGCCCCGGATTTCCAGCGAGTCGTTCTCGATGCGCCGGGTCTCGTGCCAGTCGCGGGTGATGCGGGCTTCCTTGACCTCGAACAGGTCCGCGAAATCGGCCTCGACCACCAGGGTGATGCGGCATTCCGCGGGCTGCCTGGAGTAGTTGCGCACCGTGATTTCCTCGAGGATCCCGGCGCCCACCTCCCGCAGGCGTTCCACCAGCAGCGGGCTGTCCGCGTACCCGTCGGCGCGTGGAACACGGCAGGCGAAGAGTGCTCGGTAGGGTTCCTTGGTCTCCGCTGCCAGGGATTCCAGGGGTTGATCGTTGATGGTCAGTTCCCAACGGGACAGGATCCGGGTATCAAGATGGAACACGCCGTGCGGAAGCTCCGGCCGGATGTCCCCGTTGGAGGCGGAGATGCAAAAGGACGAGCCCTCAACCAGCGTGACGGTTCCGGAACCCAAGGGACCGGCGGCCGTGTCAGCATTCCATCCAGCCACGTGAAGCTCCTTATTAAGCGTCGGCAGGGACGTACTCGACGCTACGCCGGAGGGCCCGCGGAAGCCATACCCGGCAGGCCCGGAAGCCGCGGAATCGCGCGCCGAAAGTCGCAACCGGGAGTTAACCTTCACCACGGCGTGTACGCGGGAAATAGCGTCTATAGTGAGACTTACAGTACTCGCTGATGCAGACCGGCGGCCCTTTTATGGCCGGAGGCCTATCCAATGACCGATACCCAAATTGGCGCATTCCTGCGGGAATGCGTTGTGTACGAAGAAGACAGCGAAGAGGGCCTGGACCTCGATGCCCTGTACGGCCTTTACATCAGCTGGTGCGTCCTGGGGAACAAGATTCCCGTACCTGACAGCGCCTTCCGCACTTCCGTCCGCCTCAACGGCGTGAAGCACCACAAGCGCGACGGCAACCGTTACTACCCGGGCTTGCGGATGGTGGGTGCCGCCGCCCGCGACTACGTCCTGAACAGCGTGCCCGCCGCCTACGAGGTCAGCGTGCCGCCGGTGCCGTTGTCCGACGAAGACGGGGTCCTCCCGGCCGCCGTCTGAGAACTCGCACAGCAGGTGCCCCTAAGATGCCTTCTTAGGGGCATTTGCCGTTTCTAGACCCGGAAGTGGGACTCAAGTGAAGCCATCCATCGTCTGGTTCCGTGACGATCTCAGGGTCCGGGACAATCCCGCCCTGCGTGCCGCCGTCGACGATGGAGCGGCCGTGGCCCTCTTCGTCCTCGATGAAGAATCGCCGGGAATCCGCCCGCACGGAGGCGCAGCGCGGTGGTGGCTGCACCACTCGTTGACGGCCCTGCGCGAGGACCTCGATGCGCTGGGCATCCCGCTGCTGCTGCGCCGCGGGCCCGCTGCGGAGGTCGTCCGGAAGACCACGACGGCGGCAGGTGCCGGCGCGCTGTACTGGAACCGGCGGTACGGCGAAGTGGAGCGGACCATCGACGCCGACATCAAGTCGTGGGCCGGGGATGAGGGGCTCCACGTGGAGAGCTTCCAGGCATCCCTCCTGCACGAACCGTGGAAGGTTTCCACCAAGACCGGCGGCCAGTACAAGGTTTTCACGCCCTTCTGGAAGGCCGTCTCCGCCCTGGACTTCCGCAAGCCGCTGGCCATCCCGGCCAAGGGGCACGGCTTCACTGGCGACCTTCCGGCCTACGAGGACCTGGAATCGTGGCACCTCCTGCCTACCAGGCCGGACTGGGCGGGTGGCCTGCGGGAGCGCTGGACCCCGGGGTCGGACGCGGGACACCAACGATTGAAGGCGTTTGTGGACCGGGGGCTGGACGGGTACAAGGACGGCCGTAACCGCCCGGATGAGGACGGCAGCAGTTGCCTTTCGCCGTACCTGCGCTGGGGTGAGCTCAGCCCGTTCGAGGTGTGGCATGCGTTGGGGGCCAGACGCTCTGAAAGCGCGGCGATTTATGCCTCAGAACTCGGCTGGCGGGAGTTCTGCTGGCACCAGTATTTCCACAACCCCACCCTGGCCACCGCCAACCTGCGCACCGAATTCGACCGGTTTCCCTGGGCCTGGCCGGGCGCGTCGGGCAGCGCGGAGGACGGCAAGCACCCCGGCCATGAGTCGGCCGCGGCGGAATTCCGGGCCTGGCAGAAGGGGGAGACCGGCTTTCCCATGGTTGATGCCGGGCAGCGCCAGTTGTGGCATATCGGGTGGATGCACAACCGGGTGCGCATGGTGGCTGCGAGCTTCCTGGTCAAGAACCTCGGTATCCATTGGCAAGTAGGCGAGCAGTGGTTCTGGGACACGCTGGTGGATGCCGATCCGGCCTCGAATCCGGCCAACTGGCAGTGGGTTGCCGGCTCGGGAGCGGATGCCTCTCCGTTCTTCAGGATCTTCAACCCGGAGGCCCAAAGGACCAGGTTCGATCCGCAGGGTAAGTACATCGCCCACTGGATTCCGGAGTTCGGAACGCCGGATTATCCGGAGGAAATCGTTGATCTGAAGACCACCCGGCAAGAGGCCCTGGAAGCGTACAAGGAGCTGAAGGAGGTGCACTGACACCCGCGCGGCTGCACGCGCGGGGCCCTCTGGAAATTAGTAGGAAGTCCGAGTATATTCGGGTTCAGAGATGATCTGGATCACAGTTGGCGATGTCTGCCACTGTGCTCCAGCCAGGCGCCACAGCCGATCGGCACGGCGATCATTCACGAATGCAAAGGAGCATTTCCACCATGGTGCGCGAGCTTTCACACTACGTAGACGGGCAACGGATCGACGGCACATCCGGCCGTTTCAGCGATGTCTACGATCCCTGCACGGGCGAGGTCCAGGCCAGGCTCCCGTTGGCCGGCGCCGAGGAGGTCCGCAACGCCATAGCCAACGCGGAGAAGGGCCAGCTCGAATGGGCGGCCATGAACCCGCAGCGGCGCGGCCGGATCCTGCTGAAGTTCGTGGACTTGGTCAACGAGAACATGGACGAGCTCGCCACGCTCCTCTCCTCCGAACATGGGAAGACCTTCGCCGACGCCAAGGGCGACATCCAGCGCGGCATCGAAGTGGTGGAGTTCTCCGCGGGAGCGCCGCACCTGCTCAAGGGTGAATTTTCGGACAGCGCTGGGCAGGGGATCGACGTCCACTCGCTGCGCCAGCCGCTGGGTGTGGTTGCCGGGATCACGCCATTCAACTTCCCGGCCATGATTCCTCTCTGGAAGTCCGGTCCTGCGCTCGCTGCCGGAAACGCGTTCATCCTGAAGCCGTCCGAACGCGATCCCTCCGTTCCCCTCCGGCTGGCCGAGCTGTACAGCGAGGCCGGGGTTCCCAACGGCGTCTTTAACGTCATCAACGGGGACAAGGAAGCCGTGGACGCGCTGCTCGAGGATCCCAGGGTCAAGGCCATCGGCTTTGTGGGTTCCACGCCGATCGCCCAGTACATCTACGCGACGGCGGCGGCGCACGGGAAGCGCGCGCAATGCTTCGGCGGCGCGAAGAACCACATGGTGGTCATGCCCGACGCCGACCTGGACATGGCTGCCGACGCCCTGATTGGTGCCGGGTACGGTTCCGCGGGCGAACGCTGCATGGCCATCTCCGTGGCGGTTCCGGTGGGGCAGGAAACCGCGGACGCCCTGGTGGCCAAGCTCACCGAGCGGGTCAAGGACCTCCGCGTGGGGCACAGCATGGACAAGGACGTGGACTTCGGCCCGGTGGTGGCGGCCTCGGCAAAGGAACGGATCGAGGGCTACATCCAGTCCGGCGTGGACGAGGGTGCAACACTGGTGGCCGATGGCCGTGGCCTCACGGTGGACGGGTACGACGGCGGCTTCTGGGTAGGCCCCACCTTGTTCGACAACGTCACCAAGGACATGAAGATCTACAAGGAAGAGATCTTCGGCCCCGTCCTCAGTGTGCTGCGCGCGGCCGACTATGACGAAGCGCTACGGCTCTGCAGCGAGCACGAGTTCGGCAACGGCGTCGCGATCTTCACCCGCGACGGCGACGCGGCGCGCGACTTCGCCAGCCGCGTCGAAGTGGGCATGGTGGGCATCAACGTTCCGATCCCGGTGCCGATCGCCTATTACACGTTCGGCGGCTGGAAGGCCTCCGGATTCGGCGACCTCAACCAACACGGCGCCGATGCGTTCCGTTTCTACACCAAGACCAAGACCGTCACCTCGCGGTGGCCCTCCGGCATCCGCCAGGGCGCCAGCTTCGTGATGCCGGCGGGCAGCTGATGGGAGAGGCGGGCAAGGAAACACGGCAGCAGGAGGAAGAAGTCCTTTTCGAGCGACGCGGCCATTTGGGGATCGTGACGCTCAACCGGCCCCGGGCAGTCAACGCCCTCAATGCGGGCATGGTGAAAGCCATGCTGCAGCAGTTGGCTGCCTGGGCTGATGACGATTCCGTCCGGACAGTCCTGGTGCGGGGCGCCGGTGACCGCGGTCTCTGTGCCGGCGGCGACATCGTGGCCATCTACAAGGACATGCTGCACGGCGGCACGGAAACGGCCGAATTCTGGGCCGACGAGTACCGGCTCAACGCCATGATCGCCAACTACCCCAAACCGTACGTCGCGTTCATGGACGGCCTGGTCCTCGGTGGCGGCGTCGGCGTGTCAGCCCACGGCTCGCTCCGGGTGGTCACCGAACGGACGCGAACCGGCATGCCGGAAACCACCATCGGGTTCGTGCCCGACGTCGGCGGCACCCTCTTGCTGTCCCGCGCGCCCGGGGAGGCGGGAACCCACGCTGCGCTGACGGGGGCGCACCTGACGGGTGCGGACGCGCTTTTCCTCGGGCTCGCGGACTCTTTCGTTCCGTCCGAAAGCCTCCCGGCACTTGCCGAAGCGCTGGAAAGCTCGACAGCGGCAGACGCCGTCGCGCGTTTTGCCCAAGCCGCACCGTATTCGCCTCTGGCGGCCCAGCAGGAGTGGATCGATTCCTGCTACGCGGGCGATGACGCCGAGGAGATCGTGCGGCGTCTGCGTGGGACCGGCGGCGAGGCCGCTGCTGCCGCGGACACCATCGAGGGCAAGTCGCCGACGTCGGTCAAGGTCACGTTGGAGTCGCTGCGGCGCGTGCGGGGGCTTTCGGTTGATCAGGGCATGACGCTCGAAGAGGCGCTCGACCAGGAGTACCGCGTGGGACTTCGTTGCCTGTCCGGTCCGGATTTCCGGGAAGGCATCCGCGCGCAGGTGGTGGACAAGGACCGCAACCCGCAGTGGAAGCCGGCGTCGCTCGCGGAAGTCCACAGGTCCGACGTCGAGGGCTACTTCGCGCCGCTCGGCGAACGGGAGTTGGGGCTGGCAGTGGGCAGGTCCAAAGCAGTTGAGCCAATCCCATCGAATTGAGCCAGTCCAATCCAGTTGAGGAGACGAAATGACAGAGAACGCAGCATCAGCAACGGGACTCATCGCTTTCCTCGGCCTCGGCCATATGGGTGGTCCTATGGCGGCCAACCTGATCAAGGCCGGGCACGAAGTGGTCGGTTACGATCCCGTCCCGGCAGCCGTGGAAGCGGCGAAAGCGCACGGAGTGCCCATGGCGGACTCGGCAGCCGACGCAGTCCGGGACGCCGCCGTGGTGTTGACGATGCTCCCCAGCGGCAAGCACGTATTGGACGCCTACCGCGGAGTGGGCGGGCCAGGACTGCTCTCAGTGGCCGGGCCGGACACGCTGTTCCTGGATTGTTCCACCATCAACGTTGACGAGGCCCGGGAAGCTGCATCGCTGGCGGTGGATGCCGGGCACCGTTCCGTAGATGCTCCCGTGTCCGGTGGGGTGGTGGGCGCTGAGGCCGGGACTCTGACATTCATGGTGGGCGCCTTGCCGGAGGACTTCGAGACCGTGAAGCCGATCCTTGAACTCATGGGCAAGCAGATTGTCCACTGTGGCGACCACGGGGCGGGGCAGGCCGCGAAGGTGTGCAACAACATGATCCTGGGCGTGTCCATGATCGCCGTGTCCGAGGCTTTCGTGCTCGGCGAAAAACTGGGCCTCACGCATCAGGCCTTGTTCGACGTCGCGTCCAACGCCTCGGGGCAGTGCTGGGCGCTGACCACCAACTGTCCAGTTCCCGGTCCCGTGCCCACAAGTCCTGCCAACCGCGATTACCAGCCCGGGTTCGCGGGTGCCCTGATGGCCAAGGACCTGCGCCTGGCGGTGAATGCCCTGGAGAGCACGGGCGTGGCGGCCGAAATGGGTCCCTTGGCCTCACGGATTTACGATGCTTTTGCTGCTGGGGAGGGTGCTGCCCGGGATTTCTCCGGCATCATCACCGATATCCGTGAAAAGTCTGAGTGAGGATTGTTGGTGACCATTGCTGCGGAGAGGGAGAGTATGACGTTCGAGAACATTCTGGTGGAGCGCCGGGGCCGGGTTGGCCTGGTGACACTGAACCGGCCGTCGGCGTTGAATGCGTTGAACACTGCGCTCATGAATGAACTCGTTGCGGCGGTGACGGACATGGACGGGGATCCGGGCGTGGGCGCCGTGGTGGTCACGGGATCCGCCAAGGCCTTCGCTGCCGGTGCCGACATCAAGGAAATGTCCTCCAACAGCTACATGGAGATGTACGCCGCCGACTGGTTCCGGCACTGGGAGGATCTCACGCGTTTGCGGATCCCGGTGATCGCCGCGGTGTCCGGGTTTGCCTTGGGTGGAGGCTGTGAACTGGCCATGATGGCCGATTTCATCATCGCCGGGGACAACGCAAAGTTCGGCCAACCGGAGATCAACCTGGGAGTGATCCCGGGGATGGGTGGCTCCCAACGACTTACCCGGGCCGTGGGCAAGGCCAAAGCCATGGACATGGTCCTCACGGGGCGCTTCATGGATGCCGACGAAGCCGAGCGTTCCGGACTGGTCTCGCGCGTGGTGCCCGCCGCCGAGGTGGTGGATGAAGCGTTGAAGGCGGCGGAGGTCGTCGCTTCGAAGTCCAAGCCGGCCGCGATGGTGGCCAAGGAGGCCGTCAATGCGGCCTTTGAGATGGGGCTCGCGCAAGGCGTGGTCTTTGAGCGCCGGGTGTTCCACTCACTGTTCGCCACTGAGGACCAGAAGGAAGGCATGGCCGCGTTTGCCGAGAAGCGGCAACCGGAGTTCAAACACCGTTGAGTGGCCCATTGTGCGCGTCATTTTTGGATTGGCGCGCGCACAACAGGCCTTGCAACGCGGAAACGGCGAGTGCCCCGGTTAGACTCCTTGGCACGGACCAAATGGGGAGAGAAACATGTCAATGGAGAGTGTTCGCGCCGAATCGTCGGAAACCGGAGCGGAGCCCGCAGGGGAGAGCCAGCCGGTCAACAACCTCGCCATCGTCTCGGCGGCCATGGCGGCACTGGCGGTAGTGGGGTTGTTCCTCGCCGGCATGGCCATCATCGCCGTTTTCGTGGTGGGCGCCGGTCACGTTGCGTTAAAGCAGATTGAACAGCGCGGAGAGCGCGGACGTCCCTTCGCCATCTCGGCCTTGGTTGTCGGCTACGGAATCGCGGCCCTGTCCCTGGTCTCCGCGCTCATCTACACGTTCACCCGGTAGGGCGCAGCTCACTGGCGTTTCTGCGTCACTAACAGCCCATTCCGTCACTAATCGGGGGCGGGCCGGCATGAGGGCGGGCCCCATCGACCGTGAACGGGGATCACCATGACGTGGCAATTCTGCGACAACCACCGCTGTCCGGACAGCTGGCACTGGACCGACCTTGCCGGGGTCCTTGAACAGTGTCTGCGGTGGTGGACCACAGCGAAGAGGCGAACCCCCATGGTCCATTGCTAAGTATGCTGATAATATAGGTGTGCCGAGACAGAAGAAGACGTACAAGGGCTGGCTTGCCGGGGGGTGTCAGTAATGACGGAGCGGAAGGTTCGGGACGTGGTGAATCAGGAGAGTGTCCGGCGGGAGGCGACGGATGTCCTCGCCGAAGGTGACCTGACCCTGACTGACCTGTGGATCGAGTTCTTTGCCCGCGGCGGCATGGCAGGCGCAGAAGAGTTCGAAGCCTTCATCCAAGGAATCATGCCGGTGGAAAGCACCGATCTGCAGATCCTCGACCTCACGCTGGTGGAACTGCAGAGTCCCTGACTCAGCCCACCGGCGACGACTCCAGTGCGGCGTCGAAAAATTCACGTTCCAGGCGCACCGCCTCGCGGAACGTCGTAGCAACGCGCCCGCGCACCTCGGCAGACGCAGGCTCGACGGCGTCAAACTCCTCGCGCAGCCACGTCACCCACGCGTTGTACCCGGGGTTGTTGTGCAGGCGGATCCAATCAGCGTGCTTCGGTGCGGCAGGCCAGGTGGTGGCCTCTCCGGCCCGCGCGGCCCAGTCACCATACAGCCATTCGGCGACGAGCAGGACTGCAAGGACGTCCGGATAGGAACGGGTTTCCAGCGCGCTGCGCATCAGCGCGTCGAAGGAACGGGTTGCTGCTCCCAGTTCCGGTGCGAGCCTGTCCTCCTCCGGGACGCCAAGTTGGTCGAAGCTGTCCTGGAAATAGGTGTTCTCATCCGAGGCGAAGGCGCCCAGGACCTTGGCGAACACCAGCCGCGACGGGAGTGACGGGGCTGAGGCAACTGCCTGGCCCAGGAGTGCGGTGAAGGCATCGCAGAACTGGTAATCCTGCACCAGGTACCGGCGGAGGTCCTCGTCTGCGAGGCTGCCATCGATCAACCGGTCAACGAAGGGATGATTGATGGCCGCGTCCCAGTCGGCGGCGGAGGCGTTCTTCAGTTCTTCGGCAAAGCCCATGCGTGCGTGCTCCTGGTGCTCGGTTGAATGGCTTTCCAACCGTAGCCTGCAACGTCCCGGCGGCGTGAAGTATGGCGCTATACACCGTGCCGTGCAGGAGTTCGGAGAGCCGGTCAGCGTCACGTCCCCGTCGGAGCCCAGCGCCTTGAGAGGTCAGGCCAGGAAGCATCCCGTCGCCCGCCAACGCGACGGCGCTGACCTGAGCGCTAATCGTCGGTGAAATCCCCGGCATCCCTGCGGAAGGTGCCGAGGACGCGGATGAGGTGATCGACGTCGTCGTCCTGGAAGCCCGACTTGCCGAAAACCTCGGCGTTGAGCGCCGCCGTCGCTTTTTTCGCAAGGGTGCGGCCCTCGGCGGTGAGCTCGATCAGCGTGGTCCTGCCGTCCGTGGGGTGCGGCGAACGGGCCACCAAGGCGGCTCGTTCCAAACGGTCGACGGCGTTGGTCACCGAGGTGGGATGCACCTGCAGGAGGGCGCTGGCTTTGTTCATGGGCAAGGCGCCGCTTCGGGCGAAGCTGAGCAGGGCCAGGAGTTCGTAGCGCGCGAAGGTCAGGCCGAACGGTTTGAGGACCGTTTCGATGCGGGCCAACAGGATCTGCTGTGTTCGCATGATCGCGGTGATGGCAGCCATGGGCGCGGCGACATCGCCCCAACCATGCCGTTCCCAGTTCCGCTGGGCGTCGGCAATGGGGTCTCGGGGGAGCGGGTTGCCCATGGGCCTCCTTGGTGGTGTGGGGGACTAGTCTTTCAGATTCGGGAACTCTTCTTCCGTGTATTCCACGCCCAATCCTGAGGGCAGCGGTCCGTCTCCATGCCGTTTGATCTCCGTGCCGCGCAGCTCAACCCGGCGGATCTTGCCTGAGATGGTCTTCGGCAGTTCGCCGAATTCCAGCCTGCGGATCCTCTTGAATGGTGCAAGGTGCTCCCGGGCGTAACGGAGGATGTCCTCGGCGACGGCGGGCCCGGGTTCGTAGCCGGAAGCGAGCACCACGAACGCTTTGGGCACCGAGAGCTTCACCGCGTCGGGCGATGGTACGACGGCGGCCTCCGCCACTGCGGGGTGTTCGATCAGGACGCTTTCGAGTTCGAAAGGCGACAGGCGGTAGTCCGATGACTTGAAGACGTCGTCGTCCCGGCCGACGTAGGTGATCACACCGTCAGCGTCACGGCTGGCCATATCGCCGGTGTGGTAGTAGCCGTCACGGAAGGCTTCCGCCGTTTTCGCTTCGTCGCCAAAGTAGCTTTTCATGAGTCCCACGGGCCGCGGGTCCAAGCGCAAGCAGAGCTCGCCGTCGTCGGCTTCCTCTCCGGTGACCGGGTCCACCAGGACGACGTCGTACCCGGGTAGTGGCCGCCCCATGGAACCGATCTTCACCGGCTGTGCAGGGGTGTTGGCGATCTGGACGGTGGTCTCGGTCTGACCGAAGCCGTCCCGGATGGTCACGCCCCAGGCTTCCTCCACCTGGCCGATCACCTCCGCGTTGAGGGGTTCGCCTGCGGAGACAACCTTGTGCGGCGGGTTCTTCAGTTGCGTGAGGTCCGCCTGGATGAGCATCCGCCACACCGTGGGCGGGGCGCAGAAACTTGTGACACCCTCGCGGTCCATCTGTTCCATGAGGGCTGTGGCACTGAAGCGATCGTAGTTGTAGATGAAAACGGAGGCCTCGGCGATCCACGGGGTGAAAACGTTGGACCACGCGTGCTTGGCCCAGCCGGGAGAAGCGACATTGAGGTGGATGTCGCCGGGTTCCACACCGATCCAGTACATGGTGGACAGGTGGCCCACCGGGTAGGAGGTGTGGGTGTGCTCCACCAGCTTGGCCCGCGATGTGGTGCCCGAGGTGAAGTAAAGCAGCAGCGTCTCGTCCGCATGTGTGGGGGCATCGGGAGTGAAGTCCGTGCCGGCGTCGTGGGAGTCTTCGTACTGTTTCGCGTCAGCGTTGGTACGTTGCCCGCCCACCTCGATAAGCGTGTAGTTTCCAGTGACCTCGGCGAACTTGCCGATGTTTCCGCTGCCGACAGCAACCCATGCCGCCCCGCCGCGCTCCACCCGGTCCTGCAGGTCGCGGGCGCCCATGAGCGTGGTGGTGGGGATCAGGACGATGCCGAGCTTGATGCCCGCCAGCATGAGCTCCCACAGTTCCACCTGGTTGCCCAGCATCACGATCATGTGCTCGCCGCGTTTCACGCCTTGGCCCCGCAGCCAGTTGGCCACTTGGGAAGACCTCTCCGACAACTCCTTGAACGTGCGCCGGGTGGAACTGCCGTCCTGCTCGACGATCACGAGTGCTGCTTGGTTTTGCCGTTCCGGGGTTGCGGCGATCTGGTCGAACCAATCCAAGCCGAAGTTGAAATGCTCGAAACGGGGCCACTGGAACTCGCTGTGGGCCTGCCCGTAATTCTCGCGAAGCTCAAGCAGGCGGTCGCGGGCCGCACGGAAGTCGTCGGTGACTGTCATAGTCCGCCTTTCGCTGGGGCATCGACGCCGGACCTGGCGTTCGTGGGCCGCTGAGCCGGCCTAGTGATCCACATCACCTTGCAATATACTAGGACATCCAAGGGTTTGGAAGAGCCTGCGCGGGACATGACGAAGGGGTCACATGCTCGACGAAAAAGCCGGCACGGCCACAAGCGGTGCGGCCAAGGAAAATGTTCTCCCTCCTTATCCGGAGGCGGACCTGATGTACGTGGTGGACCTGCTCCCCGACGGGGAACGCGCCCGCTACGCCGAGGTGCGCGAGTTCCTTCAGGGACAGGTGCGGGCCGCCAGCATCGACTACTGGAACCGGGAAGAGTTCCCCTTTGGCTTGCTGGCCGACATGGCCAAGTTTGGGCTCGGGAGGCTGCAAACGGATGGCTCATCGAAGCTCTTCAAAGGGCTCATGTACACCGAGGTTGCCAGAGCGGACGTATCGCTCTCCGCGTTGGTGGGCATCCACAACGAGCTCATCGTCGGAATGATCCACGAGTTAGGGTCCCCCGAGCAGAAACAGCGGTGGCTGCCGGGGCTCGAGTCCTTCACACAACTGGGCGCCTTCGCGCTCACGGAGCCGGACCACGGCTCGGACATCGCCGGAGGGCTCTCGACGACGGCGCGGCGCGACGGCGGCGAATGGGTCATCAGCGGCGCCAAGCGCTGGATCGGAGCCGGTACCATCGCGGACTTCGCCCTGGTGTGGGCCCGCGATGAAGCCGACGGGCACGTCAAGGGGTTCATCGTGGAGACGGACCGAAGCGGTTACGCGGCAACAAAGATCACGCACAAGATCGGCCTGCGCATCATGCAGAACGCGGACATCGTCCTGGACGAGGTCCGGGTGCCCCTGGACAATCTCCTTCCCGGCGCCACCGAGTTTTCCCGCGCCAACGATTTGTTGCGCGATTCCCGGGCGTGGGTTGGATGGCAGGCTGCGGGGATCCAGCTCGCGGCCTTCGACGTCGCCCGAAGCTATGCGTTGAGCCGGTTCCAGTTCGGCCGGGAGCTGGCACGCTTCCAGCTTGTCCAGCAACAGCTCGCGGACATTCTGGGCAATGCCCACGCCTCGCTGTCGTTGATGGTGGAACTCGCCCGGATCCAGCAAGCGGGAAAGCTGGAGATGGTCCAGGCTGCCATGGCCAAGGCCACCACCACCCGTTTGGCCCGTGCCTCTGTGGCGATGGGGCGCTCGCTGTTGGGCGGCAACGGGATCACCACGGATTACGAGATGGGGAAACTCTTCGGAGACGCCGAGATCCTCTACACCTACGAGGGCAGCTACGAGATCAACTCGATGATCGTAGCCCGGGCGGTGACTGGCAAGTCCGCGTTTGTGTGAGGGGCACATGCACTGCTCCTGTCCTCGATACCTTGTGCGCTCTTGGTCCTGATGCCTCTGTGTGCCGGCGGTCGTGCTCCGGGTCCGCTCGCCGCGCGGGATGTGCATGCGGTCCTGGTACATCCGCAGTGCAGGTCGAATCCACGCGCGCGGCAGCCTATCTCCGCATGGGTCTGTGGTGGTGGTTTCGTCGTGGTGTTTGGGTGGGGTCGATGTGTGGTGGTGGGGTGAACCAGGGGATGCCGTTGTTGGTGGTGATTTTCCATTGTTCTTTGTGGATGAGGTGGTGGTGGTGTGAGCAGAGGAGGACGCCGTTGTCGATGCTGGTGGGTCCGCCGTGTGACCAGTAGGTGATGTGGTGGGCTTCGCACCAGGGGGCGGGCATGGTGCAGTCGGGGAAGGCGCAGCCTTGGTCGCGGGCGTTGAGGGCTTTGCGGATGTTCGGTGGGAAGATCCGGGTGGTGCGGCCGATGTCCAGGATTTGTCCGTCGCTGCCGAGCAGGACGGGGAGGATGTCGGCGTCGCAGGCGATCTTGCGCAGGGTGCTGGGGTGGATCGGGCCGGCGAAGGTGGCTGATGCGCTGCTGAGTCTCCCGCCGGTGCTGCTCGTGGCGTCGGCGCCGCTGCCAGCGCCGCTGCCCGTGTTGTCGGCTTGCCTGTGGTTGTGGGGTGGTGTGGTGGGGTTGGTTTGGAGGTGGGGGAGGAGTTCGTGGGCGTGGATGTAGGTGGTGAGTTGGGGTTTGAGGCCGCCGTTGGCTGGGAGGCGGCCTGTTTTCAGGGCCAGTGCGCAGCCGCCGACGAGGCCGTCAAGGAGTTTCTGGGCTCGTGAGCGGCGGTCCAGTTCCACGACCTGCCCGGCCTGCCCGGCCTCCCCGGTTTGTCCGACAGGTTCGGTTTGTCCGGCCTGGTCGGTGAGATTGGCGGTTGTGGTGGTTCCGAGTGTCGTGGCGGTGGCTTCTTGGGGTGTGGTTGTTTGGGCTCGTTGATCCGTGGTGTTGGGGGTGAGGCGGGGGTTGGTGGCGGTGTTCATGATGGTGGCGAGGGTTTCGTATTGTTCGGCGGTGGCGAAGATTTCGATGTGGTGGAGTCCGCGTCGGGGTTTGCGGATGAAGGCGCCTTGGAGGGTTCGGAGTTCTTCTTCGCTGGGTTCGGGGCCGTCTTGGTCGATTCGGTTGATCCAGCGGCGGGCGGTTTTGCTGACGAAGTCGGGGTCGGTTTCGATTCCGGTGCGGGTCAGGGCGTGTTCCATGGCGGTGAGGGTGTCGGGGTGGGCGATGAGTGCTACTTGGTCCAGGGCGCCGGTGATGATGGTCGCTGCGCGGGAGGGTATGAGTGTGGTGGTCAGGGCTTGTGCGAGTTCGGGGTGCCGGGGTGGGAGGGGTTCGCCGGTGAGGGTGGTGGTGGGCAGGAGGGTCGCGGCTTGGGACAGGCGGCGTCGGGCTTCGCGGATCTCGATCCGCAGCCGGGCGCGAAGGAACTCCGCGGCGTTCCGGTACCCGTCATCAAGAACGGAGCCTTGGGCCGTGCTCCCTGCGGTTTGACGGCCGTGATCGGCGGGTGTGTCGTTCCCGGTCCAGCCGGTCAGCCACCCGCTGGTGCCGCCCACTGCGGGTACGGCGCGGGCGTGTTTGGCTTCTTCGCGGGTTCGTTCCACGGCCTGGGCCGCGACGATCTGCAGGTACTCGATGGAGCGGGCGAGTTCCTCGACCCGGCCAGCGAAATCCGCCGCTTCACCGAAATCGAACAAACGCGCTGCCGGGAGGGCCGCATCCCGGAGGGTCTCAAGGGCCGCGGCACTATCGTCAAGGGCGTCGGCACTATCTCGAACGGCTGCGCCACGAGTTCCAGAGGGCGCGGCTCCTATTCCAACAGCAGCCGCCCCATTTTCCATGGCGGCAACGCCGGCAACCGGGTGGGCAGCACCGACGTCGGGCGAACCCGCCCGTATCGCTTCTACTAGCCCGCTGACTCCCATGAATCAAGCCTGTCACGGCGGCTAACCCCCGTAACGGGTCCCCTTGCCGTATGTGGAAAACTGTCATTTCCGAAGCTGACTGTACAAAACCCCGCGTTGTTCCAGGACCTGTGCAGAGGTCGCTACTCCCCTTCGCAGGAGGCGAACGCCCGGGACCGTTCATTGCGTGCCTGACGAGGACTTCCCCTCCTGTCCGTCTTCGAATGGGGGAGGGCCTCCGCCGATGACGAATTCACCAACGACGGTCTTGCCGTCGACGTCGTAGACGGGGATGGATACGGGGGCGTCACCGCGTGCTTCCTGCCAAGCCAAGGCATCGGCAGGACTTTTGAAGGTCTTCATCGCGGCCGTCCCGGTCGCCTCTTCCAAATCAGTGTTGTAGACGTAGCCACGAACGTTGTTCGTGGCTAGCACGGCAACCAAGTCTGGTGCTCCGTTCTCGTTCTCCATTCCGTAGGTCTTGCCGTCTTTGTTGATGGCCCACTCAGTTGTTTCCTGTTTCACGTACTGAACGGTGATTTCCCAGCGGGTGATCGAGCCGGTGCTGATGGTGATGCTGGTTTCACCAGGTATCAGGGGGTTGATGCCGCGGGCGGTCGAAGGCCCGCGGAGCAGATCCTCGCTCGTGCAGCCCAAACCGCCCCCTCTGTCACCGATCTTCAGGTACCCGGGTGTTAGGCAGGTCAGTTTCATCTCTACACCGGTTGCTTCTGATGGTGGTTCCCCCAGATCGATAGTGGCCGTACCCGCATAGGTTCCGGTGATGGGTTTGGACAGGGACGTGACCTCTTGGCCGCCGGGCATCACGAAGTATCCTGCGGTGGCTGCGCCCACGCCGCCCACGAGTCCGATGCCTGCCACGGTGCAGGCGCCCAGCCACAGGCGGAGACGCTTGCGCCGGTGGGCCGGTGATGCTTTCCGGACACGTGAGACAAGTTCTGCGCGCAGTGCCTGACTCAAGGCCTCGTTCGGTTGAAGCTGGTTCATGACCGGCCTCCTTCCAATGCTGGTGCCGGTTGAGCCGCGCTGGCGAACGCCGCTCTCATTCGCTGCCGGGCACGGTGCATACGTGATTTCGCTGCCTCGGGTGTCAGCTGCAGGACGGCCGCAGCGTCGGCGATGGTGTACTCCTCGAAGACGACCAGACTGACCAGATGCAGGTCGAGCTCGTTCAGCGTGTTCAATGCTTTGGCCGCATCCAGGTCCATTTCGTTTTGAAGAAAAGGCTCGTCCGCGCCGTTGCCAACCTCTTCAGCACGGGGGAGGGAGTCCAGCAACTTCCGGTATCGGAAGCTTGCTCTCTTGGTGTTGCGGGCAACGTTGGTAGTGGTCACCAACAACCAGGGGAGGACTGAATTATCGACCAGCCGCACCTTGGATCGGCGCCGCCACAACTCCAGGAACGTGGTGGACATGATGTCTTCCGCATCATGCCTGTCTCCGGTGAGACGGTAAGCGTGCCGGAAGACACGGTCCCGGTGTCGGTCAAACAACCGTCCGAAGGCGTTACCGTCACCTCGAAGGCTTTTCTGCCAGAGCTGGCCGTCGCCGGTTTCTTTGGTCCCCATGCCCTGTATTGTCCGGCGACGGTCAAAAGGTTTCACAATGCCCAAGAAATCTGTAGATCGACGAACCCGCTAGGCATAAACGCGAAGAGAAACCCTACAGAGGTTATGAGCGTGCAATCTGTTGCAGCGCCCTGCCGTAGGCAAGAGGGTCATTCCGGGTTGCGGCCGATACTGCAATGTGTCGATGGGTAACTCGGCGGGCGAAGTACCCCTCGTACGGCAGCACGATGATGCTGTCCACACCGCTTTCCCAGGCGGGGATCAGGTCTGCCAAATTCCGGCGCTCTGCCTCGCTGGGAGGAATTTGGATAAGACTGTTTTGCCAGTAGTTGAAGGCATCGAAATCAAGGCCGTCCCGGTCGTATTCCGTGGTCCAAAGCGGGGGGACGAGCGGATGAAGTTCCTGCCCTGGCCGTAACACTTGGCGCAAGAGTTCCTGGGTGGGGTGCTTTGATCGGTTCGGTTCCTGAATTTTGTACCAGCTCCATGTCCGCTCCCATGCCAGAATCCAGCGTTCTGTCCATTCGTCGCTGCTGCTGGACACTGGCATTTTGGATGCTCCCAGGTCGGGAGCTGGACTCAGTGTCGGAATGTCTACGTCATGCGCAATCGTCCAGGAATGCCGGACGAACAGCAACAGATTCAGCGACAAAGGATGATCATCTACAGAGATCCACATGTCATGTGGCCACGGCCGCTCTTGCCTCGGCACTTTCGATCGCCTCCCGACTCCCTGCTCGATCGCGTCCGGCGCGTTATCCGTTTAGCATCGCACCGGCCATTTCTCCTGTAAACGCAACGTGCACGTAAGTATCCAAAGAGAAATGAACTGACTCTGCCGGGATGACGCACGGGCAATGCACTGGCCGCCGACCCGGCACCAGTAGGCCCGCCATCTTGCTTGGTCACTGTTAGCGGCCATGAAAAACTGCCCATAGGCGGCCACGAAAATGCCCACTGACGGCCAGTAAAACTGCCCACCGGTGGCCATGAGATCTGCC
>NZ_JBIRZS010000037.1:0-21634 GCF_044391085.1 Paenarthrobacter sp. NPDC018779 | reverse complement strand
TCAACGCGTTCGCCATCACGTTCGCCGGACGATTCGAAAGAACCACCAACTAATGAAAACCGCCGGAACCCACACACCGTTTATCGGACAGACCCGCACCAACCACGAGAGCATCCGCCCCAAACGGCGATTCCGTGAGAGAGCATCCGGCGAAACGGGCGGCTCCGTGAGAGAGCGTCCGCCGGAACCGGCGGTTCGGTGAGAGAGCATCCGCCGGAACCGGCGGTTCGGTGAGAGAGGGTCCGCCCCAAACGGCGATTCCGTGAGAGAGCATCCGGGGGGAAGGGGGGTTCGGTGAGAGAGGGTCCGAGGGGACGAGGGGGAGGGGGTGGGGGTGGGGATGCGAAAGGCCGGCAACCACACGGGTTGCCGGCCTTCGCGAATCCCCGGACTCCAGGGAAGCCCGGATTTCACATCAACACAGATGCTCAGTGACCGCCGTGGCCGGCACCTTCGGTCCTGCGCATCATCGCGCCAAGCACCACGGCCGCGACGGCAATGATGGTCGCTGCGAAGAACGCTGCCTGCATGCCGGCCACCAGCCCGGAGGACGCCGAAACCACGGCGAAGATCGAGACCAGCAGCGCTGTACCTGCCGCACCGGAGACCTGCTGGGCCGTGCTCATGATCGCCGAGCCGTGCGAGTACAGGTGCGGGGGCAGGGGGTTCAGGCCGGTGGTGAACGCCGGGGTGAACAGCAATGCCAGGCCCAGGCTGAGCACAACATGCAGGGCAATGACCCAGCCCAACGCACTCGCCTCGTCAAGCCGCGAGAACTGCCACAAGGTCAGCACCATGAGGACAGAACCTGACACCGTGAGCGGCAGCGGACCCACCTTGTCGAAGATGCGGCCAATCACGGGACCCAGCAGGCCCATCGCCAAACCACCCGGGAGGAGAGCCAACCCGGTCTCCATGGGCTGCAGGTGGAGGGTGTTCTGCAGGTACAGCGGCAGCAGGATCACTCCGCCGAACAGGGCCATCATGGCCACGACCATCAACAGCGTGGACACGGTGAACATGCGGTAGTTGAAGGCACGAAGGTCAAGCAGCGGAGCGTCTGATTTCTGGAGCGTGAGCTGCCGGAACACGAACAGTGCCAAGCACACGACGCCCACAACCAAGGCAATCACCGGCACGATTCCAGCGTTGGCTCCACCGATCTGGCTCAGGCCATACACCAGGCCACCGAACGCGGGGACTGTCAGAACCACGGAACCAAGGTCAAGGGTGGTCTTGCCGCGTTCCCCTACGTTCGTGAGGAACTTCGCGCCGATGGCCAACGCGGCCAGTGCCACGGGCAGCACGAACACGAACATGAAGCGCCAGGAGAAGTGGTCCAGGATGATGCCCGAGACCGTGGGCCCCATGGCGGGGGCCACCGAGATCGCGATGCTGACGTTGCCCATCACGGCTCCGCGACGGGACATGGGCACCAGGGTGAGGATGGTGGTCATGAGCAGCGGAAGCATGATGGCCGTTCCGCCGGCCTGGACAATGCGGGCAAGGAGCAGCACCACAAAGCCCGGAGCCAAGGCAGCCAGCAACGTACCGCCACTGAACAAGCCCATGGCAAGCATGAACGAGGCACGGGTACTCAACCGCTGCAGGATGAAGCCGGTGGTGGGGATGACCACGGCCATGGTCAACATGAACCCGGTGGCCAGCCATTGCACCGTAGGCGCGTCCACCCGAAGATCAGTCATGAGCCGCTGGAGGGCGACGTTCATGATGGTCTCATTGAGGATCACCACGAACGTGGCAACCAGCAGGGTGACGATGACCGTGACGGACTCGCGGGACATCTTGCCGGACACCTGCGGGCCCGGCGTCTGCTCAGGAGCAGCTGCGCCGGAAGCAGCACCGGTAGCGCCGGAAACGGGATCGCCGGAGGCGCCGGACGTGACGTCGGTAGACATGGGAATTCCCTTGGCTTGAGATTTGGGTTCCGGCATTCTTGGCCGGTAAAGACAGGAACAGTCTAAACTCCCCCATCATTCCCGTCAGCAGAAAATCCAAACGTCAGGAATTTAGTGGTGCGTTGTCAATCAGGCGCACTGGACCCACTTTTGCCGCGATGATCGCCAGGCCCTCGCCGCGGAAAGGAGTCTCCTTGCAGTTCTCAGCGAGCGGCTCAAGGGTGATGGGGTCCACCACGTCGAAATAGTCCAGTTCCACCAGTGGCTGGGACTGCACGAGTTCGACGGCGGAGTCCAGGTCCAGGGGTTGGTGCGCGTTCGCGCGGGACTCGATCAGGCGCAACGCCCGCGACAACACGAGCGCCGCTTCGCGCTCCTTGTCGGAGAGGAAGCGGTTGCGGCTGGACAGTGCCAGGCCGTCTTCGCTGCGGACGATCGGCACGGGCACAATCTCCACGGGGAAGTTCAGGTCAGCCACCATCCTCTTCACCAGGGCCAACTGTTGTGCATCTTTCTGCCCGAAGTAGGCACGGTAGGCCGCCGTCGTACCGTCCGCTGCCGATCCTCCCGGAAGGCCGTAGTGCAGCAATTTGGCAACCACCGTCAGGGCACCGTCGAAGTGGCCGGGGCGGGAAGCGCCCTCCCATTTTTCGCCCAGCGGACCCGAAGTGACCCGCACCAGCGGCTGCCCGCCGGGGTAGACCTCCTCCACGGTGGGCGCGAACACCAGGTCAACACCTTCCGCGTCCAAGAGGGCGAGGTCGGCTTCGAGCGTGCGGGGGTAGCGGTCGAGATCCACGGCGTCGCCGAACTGCAGCGGGTTCACGAAGATCGTGGCCACAACAACGTCGTTTTCGGCCACGGCTGTCCGTGCCAAGGCCCCATGCCCGGAATGCAAGGCCCCCATGGTGGGCACCAGGCCCTGCGACGATCCGCCCTTTTCAGCGAGGCGCCGCGCGCTCTCGGACCGGAGTTCCGCCGCCGTGGTGACGAGTTTGATGGCCATGCTGTTCAGTTCCCTTCCGGCGACGAGTGCCCGCTGCGTGGTTCAGAACCCTTGTCCGGTTCTGTCCCATTGTCCAGGGCCTCGTTGATCTCATGCAGTTGTTCTGGCCGCAGCAGCCCGCGGTTCTCCGCCCGCCGCGCAGTGGCTTTCGCCATGGCCTGGTAGGCAGCGAGGACGTCGCCGCCGGCACCGCCGTCGTACTCCACCAGCGCCTGTGCGTGCGCGGAAACGGTGCCCACATCGCCCCTGGCCACCGGCCCGGTCAGGGCTGATTCGCCGGACGCGAGGGCGTTCTCCAGCGTGGCCCGCAGCAGCGGACCGAGCATCGACTCGGGCGCTTCCACCCCAATCTCGCGCAACAACTGCGAGGCCTGGGCAACGAGCGTGACCATGTGGTTGGAACTATGGGCCAGGGCTGCGTGGTAGAGCGTACGGTCGGCCTCCGCCACGACAACCGGCTCCGCGCCCATTTCCACCACCAGTGCTTGCGCAATCGGTAGCATGGCCGCGTCCGCAGTGACGCCGAAGGTGCAATCCATGAGCCTGGTCAGGTCCAGGCTCATGCCGGTGAAGGTCATGGCCGGGTGCATCGCCAGCGGGATCGCACCAGCCGCACGCACGGGTTGAAGGATTCCGACGCCGAACCGTCCTGAGGTGTGCGCCACCAGTTGGCCTGGCTGCCAGGCTCCGAGTTTCGCAAGGCCCCCAACAAGCTCGCCGAGGGCGTCGTCCGGGACAGCGAGCAGCACCAACTCGCACCGCTCCACGATGTCCTGGATCTCCAGGATCGGGACGCCTGGCAGAAGGCTTTCGGCCCGCTCCCGGCTCGCCTCCGAGACGGCGGAAACCCCGACGACGGTGTGCTCGGCCGCGCGCAAGGCCGCACCCAGGACGGCACCCACTTTGCCGGCGCCGATGATGCCGACTCCGAGTCGTCCTGGCCTAGCCATGGTGGGGATCCTCCTGTTGGGTGGTGTTGGGTTCGACGGCGGGTGGCCGGGTTGGGGCGTCGGGCTGGAAGGACACCTGGGCGAGCCACTGCTCGGAGGTCTGCCGCTTCCTGGCTTCCCTGGCCCGCGCGGCCTGCTGGTCGAAGAGTTGTACTGCCTGCCCCACATCGGCTTGGTAGAGGCGCGGCGCCACCGGCCCGGCCGTGGTGTGCAGAACCAGGTCGGTCACCCCGAACCGGCGTGCCAACGGTCCCTGCTGGAGCGCCATGGACTGGGTGCGTTGGTGCGGAACGAGCACCAAGGCGTGCCACCAGCGGCCGGAACGGAGCAGCAGGGCAGTGCGTGTTGCCAGGAATCCGTTGCGGCGCCAGCCGAGGGGGGCCAAAAGCCGGGCTCGCCGGGGCGTGGTGGTGAAGCCATCGTTGCCGACGGAGACCGGCGCCAGCCCTTCCAGTCCGGCAGTGAAGACGCCCTGGGGATCGTCAACGCCCGGATCCGGGAGGACGAGCGAGAGCATCACCATGACGTCGGATTTCAATCCGACCGGCAGCAGCGTGGTCCGCGCAGCGTTCTCATTGCCGGGCGTACCTCCATATCCCGCAACGTTGACGTGCATCCGGTACCAACCGAAGAGCCGCCACAAAGGAGACTGCGTGATCTTGAGCGCCTGGATCCGGCCGGGCGGAACGGTTTGGGCCTGCGTATCCAGGAGGCCGTAGCGCAGCCGGATGCCGTCCGGAGAAATGGCCGCCGTGAAGTTGTAGCCCTTGTTGAACGAACTCCAATAGGCCGCGGCAATGCCCAGGATGGCCGGGATCAGGGCAAAGAAAATCGCGTTGTTCTCGGTGTACACGGAGATGGCAACCGAAGCAGCTGCGGCCAGCAGGATGCCCACGGTCTGTTCGCTCAGGAGCAACGATCCAATCAACCGCGACGGCGGGACGGACAGGACGCGCTGCTCGGGCGCCTCCGGGATTTCCTCGATGGTCTCTTGTCCGGTGACCACCCCGGCGGCCCGCGCAAGGATCGCCGCCCGCAGTTGCTTGGCCTGCGCCAAGGGAAGGTAAGCCAAGCGCACGGCCGATTCGCCGGCGTCGGCCACTTCGAACTTGAGCTCGGCGAGACCGAAGATCCGCGCCAAAAGCGGCTGCACAATGTCGATCGCCTGCACGCGGTCCAGCCGGGCCTGGCGCTGTTGCTTGAACAGCCAGCCCGTATTCACGCGAACATAGCCCTCGGCCACCTGGTACCGGGTGAAATACCAGCTGAGGATGAAACCGCCGACGGCAAGGAGCAGCAGCACCCCGCCGCCCACCAACAACCAGAAGACCCGTCCGTTGAGGTGCGGATCAAGGAAATCGCGGCCTTGGAGCACACGCTCGAAAGCGTCGCGACCGAAGAAGTAGAGCACCGCGGCCAGCGCAACCCAACCCCGCACGAAGGGCGACGCAGGATGCACGCGCCGCCAATCGCCGTCGACCGCTTTTCCCGGAAGGCTCACTTCCGGGCTCACAGCCCGGCCAGCCTGGCTTCTCCACGGGCGGAAAGCTGCTCGCGCAACCGCGCGCCCTCAGCGGCCGGCAGCCCAGGCAGGTGGGCGTTGGTTCCCGCGGACGCGGTATGGAGTTTCAGGGTGCACAATCCCAGGCCGCGCTCCACGGGACCCACCGCGACGTCCACGTACTGCATGCGGCCATACGGCACCACCATGGTGCGCTGGAAGAAAATGCCGCGACGGATCAGGAGGTCATCGTCGCGTTCCGCGTAACCGATCGCCCGGACTTGGCGGGGAATGAGCACCAGCCGCCATAAGGCCAGAACGAGCATGAAGGCAGGAACGGCGATCGCCAGCCACAGCGGAGGCCAACGCCACCAGCCCAACTGCACGAACACCAGGGGCAGGCTCAGGATTGCCACCATCACCAGGTTGCCCACGGCCCATTCGACCAGCCGCACGGTCACGTACTTCGGCGAAACGCGCAGCCACTGGACACCCGGAGGATCAATCGCCTCGGTATGCATACTCGCCTTCACCCTTTGTTTCGCCGCGCCGCTTCTCCGGTCCCCCGGCGGTACCGCCCTCGAAGTCCTCCGGAGGGATCCTGCAGAACCGTTCCACCACCAGCCCGACGATGATCATCACCACTCCGCCGCCGCCCATCAAGAGCGCGTTCCAAAGGATGCCCTCGCCGCTTCTCAGGGTCCCGATCCGCAGCAGATCCAAGGAAATCCCGGCATGCCAGCCCAGGAGCAACGTCCCCGCGTACGCACAGGCCTGGGCTAGGACGAGTGTCCGGGCCGCCATGATGGGGTCCAGCATGGCCTTCTTCTTGCCGTTGCGCCAGCGCAGCACCTGGATGCCCATGACCAGCGTGATCAAGGCGATCACGCCCATGGTCACCAGTGCCGAGACGGGCAGGACGGGCGTCGGCATGCTGACGCGGTTGGTCACCGTTGTGGCCAGCCAACCGATCAGGGCAGACACGACGGCGATAACCACCAGGACCCACGGACGCATCGCTTTCATGGGCTACTCAACAGCTCCCGTGGCAGGCACACCGGCAACGTCGCCATAGCCGTCGAAACGGCGGATGTCCGGCATGTCGGCGGCGACGGCGGCCAGCTCAGCCACGCTCTTGCCGCCCAGCTGTGCGTTCGGTTCCAGGAGGGACCACGGGTAGAGCACAAAGGCCCGTTCGGCGGCCCGGGGGTGCGGGATGGTGAGGACGGGATCGTCACTCTCCACGTTTCCGTACACAATGATGTCCACGTCCAGCGTCCTGGGACCCCAGCGGACTTCGCGGGTCCGGAGATGCTTCTGCTCCACCGCATGGCAGTGCGCCAGGAGCTCCAGCGGTGCAAGAGTGGTTTCGATGGCCATAACCATGTTCAGGAAGTCGGGCTGGCCCTCCGGACCGCCAACGGCCTTGGTCTGCACCACAGGGGAAACGCCCAGGAGGCGCACTTCCGCCGGATCCACCAAATCCGCGACGGCGGTGGTCAGCGTGTCATTGCGCTCCCCCAGGTTGCTGCCGAGGGCCAGGATCGCCTTGGTGTACCCGGCGCTCATGTCCGCTCCCGGTGCACACTGACCGTCACGTCGCCGAAGGGAACCTCGATGGGCGCCTTGGGCTTGTGGACCGTAACGTCGACGGCGGCAAGGGTTCTGTAATTGGCCAGGATGCCCTCGGCGATCCTCACGGAGAGGGCCTCGATCAGGTTCAAGGGCTCACCCTCGATGTAGGAGGTGATCAGTTCCGCGACTTCGCCGTAATGCGCTGTGTACTGCAGGTCATCCGTCTCGGCGGCCTTGGTGAAATCCGTGTGCAGCACGGCGTCCACCACGAACGGCTGGCCATCACGGCGCTCAAAATCGAACACCCCGTGATAGCCGACGGCGGTGACGCCGGTCAGCGTGATCTTGTCCACAGCGCCTCCGATCAGCGGGCGATCCGGGCGGCGACCTTGACGGCGTCAAGGCTGGGGCCGACGTCGTGAACGCGGACAGCCCAAGCACCCTTCGCGGCACTCAAGGCGGTAATGGCGGCAGTGGCGGCGTCCCGCTCCTGCGGAGCCGCAGCCTTGCCGGAAACAGTCAGGAGGGAGCCAAGGAAGCGCTTGCGGGAAGCGGCAACCATCACCTTGTGGCCAAGCTCAAACAGCCTGTCCAGGTTCTTGAGGATCTCCCAGTTCTGGTCCTCGTTCTTGGAGAAACCAACGCCCGGGTCAAC
Organism: Paenarthrobacter sp. NPDC018779; assembly: GCF_044391085.1. Lineage (NCBI taxonomy): Bacteria > Bacillati > Actinomycetota > Actinomycetes > Micrococcales > Micrococcaceae > Paenarthrobacter > Paenarthrobacter sp. NPDC018779. The sequence continues at coordinate 14,028 of NZ_JBIRZS010000037.1, read as the reverse complement.
AATGATCTGCTCCGGGGCAACGCCGGCCGCGTACAGCTTGTCACGGACACCCTTCAGCTCTGCCACGACTTCCTCGGTGACGTCCTCATAGTCAGCGAGGCTGTCCATGGTCCGGGCGTCGCCGCGGCGGTGGGTCAGGATGTACGGAACCTTGGTGCGTGCCACCAGTTCCGGCATGCCGTTCTCGATGGTGAGGCCGGAAACGTCGTTGATGATTGCGGCTCCGGCTTCCACAGCAGCTGCGGCAGTGGAGGTGTGCATGGTGTCGATGCTCACCAGCGCGCCGGCCTTGACCAACGCTTCGATGACGGGGAGGACGCGGCGCTGCTCTTCTTCGGGGTCCACCGGCTCAGCGCCGGAGCGCGTGGATTCGCCCCCGACGTCGATGATGTCAGCGCCGGCGTAGAACATCCGCAAGCCCAAGGCGATCGCCGTGTCCGGTGTGCGGTGTGTTCCGCCGTCGCTGAAGGAATCCGGGGTGACGTTGAGGATTCCCATGACGAGGGTCCGGTCCGTTGGCAGGTCCTGGAACCTGGCCGCGGGTCGCGGCTTGCGGAGAACCGGCAGGGGGCTTGTGGCCGGGCCGGTTCCGGGTGCTGCAGCGAGGGAATCCATATATAGCTTTACCTTCCGAGTATGAGGCTCATGGCCTCGGCGCGGGTGGCCGGGTCATGGAGTTGACCGCGCACCGCACTGGTGACGGTCTTGGCGCCTGGTTTGCGGATGCCACGCATGGACATGCACATGTGTTCGCATTCCACCACTGCAATCGCCCCGCGGGGATTGAGGTGCTTCACGAGCGCCTCGACAATCTGCGTGGTGAGGCGCTCCTGCACCTGGGGGCGGCGCGCATAGATGTCCACGAGCCGCGCAAGCTTGCTGAGGCCGGTCACCTTGCCGTCATGTGACGGAATGTAACCAACATGCGCGACGCCGTGGAACGGAACCAGGTGGTGTTCGCAGGTCGAGTAGAAGGGGATGTCCTTCACCAGGACAAGCTCTTCATGGTCGAGGTCGAACGTGGTGGACAGGACATCCACGGGGTTCTGGTGGAGGCCGGCAAAGACCTCGGCGTACGCCTTGGCCACGCGCTTGGGCGTGTCCTGCAGGCCTCCGCGATCAGGGTCTTCACCGATGGCCAGCAGGATTTCACGAACCGCTGCTTCGATGCGGGGGCGGTCCACTTTGTGGCTTCCCTTGGAGTCGCCGGCTGAGCCGTGGGCGGCGGCGAGGTCTTCGTCGTCGAAATGAGTCACAGCAGAAAGCTTAGCCGTGAAGCGGGGAGTCGTTGCCGCCGTCGGGCCCGGGTGCCTGGAAGTTGTCCTGGCTGCTGACGCCCTGCGCGTGCGGGGCTACGGTGTCCAGCGGCTCGTCCAAGCGGGCTTTTTTGGCTTCCTCCTGGGCTTCGCGTTCGGCCTTTTCGGCGCGGCTTTCTACCGGCGGAATGGTCTGCACCGGACGGGATTCCTTGGACAACCAGATCTCGCGGAAGTCGCGCTTGCGGACGTCACGGAAGATGTCCGCAATTTCGGCCTGGTTCAAGGTCTCACGCTCGAGCAGTTCCAGCGCCAGCCGGTCCAGGATGTCGCGGTTTTCGGTGAGGATCGCGTAGGCCTCGTCGTGTGCCTGATCGATGAGCCTGCGCACTTCCTCGTCCACCACGTAGGCGATCTGGTCGGAGAAGTTGCGCTCCTGGGCTGCGTCACGGCCCAGGAACGGTTCGCCGCCGCCTTGGCCGAGCTTCACGGCACCGACGCGTTCGCTCATGCCGTACTGGGTAACCATTTTGCGGGCCGTGCCGGTGGCCTTCTCGATGTCATTCGAGGCGCCCGTGGAGGGATCGTGGAACACAATTTCTTCAGCAACGCGGCCACCCATGGCGTAGGCCATCTGGTCCAGCAGTTCGTTGCGGGTCACCGAGTACTTGTCGTCCTCGGGCACCACCATGGTGTACCCGAGGGCACGGCCACGCGGGAGGATGGTGATCTTGGTGACCGGTGCCGAGTTACGCAGTGCTGCGGCAACCAGGGCGTGCCCACCTTCGTGGTAAGCGGTGATCTTGCGCTCGAGTTCCTTCATGACGCGGCTGCGCTTCTGCGGGCCCGCCATGACGCGGTCGATTGCCTCATCCAGTGCACGGTCGTCGATCAGGTTGGCGTTGGAGCGTGCGGTCAGCAGTGCGGCTTCGTTGAGCACGTTGGCCAAGTCGGCACCCGTGTAGCCGGGGGTCTTCTTGGCAACAGCCTTCAGGTCAATGCCCTGGGCCATTGGCTTGCCCTTGGCGTGGACATTCAGGATCTGCTCGCGGCCAACAAGGTCCGGAGCTTCCACGGTGACTTGGCGGTCGAAGCGGCCCGGCCGAAGCAGCGCGGGGTCCAGGACGTCCGGACGGTTGGTCGCGGCGATCAGGATGACGTTGGTCTTGACGTCGAAGCCGTCCATCTCAACCAGGAGCTGGTTCAGCGTCTGCTCGCGCTCGTCATTGCCGCCGCCGATGCCGGCACCACGGTGACGGCCAACGGCGTCGATCTCATCCACGAAGATGATGGCCGGTGAACTCGCCTTGGCCTGCTCGAACAGGTCACGGACACGGGAAGCACCAACACCGACGAACATTTCAACGAAGTCCGAGCCGGAGATGGAGAAGAAGGGTACGCCGGCCTCGCCCGCGACAGCGCGGGCCAAAAGGGTCTTACCGGTACCTGGAGGGCCGTAAAGCAGCACGCCCTTGGGGATCTTGGCGCCGACAGCCTGGAACTTGGCCGGCTCCTGGAGGAACTCCTTGATTTCCTGGAGCTCTTCCACGGCCTCGTCAGCACCCGCAACGTCAGCGAAAGTCACCTGCGGCATGTCCTTGTTGACAAGCTTGGCCTTGGACTTGCCGAACTGCATCACTTTGGAGCCGCCACCCTGCATGCGGGAAAGGAGGAACCAGAACAGAACACCGAGCAGCAGCACCGGAATCAGCAGCGAGAACAGGCCGGAGAACCAGTTGTTCTCAACGGGCTGGTCAGTAAAGCCCTTTTCCGGGTTGGCGTTGGTTACGGCCTTGACTACGTCCGGGCCACGGTCCGTGACGTAGAAGAACTGGACGTTCTTGCCCTTGTCCTGGCCATCAATGTTCAGGTTGTCCTTGAGCACCAAATCAACGCGGTTCTCCGCATCGAAAATCTTTGCCTGCTCCACCTTGCCGCTCTGGGAAAGGAGATCCAGACCTTCTTTGGTGTCGATCCTCGTAGAGCCACCGGGAGCCAACGTTGCGAACGCCACCAGGAGCAAGCCGACGACGACAACAATCCAGATGCCCGGGCCCTTGAAGAAATTCTTAGCTTTCATCTGATCGGGGTTGCGCCCCGTCCCTCCTGGTAGTGCTGCAAGGCGCAACTTCTGCGCGCGAGTGGTGCTGCTTCAGTTTCTAGCTATACACCGTACCCAGTAATTCACGCACTGGAATGCGCAAAAGTTCCCTCTGGGCGTACAGGAGCGCGGGCAGTTACTGGCCCGCCGCGTACCCCTCCCGCACCCACAAACCCACCCGCACCCGTACGCGCCCGCCGCACCCGAGAGCTCGGGTGCGTGAAGCGGAAATGTATGCGCCAACCCTGCAGAAGGGGTGCGTGGGGCGCAAGCGGGTGCGACTTTCAATATCTCCGGCGACGCAGCCTTGTCCACATACGACCGAAAGCACCTGTTCCAACTTCGGCACAGGTCCGCATCGTTGATGTCATGCCCTTTTCCACCTTGATCATGAGCTCCGACGCCACCCGGATCGGGCAAGACCCACGCCTTCTTGCCAAGCGGGCCCAACGGGGAGAGCTCGTCCGTGTGCGTCGGGGAGCCTACGTGCCGGCTCAACTCTGGTCCGCCCTGGGCGAACCTCAAAAGCACGGTCTCCTCGCTGCAGCTTTGGTCCAGAGCAGCCAGAAAAGACCAGTCTTCGCAATGAAAACGGCCGCGTTGCTGTGGGGTTTGGGTGTGGTCGGAGTTCCAGGCAAATTGCAGGCGGTCACGAGCGACCCTCGTGGCGGGCGGTCCAAGCACGGAGTTCAACGAATCCTCGGAACCCTCGATCACGGTGTCTGCGAACTCGGCGGATTTCAGGTTACGGATAAAGCCCGAACCACCATCGAACTGGCAGGCACCCTGAGGTTTGCCGAAGCACTGGCAGTGGTTGATTCCAGCCGCCGTAAGCCGCCCAAGGTTTCCACGGGCGATGCCTCGGATTGGGACAAGGACGTCCCGTGGGGCATCACGCTCGAGGAGAGGATCCTGCAAGACGCTGCATCCTCCCTTGGCTCGTCATCCAGACAACAGCGTGCCGCCAAAATAATCGAATTCTCCGATCCTCAGTCGGAATCCGTTGGCGAGTCGATGAGCCGGGCAAACATGATCCTGCAGAGATTCCCTTTGCCACGGCTGCAAGCGTCGTTCGCGCTGAAGAGTGGAAAGACCGCACGAACGGATTTTTGGTGGCCGGAACTAGATCTCGTAGGTGAATTCGATGGCCAGGGAAAGTACCTGCGAAACCGACTTCGCGGCGGCAAGACCATCCAACAAGTGGTCATGGAAGAGAAAGCACGCGAGAACGCCCTGCGTGCACTCGGATTGACCGTCATTCGCTGGGATTGGGCCGAGATGATGAACCCTGTCGCATTCGCCAAGATCCTGTCCGACGGAGGCCTGGTCCCGGTTCGCCCCGGACGATGACCTGGCTGCGGCGCCTCAGGCATCACGTCGTTGAGGGTGGGCACCGGAATCACGCGCGTTGCCGCGCCCACACCCGCCGAACGCACCCGTTAAACACACTCGCCGCACCCCTTCACGCCCAGCGCAACCGGTAGAACGGGTGCCTCAGGCGGAAAAGGGTGCGGCGCAGAACACGGCGTCACTGCGGAAAAGGGTGCGGCGAGTGAATCAGGGCACCGCCCGACAACGAGGGGCTGCTCCAAACGGGCGTTCGCCGGAAGTTCGGCCTACTCGTAAACGTGCGGGGCCAGGGTGCCCACGAAGTCCAGGTTGCGGTACTTCTCGGCGTAGTCCAGACCGTAGCCCACCACGAACTCGTTGGGGATGTCATAGCCGACGTACTTGACGTCGATTTCCACCTTGGCAGCGGTGGGCTTGCGGAAGGCGGTGCAGATTTCCACGCTGGCAGTCCCGCGGGATTCCAAGTTGGACTTGAGCCAGGAGAGAGTGAGGCCGGAGTCGATGATGTCCTCCACAATCAGGACGTCCTTGCCCATGAGGTCGGTATCGAGGTCCTTGAGGATACGGACCACACCGGAGGACTGGGTGCCCGAACCGTAGGACGAGACAGCCATCCAGTCCATGCTCACGTGGCTGTGCAGTGCACGGGCGAGGTCAGCCATGACCATCACTGCACCCTTGAGGACACCGACGATCAGCAGTTCGCGGCCCTCGTAGTCCTTGTCGATCTGCGCTGCCAGTTCGGCGATGCGCGTCTGGATTTGCTCTTTGGTGTAAAGAACGTGCTTGAGGTCTGCCTGGACGTCGTTTGAATCCACCAATGGCTCCTGTTTGATGCTCGGGGTGCGGCTACTGTTGGGCCGATTTCTGATGCCGGAATACTAGCTTCCCACAGCGCGCGGCCTCGCGGGGACCGGTCGGCGCAGGATCACCTGGCACAGCGCCCCGATCCTGCTCCAAATCGCTCAGTGAAAGGCGGTAGACGCTGACATGGCCAGGCAGCTCCACCGGACCTGCCGAACCACGCCTGCGGAGCAGCGCTTCCGCGGCCTGGAGGCGCCCGTAACCGGGTTGTTGACCGCCGACGTCGGCCGCCGCCTTGGCGATGACACGGAACCGCAGCGCCGGGGCAAGGTCCCGGACGTCGTCCTCGGGAAGCCAGGCGCCGTCCGGCGTCCGGTTCACGAGTGCGAGGTAGGTCTGCTGGGCCAGGTCTTCCAGGAAGTCGGCGTCCTGCTGGAGGATGGCCGCGGTCCGGGCCAGCGATTCGGCAACCCCGGGACCCAGCTTTTCCTCAAGCACCGGCATCACCTCCACACGGGTCCGGGACCTGGCGAAGGCGGGATCGGAGTTGCTGGGATCGTGCCACGGAGAAAGCTCTTCCACCTCGCAGATTTCCAGGGTTTCGGAGCGGCGCAAGCCAAGGAAGGGGCGAAGCAACCGGTCCCGTGACGGCCTCATGCCTGCCAGGGACCGCGTGCCGGAACCACGGGCCAGGCCCAGCAGGACTTGCTCGGCCTGGTCGTCGAGCGTGTGGCCCAAAAGGATCGCTTCGCAGCCAAGGTCATCGGCAGCGGCTTCGAGTGCTGCGTGGCGGGCGTCCCGTGCCGCAGCTTCCGGTCCGAAGCCAGTGGAAGCCACGGTCACAGCCCGCACTTCCACAGGTGAAAGGCCGAGCTCGCGGAGAACAGACGCAGCCTCAGCAGCTACTTGGGCCGAGCCAGGCTGCAGCTGATGGTCCACCACCACGCCGGCGACGGAAACCGGGTGCCCGTCCACGTGGCCCCGGCGGGCAAAGTACGCGGCAACAGCAGCCAAAGCCAGGGAATCCGGTCCGCCACTGCAAGCCACCAGCACCCGTGATGGGTAGCCGGCAGCGGCCAAGGCGTTCTGCAAATGTTTGCGTGCTTTGCCAACGACGGGCGCCAAACGGCCAGGCCGGCGTCGTCCCTTGCCGGGCAGGACGGCAGGTGAGCTCAAAGCCCCATCCGCTCCAGCCAAAGCTTGGAATCGTGGATTTCCTCTTCCGTGGGGAGGTTCTCTGCCGAATCCCACACCTTGTTGAAGCCGTCCATGCCGGCCACGGCCACCACGCCGCGGACAAACTTGGCGCCATCGGTGTACTGGCGCATCTTGGCGTCGAGGCCGAGGATGTTCCGGATGAACTTCTCCACGATTCCGCGGTCCTTGCCGCGATCGTTGAAGCGCTGGCGAATGGTCTTGACCGAGGGCACAATGCTCGAATCCACGGCATCCATGACCACGTTGGCATGGCCTTCGAGCAGGCTCATGACGGCCGTGATGTGGGAAAGAGCGGCCTTCTCTTCGGGGTCCTGCAGAAGGTCCAGGATGGCCCCGCGGCCGGGCACATTGCCCGAAGCGGTCCGGTCCTTCAGGGACTTGGCCACGGCGCTGGCACGTTCAACCAGGGAATCCATGTTGCCGAGCAAGTGGCCGCTGAGGTTCTCGATCTGGTCCAGCATGTGGTGCCGGAGCCAGGGTGCCGCAGCGAACTGAACCCGGTGCGTTTGCTCGTGCAGGCAGACCCAGAGCCGGAAGTCGTCCGGGTGGACGTTCAGCTCCCGCTCCACGGAGATGATGTTGGGCGCAACCAGCAGGAGCCGCCCACCCGGCGGAACGTTGGAGCCCGGGGCGAGCGCAGCGAAGGGATCGTATTGGCCCAGGACCTTGCTGGACAGGAAAGCGAGGATGGCTCCGAGCTGGCTTCCCGTGATGGCCCCGCTGGCGCTGGCTGCCGCCGGAGACATGGAAATTCCGCTGCGGCTCTCAAGGAGCTTCTGCAGCGCCGGTTGCAGCATGACGGAGAAGCTTTGGGTGTTGGCCTTGGACCACGAGGCCCGGTCAACCACCAGGACGTGCGAATCGCGGAGGTCCTTGGCGGCCTCGAGCCCGGTGATGTCGTGGACATGCGGAACGGAGATGTCCGCGTTGAAACGCAGGTTCTCCACGGCTTTGCCGATCTCCGCAGCACTGAGCGCCGGGCCGGGAGGAGCCAGCCGGGCAGCAGTGGCCGCGGCAAGGTCCCAATTGATCAGGGACGAAGCCCCTGCTGACGAATCTCGGGCGGATGTCACCATACGGTCCATCACATCACACGCAACTGACAGTGTGCCCTTAAGTTCGCTCCGCGCTGAGCTTCAGCCGCGGCATCCGCAGGCAGCGAGGACCGAAGCTGAACGGTCCATGGCTACCTTGTTTCCCGCCGCGCCCGGTTCCAGGCCGTTCCCGATGAAGGAGAACACCAGGAGCCGTCCATCCGCATCCACCACGTAACCGCTCAGGGCGATCACGGTGTTGAGCGTCCCGGTCTTGGCCCGGACCAGCCCTGCGCCCTGGGCAGTACTCGGATCAACGTACCTGTCATCCAGGGTGCCGGTGAGCCCGGCTACGGGGAAGCCATCCAACGCTGCCCGCAGCGAAAGATCGGGCCCGCTGGTGATGGCGCGGACCACCTCCGCAAACTGTCGTGCGCTGACTTGGTTCTCCAGCGCCAGGCCGGAAACGTCGGCCAACTCCATCGAATCCGAGGCGATTCCCAACTCCCCCAGCCGCTCCCGCACGGCGGCAGTGGCGCCGTCGTACGTCGCTTTCCGGCCCGAGGCGGCAGCGGTGAGCCTTCCCAGCGCTTCCGCGAGGAAGTTGTCCGAGGTTTGGAGCATGTGGTCCACCTGCTCGCTGACCGTGGCGGATTCGGCGCTGGCCAGCAGTTTGGCGGGGAGGCCCTTGCCGCGTTCGACGCCGGAACCCACCTCGACGCCGGCAGCGGCCAATTGCTCGGCAAAGGCTTGGGCGGTGGTCACCGCGGAATCCTGCGGACGAGGGCCAGTAGTGGTGGTCGGCGAGTAGCGACCGGAGTTCAGGGCCAGGGAGTACAGGGGCGCAGTTTCCCCGGCGGCGACGTCGCCAAGGCTCCAGGCCGGGTTCAAGGGAGCACCGGAGAACAAGGAATCGTCCACCTGAACGGTCACCGGACCTTTGATACCGGCGTTTTTCAGGGAGGCAGCGGTGTCCGCCGCCAAAGTAGCCAGCCCGGCATGGCCCAACACTGCGGAGGGGTCGGAAGCACCGCCGCCCAGAAGCACATCCCCTCCCCCGGCGAGGACCACCGTGTGAGGATCGTCCGTACCGAGCACGCGGGTAGTGAATCGGGTCTCCGGACCCAAGGCTTTCAACGCGGCGACGGCGGTGAGCAGCTTCATGTTCGACGCGGGGATCCGGTTGGCGGCAGCGTCCCGGTCGAAAAGTACCTTGCCCGTGGCGGCATCGAGCACAACACCGGTGATGGATCCGGAACCTGACGGCTTCAGTGTCTCTTCCAGGAGTTTTGTCACGTCGGCCTGCACGGGCATGGGCGCGTTGGCGTCGAGGGGCTGGACCGCACTGGAACCGGCCAGGGCGCTTGGCGACTGTTGCCAGGAAGGAATGGACGGCGAAGGCTTGGGGGCCAGCACCCCGGGGACCATCCCGGCCACCACCACGGCTAGGGCGCAGAGCAAAACGGCTGCCAGGAGCAACGGCCATTTCAGGCGCCCCCAGGCCGTGGACAGCCCAGTGCGGGCATCCCCGTTTTTAATGCCCATCATGGAAGTTGCTTGGTCCTGTCAGTCCTGAAATGTCCCCGCCGGTTCAAGAAACCCGGGTGTCTCGCTATATCCTCAATAGTAGTCGGCGGCGTCGGCTGTACTTTCGCCTGCCGCCAGCCCTGGGCTAAGCAGACTGCCTGTGGAACCGCCAGCTCTGGCGGCCTCCGTTTCCGGGCGGAGCCTAGCCCCACCCAGACCCCGTTCAAGGAGCATTCCATGAAGCACGACGTAACCATCGAGATCCCCAAGGGATCGCGCGTCAAGTACGAAGTTGACCACGAAACCGGCCGTGTCCGCCTGGACCGCGTCCTGTTCACTTCCATGCAGTACCCCACGCACTACGGCTTCTTCGAGAACACCCTGGGCGAGGACGGCGACCCGCTGGACGCATTGGTGCTCCTGCAGGACTTCGACCTCCACCCGGGCGTCATTGTTGAGTCCCGCCCCATCGGCGTCTTCAACATGACCGACGACGGCGGCGGAGACGCCAAGGTCCTCTGCGTTCCCGTGGACGCACGCTTCGACCACATCCAGGAAGTCAGCGACGTCAGCGAATTCCTGATCAAGGAAATCGAGCACTTCTTCACCCGCTACAAGGACCTGGAACCGGGCAAGTGGGTCAAGGCCGAGGGCTGGGGCGACCGCGCAGCTGCCGAAGCCGAGCTGGAAGCTTCCATCAAGCGTTTCGCTGCAGAAGGCCACTGATTCTCCCCTGACGACGGCGGTTGGTGCGGTTCCCCGTGAACCCCACCAACCGCCGTCGTGCTTTTTGATGGGCACTGCTCCCCATCGCGGTGGTGTCCCGGTGCGCCTAGGCTTGGACGAGGTTTTTCGACTCACACACCACTCATGCAAAAAGGGGTTGCACATGGCTGGGTTCTACGGTGCGGACATCGCACAGCTTCGCAGTCTGGCCGGGGTGATGGGCAAGGCTGCGGACGCGATCACCACGCAAAGCGCACAACTGTCCAACGCCATCAATTCGGCCACCGCCTGGCAGGGCCGCGATGCCACCATGTTCAAGAACGATTGGAACAGCCAGCACCGCCAGAGCCTGGTCAAGGCGGCCAGCATGCTGCGGGACAACGCAAGCCTCTTGAAGAAGAACGCCAACCAGCAGGAGTTCGCGAGCCACAACGACGGCTCCCGCAGCTCAGTGGGCGTACTCAAGGACGTGTACGACACCGGCATGGGCGTCAAGGACCTCGGCTCCCAGCTCTGGGCGGCCTACAAGCTGGGCAAGCTGGGCTGGCAGGACTTCGCCAAGACGCGGGAAGTCCTCACCAACTGGCGGGCTGGCGGTACAGCGGTGAAGGATGCCCTGACCGCTTTGCGCAATGGCGAGAAGATCACCGACGTCATCACGGACCTCAAAGCCAACATTCCCTACAGCCAGGCCTTCCAGGACGCGAGCAAGTTCTCCAAGGGCCTCCGGGTGGCCGGTGCGTTGGCCGCGCCGCTGAACATCGTGGGCGGCATCAGCGACATGATCAACCCGGAACACGACGGCTGGCGGGGTACGGGCGATCGGGTGGCCGGTGGCTTGTCCGTGGTGGGCGGCGTGGGCAGCATCATGCTCATGACGGCAGGCGGCGCGGCGATGCTCGGCCCGATCGGCGCCCCGATCGTGATCGGCGCAGGCATCGTGGCCGGGGCGTGGGCGCTGGGCAACCTCGTGGCGGACAATTGGGATTCCATCACCAACTTTGCACGCAATCCGGGCAGCTACATCGCCGACGGTGCCAGGGAGGTGGGCAACTTCGCCAAGGACGTAGGCAGTAAGGTGGCAGACGGGGTCAGTAATGCCGCCAAGTCAGTCGGAAACTTTGTCGGAGGGATATTCGGATGACCACCACCACCATGAAATGGACTGCGCGGGACATTGAAGCCGCAGCCAAAGTCCTGGGTACGGCCAGTGCCACCGGCGCCGCGCTGCCCACGCTGACCGACGAAGAAGTGGTAGCCCTGGACGGCGTGCAGCACGAGCAGATCGTGGCGCTTCCGTGGCTTTCCTTGCAGGATGCCAGCAAGGAACTTATGTGCGCCGTGGCCCTTCGCGGGTTGCTGGCCAAGGAACTGGTCTACCCCGTGATCTTCGAGGGTGAGGCCGAGCCAACCCGCCTGCATGCAACGGAAGAAATCACCGGCGCCCTCACTCTGCGCCGCAGTGGCAACAGCGTGGTCTCGGTGGAGCGAACCGTGTCCACGGGCAAGCGCTGGCTGTACGGCTATGTGCACGACGACGGCGTCCTGATCGAGGAAGTGGACGAGGGCGGCCTGCACGGCTTCACGGTAGTCTCCCGCGACCAACTGGTCCCCCGGCTGGCAGAGTTCGTGGATCCCAAGAATGCTGCGCAGCGCGATTCCGAACCCACGGAGTACGCGGAGCCCGCCTTTGAAGAGTACGCATCCACTGCCTTGGCCGACACCGAGGCCGCCAGCAACGTGGTGGCCTTTAACACGGACACCAACGAGTTCCCCACCGTCACCGTGTACACCGGTCCGTCCGGCGTCCACGTCCTGACCCCGCGCGTCGAAGGCGAAACCGTCTCGCTGGAGGTCAAGGAAACGTCCGCGGCTACCTTGGCCGGTATCCTGGCTGGTCTCGCAGGTCTCGCCTGACCCACCCCAGCCGACCCACCGCCGTCGAACTGAAAGCCCCACATGAGCAAGCCAAAGCCTGAAACCGCCACCGGACTGGTGGATGCCGCCAATGGAAGGCCCGTCCGGCGCCACACCGGGACAGGCGCCTACTACGTCAAGGCGTCCGGAAGCGCACACTTCTGGGGCCGGGTGCTGGATGCCCTGGTATTCCTGGCGGGCTACAGCGTCCTGGCCGTCATCGCTGCGGTGGCCCGCAACGCCATGATGAACAGCGGCTCGCTCCTGGCCTTCAACGATGGTTTTTGGCTGGCGCTCTACGTGATCCTCTGGTTCGTCGGATTGCTCGTGTACGGCATGATCTGGGGAGCAGTAGGGAGCGTTGGGGACGCGGCCGCGGGCTTGCGCTCCGTGCGGATCAAGGACGGCACGACGGCGGGAGCCTGGTTGGGCGGCTGGCGCGCCATCTGCTGGTCCTTCTTTCCGTTCTTCGTGGTCATGGTGATCGCTGCGGCGTTCAGCGGCGGTTCCGGGGAAACCTGGGACCCCAAGTTTGCCGCCATCGATCGCCGCTCCGGCCTGGCACAGGGCCGGCAGCCCGTTCCGGACCCGAAAGCTCCGGCAGTTCCTCAGCCTTCTGCCGCGGAGCCGGAGGATCTTCCAAACCTCTACGGCCAGCGCCCGGATGCGCGGCCGTAACTGGCTGGTTCGACGCGCTGAAGCCCGCCTCGGTGACGATCTGGGCGGGCTCCGGTTTGTGGCCTCGTCCCGGCGCATCTTCTGGAAAGTACTGCCGTGGTGCCTGGTGGTGGGGTTCGTTTTCGGGACAATCGGCGAGTTCATCAGTCCCATCCGCTCCACCCGCGAGGTCGGCCGCTTCAACGATCCCGTCTTTTTCGTACTGACGAGCATCCTCACCGGCCTGGTGTTGTGGGCCATGACGTTCCTGGGCAGCTTCCGTAAACTCTTGGTGTTCGAGCGTGGTTTGGCGGCCAAGTACTCGCAGCGGCACACCACCGTGGTCCTTCGGTGGGAGGACGTGGCACCCGAATCCCTCAAGGCCGTCACCACCTCCGACGGCACCGACCCGGACCGGCTCTTGCTGGCTTCCCGCAAAGTCTCCCTGGGCGCAGGCGGGCGTAACGCAGTGGTATTTAAGGCACAGGACTCGTTCTGGGTTTTTGCCACTGACGAGGACCCGGCGCCGTTGGTCCACTCCATCCGCGAGGCCATGTCGGGGGCTGGAATCCCCGGTGCGTCCCGGAGGACGGAAGGTGCGCTGCCCGCCGTCGTGCTTTCCGGACGCACGGCAGTCGACTGAGTAATACGGAAATCAAGCCCTTGCAGAGCCGCTACCAGCCGGTAGCATGTGATCCACTATGTTCACGCTGACCATCAACCAACGCGACAGCCGCCGCGACGGAGATTTGGTGCCCAAGCTCCTGAAGGACCTCCGGCACATCCCCGCCCGGCTCGACTTTGACCGCTCGGTTGAGGACGAGGTCCAAGGCATCGTCGACTCGGGCCACCATGCTGTTGAGTCGGCGTTGATCGCGCTCCGCAGCGGGCACTGGTACGTGGGGATCGGCGTGGGTCCCGTCAACGAACCCCTGCCGAATTTGGTGAAGGATGCCTCGGGGCACGGCCTGGTGTACGCGCGGCGGGCCGTCGACCGGCTCCGCAACAGCAAGGAGCGCGTGCCGGTGGCGGTGGACGGGCCTTTCGCGGCCCAGGCGGCCGAAGCGGAAGCGGTGCTGCGTCTCCTGGGGCACATTGTGCAGCACAGGAGTGCCGCGGAATGGCGCGTGCTGGACCTGCTCACGCCCGGTGTCCGCGGCCAGCAGAAAACCGTGGCGCAGGAACTTGGGATCACCACGCAGGCTGTCAGCAAGGCATTGGCCCGGGCGCAGTGGGTGGAAGAACACGCCGCCCGTCCCGCGGCTGCACGGTTACTGCAACTGATCCTGGACGTCCGCTAGGCACCCAACTGGGTAGCAGTTGTGCGCGTTTCGAAGGGGCTCAAAACGCGCACTAATGCGACCCAGCGTGTGAGCGCCTTCGGCGCGCCGTGGGGCCGGGAAAGTATGCGGGGTGGCTCGCCAGGGCTCTGGCGGGC
>NZ_JBIRZS010000036.1:0-23997 GCF_044391085.1 Paenarthrobacter sp. NPDC018779 | reverse complement strand
GACACCCTCTACGCCATGCTCCGCGACGGCACCCTCTACCAAGCCCAAACACCCAAAACCGCTTGACGAAAAACATAGGGACACTCTCACCGAACGACCCCTTCGGACGGACGCTCTCTCACCGAACGACCCCTTCCACCGGACGCTCTATCACCCGTGAAGGGTCAGACGGTATCCGCGAGGTAATCGATGGCCAGTTTGTACCCCAACACGCCAGCGCCAACAATGATCGCCTGGCAGACACCGGACAGGTACGAGTGGTGCCGGAACTCCTCACGCTGGTGGACGTTGGTGATGTGAACCTCGACGGCGGGCAATTGGACAGCGGCCAGCGCGTCACGAAGTGCCACTGAGGTATGAGTGAAGGCGCCCGCATTGATGACAATCCCGACGGCGGTGCCCCGTGCTGCGTGGATTGCGTCCAGGAGATCACCTTCGTGATTCGACTGGACGCAATCCACCGTGAAGCCATGCGATTCGGCCGTGGACAACGCGAGCTGCTCGACGTCGGCCAGCGTGGATGTCCCGTACTTCTCGGGTTCGCGCGTGCCCAGGAGATTCAGGTTGGGGCCGTTGATAACAAGGATGGTGCCGCGGCCGGCTTCGGTGGCTTGAGTCATGGCACCCAATCTATAGCGGCGCAGGACCCTCCGTGAATTGCGCCCGGCAGGTGAGCGAGGATCCCGGAAAAACACCCATTATGTGAGAGAGGGTCCGGGAAAAAGGGTGATTTGGTGAGAGAGGGTGCGGACTACTTGCGGGTGCACTGGCCGGAGCCCACGGGGTTGCTGAGGCCCGGGGCCTGCGCAGCGACGGGCTGCACGTCCTCCATGGTCAATGCGAAACCGAGAGCCTCGTTGCTGGTTGTCTTGGCGAAGATCAAACCGGCAACCTGGCCGTCCGTAGTGAGCAGCGGGCCGCCAGAATTGCCCGGTTGCACGTCGCCTGCAAGCTTGTAGACCTGCTCGGGCGAGGGGTTGCTGCCATAGATGTCAGGTACCAGGACGGTGGCGATTCCCTCGACAGTCGCCGGCTTCGACTGGAAGGGTCCGCCGTGGGGGTAACCGGCAAAAGCCGCCGGGCTGCCGTCAGGCAGGTCCGCACTCAGCGCAAGAGGCGAGGCTGAGAGCCCGTCCACGGCCAGCACGGCGATATCCCGCTGGGGGTCGAAGTAGACCACCCGACCCGGCAACGCGCCGCCGTCGGGCACTTCCACCACCGGTTGGTCCACGCCAGCCACCACGTGCGCGTTGGTGACCACGCGGCCCGGTGAGACAACAAAGCCGGATCCGGTCTGGTTCTGTCCGCATTCGAAAGCCGTGCCCGCGATCTTCAACACGGACCGGGCGGCCTGGTTGAGGGCCGGGGTGTCGGTAGAGGCGTTGGGAACCTGGACAGGAGTGGCGGAGCCGAAGCCTTCGATCAACTTGGGAATGCCGTCGCCGATCACCGTGGACCGCAACTGTGCCATGGTGCTCTTGACCGGAGTGGGCGTCAGCGAGTCGATGTAGCGAATCACGCGTGACTGGGCCAGTTGCTGGGAAACGAACGGCACGCCCAAGGAACTGATGCTGAACGCCAGCATGGACATCACCAAGGCAGCAACAACCACGCTGACCACGCCACCCACCAGGCGATCCACGGCGTGCAGCGGTTTCAGCCGCACTACGTGCCGGATGCGGCGGCCGATCATGGTTCCCAGCCCGTGGCCCAAGGCGATAAGCACGACGGCGGCACCCACCGTTGCGGTAAGCCTCCAGCCGCTGTCGCTCACCCAGCCGCTGACGAGCGGCACTGCAATAAACGCTGAGATGGCGCCCACAATGAATCCGGCAATACCACCCAGCGTTACCAGGAAGCCATTACGCAGGCCATAGATCAGGTAGGACAACAGCATCAAAATCAATGCCAAATCCAAAATGGTCAAGCCAAACACCAATGCTCCTCTAGCCGGGTAGCGCCAATTCTAGAGGGGCACCCTGACAGGATTCCGTTAGTCCGGTCACGATAGGGTGCCGTTCATGGCCTCCTGTTGCGCGCCAACTCAGGCGAGGGAGGACGAAATCCGCGTGATTTCAGCGTTTCGCGTGCCAAGTACGTCACAGAACTCTAAAAATTCTGAAACAATGGCTGAAGCGCCACGACCGAAACTTATTCTCAGGAGACTTCATGGACATCGAGGTATTGCGCCGCGCACCCCTCTTCGCCACCCTTGACGACGACGCATTCCGCTTGCTGACGGATGAACTCACCGAGGTGGACCTTTCACGTGGAGCATCGGTGTTCCGCGAAGGCGACCAGGGTGACCAGCTTTACTTCATTGTTTCCGGCAAGGTGAAGCTCGGCCGTACGTCGCCTGACGGCCGCGAGTCGCTGCTGGCCATCCTCGGCCCGGGTGAACTCTTCGGCGAGATGGCACTCTTCGATCCGAGCCCCCGCACGGCAACCGCCACGGCAGTTTCCGAAACGCGCCTGGCAGGCCTGAAGAACGAGAGCCTGAACTCCCTCCTCCGCACCCGTCCGGAGGTTTCCGCCCAGTTGCTGCAGGCCCTGGCCCGCCGCCTGCGCCGCACCAACGACTCCCTGTCCGACCTCGTTTTCTCGGACGTTCCCGGCCGTGTTGCCAAGGCCCTTCTGGACCTTGCAGACCGCTTCGGCCGCCCCGCTACCGACGGCGTGCTGGTTGCCCACGAACTCACGCAGGAGGAACTGGCCCAGTTGGTGGGCGCTTCCCGCGAAACCGTCAACAAGGCACTGGCCGAATTCGTCCAGCGCGGTTGGCTGCGCCTCGAAGCACGCGCCGTGGTGATTCTGGACATGCAGCGTCTGCGCCAGCGCTCCCGCTAGGACTTATAACGGGAAAGCCGCCCCGGTTCGTTGGAACCGGGGCGGCTTTTTTGTTGTGCGTTTGGCGGCCGGTGAGAGAGCGTTCGGTGAAACCCGAGGTGTCGTGAGAGAGCGTCCGCCACAAGCCGGGGTGTCGTGAGAGAGCGTCCGGGGACACACGGGGTGTCGTGAGAGAGCGTCCGGGGTGGGGTTAGCGTTCGCGCTGGGGTTCGCCGGCTACCGTCCGGGCGGCTTCGACCTCGAGCATGAGCTCCCCGGCTTGATCCACCAACTGCGGCTGGTACACATGGGCCTTGCGCTTGTAGCTGAGGTACGCGATGCAGCCGTTGGCGTGGGCCATCTTCTCCAGCATGATCTCCGAGCCCGGAACCAGAAGCTGCCCGAGGGTGAGACCAACCGTGTTCGCCTGGGCCACCTCGTCGCCCAACGCACTGGTTTCCCGGAGGGAGATGGCCTCTGCGGCATTCACCCAGCGGCCCCACACGCCCTTGCTGCCCAGGATGCTGGGCTGCTGGTTGATGGGCACCGTGGCAGCAAAGTAGCGGGTGTTGAAACGGAAGTGCGCAAAATCCGGGCTGAGCCAGTTGACCAGCGGCTTCAAGAGATCGGTCCGCAGCGACAGTCCGCGCTTGGCCAGTACCTCAGTGAAGGACTTCTCCTGGGCTGCGACGGCCTCGCGGGCCTTCATCCACTCAACGGTGGAGTTGGCCTCAACCGTTGAGGAAGCGTCAGGGCCAGCGAGGAGGACACCGGTTTCTTCGAAGAGTTCCCGAATGGCGCCCACCACGTGACGGCGGGCGAGTCCGACGTCGTCCGTTCCCATTTGCTCAGCCCAATGCTGGGGTGAGGGACCAATCCAACCGACCGGATCGTCGTCGGACGGGTCCAAGGACCCGCCGGGGAAGGCGAGAACGCCCAACGGCGAGGAGCCGGGCCGGTAACCCAGCCACGTCTCCAAGCCGGTGGGCGAATCGCGCAAAAGGACAACAGATGATGCGTAGCGGGCGGCCCTGGGGGTCCGCTCACCAAGTTCAAGCCAGTTCTGTGCTGCGCCTTCGAGTTCCGGAGGCAAGACAAACAGGCGACGAGCAAGTTGCGGCAATTGGGTGAACCGGTTCCTTAGCTGAATTCAGCAATGAGCTCGACCTCGACAGGCGAGTCGAGCGGCAGGACGGAAACGCCGACGGCGGAACGTGCGTGCTTGCCTGCGTCACCGAAGACCTGGCCCAGGAGCTCGGAGGCACCGTTGATGACGCCGGGCTGGCCGGTGAACGTCGGGTCCGATGAGACGAATCCAACAACTTTGACGATCCGGGTGACGCGGTCGAGGTCGCCAATGACACTCTTGACCGCGGCGAGGGCGTTGATGGCGCAGACGGCGGCGTAGCGCTTGGCGTCCTCGGGGTCCACAGTGGGCTCGTCAGAGTGGCCAAGTTCTCCGGTGGAGACCTTGCCCGTAGCTTCGAGTTTGCCGTTAATAAAGGGCAGCTGTCCGGAGGTGTAAACGTAGTTGCCGGAGACGACGGCCGGAACGTAGGCGGCAACCGGAGCGGCCACCTCGGGGAGGGTCAGTCCGAGCTCGGCGAGGCGCTGTTCAACGGCGGACGTCGGAGCGCCGGATTCCGCGGCAGACGTGGTTTCTGCGGGGGTGGTCATGGTTACTGCTTCTCCCTTTTAAGGTATGCGACAAGGCCTTTGCCATCGGGTCCACCGACGACCTGTACAAGCTCCCAGCCGTCCTCGCCCCACTGGTCCAGGATCTGCTTTGTGGCATGGATGATGAGCGGAATCGTGGCGTACTCCCATTTGGTCATGACAGAAAGCCTAGCCCTTGCCGGTAAAGTGGAAAACATGGTGACTCGCAAGAACCCCATATTCGACACTGCCACCACCCTCGGAAAGATTCTCGGTTTCCTTGGCGTGAGCGCGATTTGTGGCGTCCTGGTGGCCGGACTCCTGGTCCCGGCCGCCGCCGTCTCGGGCAGTGCCGCCAGTGGTTCCATCCAGTTCTTTGACACGCTCCCGGCGGAACTCCAAGTGGACCCGCCCAGCCAGAACACCACGATTCTGGCCAAGGATGGATCGCCCATTGCGTCCATCTACGCGGAGAACCGTACCAAGGTTCCGCTGGACCAGATGAGTCCGTACATCAAGGACGCTGTCATCGCTATTGAGGACAGCCGGTTCTATGAGCACGGCGGCATCGACACCACAGGCATTATGCGAGCCATCGTCAGCACGGCCCGCGGCAACAAGCAGGGTGCCTCCACCATCACCCAGCAGTACGTCAACAACGTCATCAACGAGTCACTGGTTTCTTCAGGCAAGAGTGAAGACGTGCTGCTCAACGGTGTTAATAAGGGTGTAGGAGACAAGCTTCGGGAAATGAAGCTCGCGATCGCCCTGGAGAAGAAGTTCTCCAAGGAGCAGATCCTTGAGGGTTACCTCAACATCGTCTTCTTCAACCGTGACGCCTACGGCATTGAAGCAGCTTCCAAGTTCTTCTTCAGCACCACGGCCAAGGACCTGACACTTCCACAGGCTGCCCTGTTGGCCGGCCTTGTGAACAGCCCTTCCGCGTTCGATCCGATCACCAACCCGGACAACTCCAAGAAGCGGCGTGACCTTGTCCTCAACGCGATGCTCGCCCAGAAGAAGATCACCCAGGCTGAGCACGACGAAGCTGTAGCCACTCCGGTTACCACCAAGGTGACACCAGCCCGCCAGGGCTGCGCTTACGCCACCATGGCTCCGTACTTCTGTGACTACGTGCTGCATCTGCTCTTCAACAACCCGGCCTATGGAGACACCCAGGAAGACCGCGAGAAGCGCATCATGCGCGGCGGTCTGACCATCCGCACCACCCTCGACCCCACAGCCCAGGCCGTTGCGCAGCAGCAGGTAGACGGCACCGCCGGCGCCAACCCGGACAAGTGGGGCGCTTCGATCACCTCCGTCCAGCCGGGCACGGGCCAGATCGTCAGCATGGCCCAGAACACCGTGTGGCTCCCGCAAGAGGGCAAGTTCGATCAAACCCAGAACTTCAACGTCGACGTCATGGATGCCAAGGGCAACGACCTCAACGGCATCGGCGGGTTCCAGCCTGGTTCGACGATGAAGCCCTTCACGTTCGCCGAATGGCTGAACGAAGGCAAGTCGATGAACCAGAACATCAATGCTTCGGTCCGGCGGTACCCCCAAAACTTCCCCTGGAAGAACACCTGCGATACGCCGACTGTCGGCTGGTATGACGCCACCAACGGAACCTTTGATTTGCAGAACTCCGATGAGGGTTACTACCGGAACATGACAGTCCTCTACGGCCTCATGAACTCCATTAACACGGCTACCTTTGCGTCGGCTGCACAGGTAGATCTCTGTGGAATCCAGAAGATTGTAGACGCAACGGGTATCCACGGCGGACTCCCCGCTCGGGATGACACCGGCAAGATCACGGATCCAAACCCGAAGGTCACTATGACCACTCTTGCCAACCTCATCGGTTCCACCCAGACCGCTCCCCTGACCATGGCCAGCGCCTTCGCAACGTTTGCCGCCGACGGCAAGTACTGCGAGCCCATTGCCATCACCTCGGTGAAGGACCAGTCCGGTGCTGACCTCCCAGCACAGTCTTCTAACTGCAAGGACGCGGTCAAACCAGAAGTGGCAAGAGGTGTGGCCTACGCAATGCAGGAAGTGCTGAACGCTGGTTCGGGCTCGTTGATCCGTCCGTCGCTTTCCACCAAGGGCAACTTCCCGGTTGCTGCCAAGACCGGCACCAACGACACCAACGGTTCCACCTGGGTTGTCGGTTACACCACGGGCCTGGCAACTGCTTCCTGGTTCGGCGACCCGCTGGGTGACCAGTCCCGTCCGGGCCGGAACCTGACGGTCAACGGCAAGTTTTACCAGTCGATCGACGGTTACATGATTGCCGGTCCGCAGTTCACCAACTACATGCTGTCCGTGGCCCCGGCCTATGGCACCAACCCGTTCCAACAGCCGCCGTCGAACCTTCTTGGCGGAGGCACCGTCCAGCGCAATACGACGCCATCCACCCCGTCCAACAACACACCGTCCACGGCCCCCTCTACGGGGACCGGTAACAACGGCAATAACGGTAATGGGAATGGCAACAACGACGGCCCCGGCAAGGACTAAAGAGTGACCTTCCGTGATTCCTTGGCAAACCGCGTCCGCACCGTCGGGCGCGGTTTCGCCGTAACTACCGCAATCGGCGCCACGGCAGGCGCAGCGGCCGCTGCGTACGGCTGGTGGGAGAAGGACCAGTTCGGGATCAGGCACGAGACTTTGCCGATCCTTCCGGACGGATTCGAGCCCTTCCGGGTCCTCCACCTCAGTGACATCCACTTCGTGCCCGGCCAGGACAAGAAGGCTGCATGGCTTCGCTCGTTGGCCGAACTCAATCCGGACCTCGTGGTCAACACGGGCGACAATCTGAGCCATGTGAAGGCCATTGATCCGCTGGTCGAGGCCCTCCGCCCCCTCATGGAGTTCCCCGGCGTCTTCGTGCCGGGGTCCAACGACTACTACGCGCCTCGGATCAAGAATCCGGCCGGCTACTTCCGCGGTCCGTCAAGGCCCAAGACAGACCCCATCAGGCTCGACTGGCCCAAGCTGCGCAGCGCCTTTGGAATGGGTGGCTGGATCGAACTGACCAACCGCTCCCAGTCCGTGGTGCTGAACGGGCTCCGCTTCGATTTCTCGGGCGTCGATGATCCGCACCTGAAGCGCGAACGCTACGCTGGCTGGCCCCGAGGCACCAGGAACCAGGACGCCCGCCCGCATTTGAAGGTCGCGGTCATCCATGCTCCATACCAACGCGTCCTCGACCACTTCACTGAAGCCGAAGCTGATCTGATCCTCGCTGGACACACCCACGGCGGCCAGATCTGCATTCCGGGTTACGGCGCCCTGGTCTCCAACTGCGACCTCCCGACGTGGCGTGCCAAAGGCTTGCACGATTGGGAAAGCGACGGATTCGTGACGCCGGTGAACGTCTCGGGCGGCATCGGCACTTCGCGCTTCGCTCCCGTCCGCATAGCCTGCCGCCCGGAAGCTGTCCTGCTGACTCTCACGTCCCGTAACTAAACGCAGCCCGCCATTACGATCCCCAATAACTGGGTCAAACATTTCACCGACGTTGCGCGGACCTGTGAAACGAATCACGGCATGGCATAGGGTAGTTGCTACGGGAAACTACCTCCGCACCATCTGAAGATCCAGCTGTTGAGAAGCGGGCATGTCCAAGCAAACGTCATTTTTCACCTCCGTCGGCCGCCTCTACCCCCATGTTCGGCCCATCCTGCCCCGGCTGTTCATGGGCCTCCTCTGCGCCCTCCTGGCCAGCATTGTTGCGCTGGCCATCCCCCAAGTGTTGAGGGTCCTGGTCAACAACTCGTTGGAACCCGGCGGCGACCCGGGCGCAGTCTGGATTGCCGCCGTCGTAATTCTGGCGCTTGGTGTGGGGGAAGCCGGGCTGGTGGCATTGCGCCGGCAGTTCGTGATCAACCCGGCAACCACAGTGGAAACGAAAATGCGCGTTTCCCTGTACGGTCACCTTCAGCAGCTCACCGTCAGCTTCCACGACCGCTGGGGTTCCGGGCAGCTGCTGTCCCGCGCCATGACGGACCTCAGCTTCCTGCGCCGCTGGATGGCGTTCGGCGCGATCATGCTGGTGGTCACCACACTGACGGTGATCATCGGCGTCGGGGTCATGTTCACCATGAGCTGGCAGTTGGCGCTGATCTTCCTCGCTGCCGCAGTGCCGATCATGATCAACTCGTTCCGGTTCCGTCGCCGCTTCAGCCTGGTCACCCGCTTGAGCCAGGACCAGGCCGGCGACCTCGCCACCACGGTCGAGGAATCCGTCCACGGTATCCGCGTCTTGAAAGCCTTTGGTCGCAGCCGGGAAGCCTTGGAGAACTTCAACGGCCAAGCCGAAGAACTCAGGCAGACCGAGATCGCCAAGGCCAAGCAGCAGGCCGGCTTTACGTTGGTGGTGACGCTGCTGCCGGAGCTCGCGCTGGGCGTGGGGCTGGTGGTGGGCATCATGCTCGCGGCGAGCGGCCAGCTGAGCATCGGTTCGCTCGTGGCATTCTTCGCGACCGCCGCCGTGGTGGCCACTCCGGTGGAATTCTCGGGCATGCTCCTGGCCATGGCGTTGACGGCGAAGACTGCGTTGGACCGCCACTTTGAGGTCATGGACACGAAGAACACCATCACCTCGCCCGAAAAAACCGAGGTACCGACCGTTGCGAAAGGCGCCTTGCGCTTTGAACACGCGGGCTTCGGGTTCGACGACGGCGGGACCCTCCTGCGCGACCTGAACCTGGACATCCGGCCCGGCGAAACCATGGCCCTCGTGGGCATCACGGGAAGCGGAAAGAGCGCCCTGCTGCAGCTGGTCCCCCGGCTCTACGACGTTACTGAGGGATCCGTGACCATCGACGGCGTTGATGTTCGGAACTTCGATCTTGAGGAACTCCGCCGGATCGTTGCCGTGGCTTTCGAGGACACCACGCTGTTCTCCAGTTCCGTCCGGGACAACGTGCTGCTCGGTGCGCCGGACCCCACTGACGCAGCGTTGGACGAAGCACTCGATGTTGCCCAAGCCCAGTTTGCCTACTCCCTGCCCGAGGGCGTGGACACGCTCATCGGCGAAGAGGGGCTCAGCCTCTCCGGCGGTCAACGGCAGAGGATCGCTTTGGCGCGTGCCATCGCGGCCAAGCCCAAGGTCCTGGTGCTGGACGATCCGCTCTCGGCGTTGGATGTGAACACGGAAGAGCGCGTCGAGGCACGGCTGCGCGATGTCCTCCACGACACCACCACGCTCATTGTTGCGCACAGGCCCTCCACCGTGGCGTTGGCGGACCGGGTGGCCCTGCTCGAAAACGGAACCATCACCGCCGTCGGGACCCATACGGAACTGTTGGCCGATAACGCCCACTACCGCTACGTCATCGCGAGCCTGGATACCGGCCCGAAGGACCTCGACAGCGAACTGCAGGATCTCGAAGACGCTGAGGAGGCCACCCGTTGAGCGCCACAACGTTTGGAACCGCGAACGAGGACAACACCCTCCTCTCGAAGGCAGACAGCAAAGCCGTACGACGCCGGTCGCTCGCCTTGCTTGCCTCGCTGATCCGGCCAGTACGGTTGCGTTTCTGGCTGACGCTTGTGATGGTCATCGTTTCGCAGCTCACCCGGGTGGCCGGGCCGGCGCTGATTGCTTTCGGCATTGACCACGCGCTGCCCGCTCTGCAATCCGGGGACAACGGATCACTGGTGCTGGTGGGCGTCCTGTACATCGCTGCGGCCATTGCCACCGCGGGAATGACGGCCCTGTACGTGACCTCAACCGCGAAGCTGAGTCAGGCCATGCTGCTGGATCTGCGGGTCCGGGTATTCCGCCATACGCAGCGGCTCAGCCTCGAGTTCCACGAGAAGTACACCTCGGGCCGGATCATCGCCCGGCAGACCTCGGACTTGGAGGCCCTCCGCGAACTCCTCGATTCCGGCGTGAGCTCCTTGGCTTCCGGCATACTTTTCATGCTTTTCACCGCTTGTACGGTGTTCGCCCTGGACTGGCGAAGTGGCTTGATCATGCTCGGGGCCGGCGTGCCTATGTTCTTCCTTGCCCGCTGGTACCAGAAGCATTCGCAGATCGCCTTCCGTGAGTCCCGGGTTGTTTCTGCCCGGTTGATCGTGCATTTCGTGGAGACCATGACCGGTATCCGCGCCGTCAAGGCCTTCCGCAAGGAACGCGAGAACGCTGAGCAGTACGGAGAGGTGGCGGAGGCCTACCGCAAGAACACCGTTCGCTCCATCTTCCTGAACGGTGTTCTGCAGCCCGGCCTGGTACTGATCGGCAACGTGTGCGTGGCTGTTGTGTTGTTGTTCGGCGGCTTCCGGGTCCTCAATGGCGAGTTGGCCGTGGGTGTGCTGCTCGCGCTCATTCTCTCGACCAAGCGCTTCTTCCAGCCGGTGGACCAGATGGCCATGTTCTACAACTCGTTCCAGAGCGCGCAGGCAGCGTTGGAGAAGGTGTCTGGCCTGTTGGAAGAAGTTCCCACGGTTCGACCGCCGAAGAACGCCGTGGCGTTGAAGCAGCCACGCGGGGAGATCGACTTCAACGGCGTGGAGTTCGGTTACAACGACAGCTCAGTTGTTGTCCCGACCCTGGACCTGCATATCCCGGCTGGCCAGACCGTCGCGTTGGTCGGTCAAACGGGTGCCGGCAAATCCACGTTAGCGAAGCTGGTTGCCCGCTTCTACGACGTCACGTCCGGATCCATCACCCTGGACGGCGTGGATCTGCGCGATCTCTCCACCACCGACCTGCGCCGCGCCGTGGTGATGGTGACCCAGGAAGCCTTCCTGTTCAGCGGTTCCGTGGCCGACAACATCGCCCTTGGCCGTCCTGAAGCCTCACGGGCCGAGATAGAGGCAGCAGCTGCGGCTGTGGGTGCACACGAGTTCATCATGGGACTTCCCGACGGGTACGACACCGACGTGAATAAGCGCGGCGGGCGGGTTTCCTCGGGACAGCGGCAGCTCATCGGCTTCGCCCGCGCATTCCTTGCCGCTCCCGCGGTACTGATCCTCGACGAAGCCACTTCTTCCCTGGACATCCCCTCGGAACGAATGGTGCAGCAGGGACTGGCGAACCTTTTGGAGGGCGTTGCGGGCTCCAACAACGCCCGGACCGCCATCATCATCGCGCACCGATTGTCTACGGTTGAGACCGCCGACCGCGTGCTGGTGGTCCATGACGGCCGCATCGTGGAGGACGGAACGCCCGCCGAACTCATCTCGGGTGGCGGCCGGTTCGCACGGCTGCATGGGGCCTGGAAGGACTCGCTGGTCTAGCTGTCAGTCGCTGGGGCTGGCGGTGCTGTTGTGACGAGGGACACCGCTCCCCCGATTTCGCATCCGGCACCGATTCAGCTATCCTTGAACAGTTGCTTTCGCAGCGGATCGGGATGTAGCGCAGCTTGGTAGCGCGCTTCGTTCGGGACGAAGAGGTCGCAGGTTCAAATCCTGTCATCCCGACCAATAACGAGAATGGCGTCGAGAAATCGGCGCCATTTTTGTTTTTCCAGTAGGCTCAACAAAGTCTGCGTGGAGTTTGCGCAGTAAGCATATTCAGGGCTTTGGGGGGCTCACATCATAAACAAATCCAGCATCGGCCCATTCCGCGTCAACGAAGCTCCGGCTTGGAAAATCGCTGCGGTGGCCACTTTGCTTTCACTGACTCTGGCCGCTTGCACTTTCGGAGACCAGTCAGCGGACGTCCTTTCCGCCAAACCGCAAACCAGCGATGAGTCACCCGCCCAGCCAACAACGCCGGCGCCGACCACCAAGCAAGCGACGGTCCCAACAGCGGGGGCTTCCATGACTGGCGCACAAGGGAGCGTAGTCCTGGATTCCACAGGGATTCCAAGGACCTACACGATCGAGGCGGGGGACACCTTGGACGGGTTCTCCTTCGCTTCGGTCTAAGCGCCGACGAATTAGCGGAAGCCAACAAGGTTCCCTATGTCAGCGAGCGGGGGAATACGTACTTCATCCGCGAGGGACACGCGATCGTCCTGCAGAAGAACCCCGTGGACGCAAGGGCCGGACGGGGAGCCACGGTGAACAATTCCTTTGGCCAAGCGATCTTCTACACCACCGTCGAAGGAGATTCTTTCGACAGCCTCGGTTACCAGTTCCGTTCCACCACGGAACAGATACTGCTCTACAACCCTGCTCTTTCAGCAAACAAAACCATTCCAGCCGGCACCAAAGTGTGCCTCATTCCGGGGGAGCTGAAAATCGAGAAAGCACGGGGCGAATTCACGGCCGACTCCAATGGAGTTCCGTTGACCTACACCACCGCCACTGGAGACACCGAAAGCCAGGTGTCATTCCGGTTTGCGATCACGGACCTGAGGGCGGCCAACAGGCCTTCAAGCGGCACGGGTGGCTCGTGGTTTTCGTACGTCGATCTCCCAAGCGGCGAACTCACCCCTGGGCAGACCATCAGCCTGTCCTTGGTGAACCCGATCAACAAGCCGGAAGCTTGAGCACAGCCCTTGAGGCCGCGCCACATGCAAAAAGAAACCCGGAGCAGCTCGTTTGCTCCGGGGTTTCTTCCAAGGTGTTGCTTACATCGGGTCGGGCCAGTTGCCGATCGATGACGTGGTGTAGGTGGTGTCCGTTGACTTCGTCGGTGCCGACACGCTGGCGCGCATCGGATCCGGCCAGTTGCCAATGGCACTGACGGAAGAGTTGGAATCCACGGACGATGCCGCGGAGACGACTGCGGGAGCCGCAACCGTGAACGCAAGAGCGCCTGCCAATGCCACCGAAGCGGCGATTTTCTTGAACATAGTGTTCCCCAATGCGAGTCGGATTCGTTACGGAAATTACACGGTCCCTGTTGACATACATTGTAAAATGTTTTCCACAGAGACTGTCAAGGGTATCTGTCGCAGAGACATGTTCAGGAGGAGGGACCCGTGGGAAACGGATTCGGCGAGAAGTTGCGTGCCGAACGGCTCGAACGCGGATTGACCCAGGCTGAGCTGGGCAAAAACCTGTATTCCCCGAGCTACATCTCCCTTCTGGAGACCGGTCGGCGTGAGCCTACGGCCGAGGTCATCGAAGAGCTCGCACGCCGACTCGAACTGGCCCCCAAGGCGCTGGAAGCCTGGAGCCAACCCGTCTCCGTCAGCGATGCTGAGTACGTCCTGGCGGGTCTCTACGCCCGGCAGGCCTGGGACTTGCGTGATTATCCGCTCGCCGCAACGCATGCAGCCACCGCAGCGCAGATTGCCTTGGAAGCCAAGAACAACAGTGCCTGGTGGAACATGACGTATATGCAGGCCGAGTGCGTGATGAAGCAAGGCTTGCTCAAGGAATGCCAGCAGATCGTGGAACACCTGCTGGAGCACCCCATGGCCACCGAATCCGCCGGCCTGGGAGTTCGTGCCTGGCAGATGCTTGCCGCTGTGTGTCACGGACAAGGGCAGCTGGCTACCGCCGTCGAGCATGCAAAGCAAGCCGTGAAGCTGTGCGAGCAGCTGCCCAAGGGCTCCACGTTGATCATCGGTGCGCACCGCGCACTGATCGGCGCCCTTGCGGAGAGTGGCAAGCTGGACGAAGCGTGGGAATACTGCCTGGCCATGATCGAGCACATGGACGAGCACTCCATGTCGCAGCTGGCTGGCGAGGTGGCGTGGGTTGTAGGCAACGTGGCCTTCATGCGGCACGACTACGCCGAGGGCATCAAGCACCACGAACGTGCAGCAAAGCTCCTCTCCCCCGCCAACGACATTGAGCTGTGGGCCCGTTTCAACAAGGCCTCCGCGGCGGTCCGCTTGTCGTCGGGCATTGTGGAGCCGGAAACGCTGTCCGCGATCGAGCGGGCAGAGTTGGCGTTGTCGATTGTGGGCGGCAACAAGACAGACCAGCTGGAAGTCGCCTTCATTCGCGCCCGCTGGCTGTACCTGACCGGGGACATTCCTGCCGCCGTCGAAAAGCTCCGCGAAATCTACCAGGACCGCAAGGCCCTGGCCCGCCACACTGCCGGTGAGGTGTCGTTGCTGCTGGGCAAGTCGTTGAAGGCTGCCGGCGAAACGTCCGAGGCCCTGCATTTCCTGGAAGAAGCCCAGCACGATTTCAGTGCCGCCGGCGCTTCGGACCGGGTGCAGCAGGCCATGGATGCCGTGCTGGAAATCCGCCTCGCTGA
Source organism: Paenarthrobacter sp. NPDC018779 (assembly GCF_044391085.1). NCBI lineage: Bacteria > Bacillati > Actinomycetota > Actinomycetes > Micrococcales > Micrococcaceae > Paenarthrobacter > Paenarthrobacter sp. NPDC018779. The sequence goes on along the minus strand of NZ_JBIRZS010000036.1, from coordinate 9,392 downwards.
ACGCCGCGCGGCCGCGTCGCACACGGAAGCCGTTTAACCCAAACTGACTGGCAGTAGTTGTTGTTCTGAGCTCAAAACAACAACTACTGCCAGTCAGTTGGGTGGGGTCATGCGAAGGTGGGGGTTACGCGAAGGTGCGGCCCGTCAGTTTCTCGTAAGCCTCAACGTAGCGGGCACGCGTGCGCTCCACGACGTCCGCGGGAAGAGCCGGCGGCGGAGTGTCCGAGGCCTTGTCCCAGCCTGACTCGGCGGACGTCAGCCAGTCACGGACGTACTGCTTGTCATAGGAAGGCTGCGACTTGCCGGGGGCATACGTGGACGCATCCCAGAACCGCGAGGAATCCGGGGTCAGGACTTCGTCACCGAGCGTGATCACGCCGGTGCCCGCATCGATGCCGAACTCCACCTTGGTGTCCGCAAGGATGATGCCGCGTTCACGGGCGATCTCCTCGGCGCGGGTGTAGATCTTCAGCGTGAGCTCACTCAGGCGCGCGGCGATGTCATCGCCAACCATCGCCACGACGTCGTCGTAGGTGATGTTCTCGTCGTGTTCGCCCACCTCGGCCTTGGCGGACGGCGTGAACAGCGCGGTCTCCAGGCGCGAGCCGTCAACAAGTCCCTCGGGCAAGGGAATCTCGCACACGGTCCGGGACACGTTGTATTCGGCCAGGCCCGAACCCGTCAGGTACCCGCGGGCGATGCATTCCACCGGGAACATGTCCAGCTTCTTGCAGATCATGGCCCGGCCCTCAACCTCGGCCGGAACGCCGCCCTCAACAGTGGAAGCGAGGACATGGTGTTCCACGTCCAGCTGCTCGAACCACCACAGGCTCAGCTGCGTGAGGATGCGGCCCTTGTCCGGGATTTCGCTGCTCAGCACGTGGTCGTAGGCGCTGATGCGGTCACTGGCCACCACCAGGACGCAATCCTGGCCGAACTTTTCGGTAATGGACTCATCGGCCGGAACGTAGAGGTCGCGAACCTTGCCGGAATAGACGTGCGTCCAGCCCGGAAGCTGCAGCGCCTCGGTTTCGAAACCGCCGGTGGGAAGGGATTCAGTCATGCTCAGGCCTGTACTTTCGGGATGGTGCCGGTAGCCGTGTAGGGCACCCGGATTTCGCCGCGGGCGGCCTTGCCTGCAATATCCGTGCGGAACTGCGAGCCTTCCAGCTGAACCAGCTCCACGCCGTCGTACGCTTTTTCGCGGGCCTCAACCAGATCGGAACCGAGCGCCACCACCGCGAGGACGCGGCCACCGGCGGAGACAACCTTGCCTTCGTCGTCCAGCTTGGTGCCGGCGTGGACAACGTGGACTCCGTCCAGCTCGTCAACCTTCTTCAGTCCGCGGATGCGGTCGCCCGTGCGGGGCGTGTCCGGGTAGTTTTCGGCGGCAACGACGACGGCGACAGCCGTGTCCTTGGACCAGCGCAGCTCTTCTGCCGTGTCCAGTTCGCCCTTGGCAGCTGCCAAGAGAAGCGCACCGAGCGGCGTCTTGAGGCGGGCCAGGACAGCCTGCGTTTCCGGGTCGCCGAAGCGTGCGTTGAACTCGATCACACGGGTACCGCGGGAGGTCAGGGCGAGGCCGCAGTAGAGGACACCGATGAAGGGGGTGCCGCGGCGGGCCATCTCGTCCACGGTGGGCTGCGCCACGCGGTCGATGACCTCCTGGACCAAGCCTTCCGGAGCCCACTCAAGCGGAGTGTAGGCGCCCATGCCACCGGTGTTGGGGCCTTCGTCGTTGTCGAAGATGCGCTTGAAGTCCTGCGCCGGGGACAGCGGCACGGTGGTGCGGCCGTCGCAGAGGACGAACAGGGAAACTTCCGGGCCGTCCAGGAATTCCTCGATCACCACGGTTCCGCCGGCGTCGAAGCAAGCCTGCGCGTGGGCCAGGGCCTCTGCACGGTCCTTGGTGACGACAACGCCCTTGCCTGCTGCGAGGCCGTCGTCCTTCACAACATAGGGAGCGCCGAAGGTATCCAGGGCATCGGCCGCTTCCTCGGCGTTCACGGCAACACGGGCCATCGCAGTGGGGACTCCGGCTTCCGCCATGATCTGCTTGGCGAACGCCTTGGAGGCTTCAAGCTGGGCAGCTTCCTTACTGGGTCCGAAGACTGGAATACCGGCAGCGCGCACGGCATCCGAGACACCTGCGGCCAGGGGAGCTTCCGGACCGACTACAACCAGGTCCACGGCCAGCTTGGTGGCGAGGGCAGACACGGCTTCAGGGTTGTTCCCGTCGATTGCGTGCGTGGGGACCAGTTTGCTGATGCCCGCGTTGCCGGGTGCCGCGTGGACCTCGGAAACGTTGGGGTCTTCAAGCAGAGAGCGGACAATGGCGTGTTCGCGGCCGCCTGGGCCAATGACGAGTACCTTCACAGTCCTCAAGGGTACTTTGTGAAGCCGCGCGAGTCCTAAGGTGTGTCGGTTGCCGGAACGGGATGACCCCCGCCAGCGCCCTAGACTTGGCTCATGCCACTGAGTTCCCATGAAACTTTTACTGTTGAGTCCGCCGTCGAACTTGCAGTGATCGAACGCAGCGGTTTCATCGAGTCACGGCACATCGGCGCAGCGGTGGTCCTGTCCGGCGACGGAAATGTAGTCACGAGCCTCGGCGACATTGACGCGCCCATCATGGCCCGCTCCACTCTCAAACCATTCCAGGCCCTCGCGGCCATGCAGGCCGGCGTTCCGCTGCGTGGCGCCCAAGTGGCCGTCGCGTGCGGCAGCCACACCGGTTCCCTGGACCATATGGACGTGGTGGAGGGCATGCTCAAGGCCGCCGGGCTCCGCGTGGACCAACTCCAATGCCCCGCTGCCTGGCCGCAGGACGAGACGGCCCGGAACTGGTTGGTCCGCTCCGAGCGCGGAGAGTCGAAGCTCGCGTTCAACTGTTCCGGCAAGCACGCGGCCTTCCTGTGGGCCTGCGTGGAGAACAGCTGGGACCTCCGCAGCTACCTTGAGCCGAACCACCCCCTGCAGCAACGCGTACGCGCCGTGATCGAGGAATACAGCGGCGAGCCGATCGCGCACCTGGGCATCGACGGCTGTGGAGCCCCCGTTGCCGCGATCTCCCTGACAGGCCTGGCGCGGGCCTACTCCCGGCTGGCGAAGGCCCCCGGCGACCCTGCGTCCAACGCCCGCGCCGCCACCATCGCCACGTCCATGCTGGACTACCCGTGGGCCGTGCAGGGCAAGGGCGAGGCCAACACGATCGTCATGGAAGAGTTGGAGGTCCTGGCCAAGATCGGCGCGGAAGGCGTGCTGGTCCTCGCCACCCCAACGGGCGCCACTGTTGCCGTCAAGGTATTGGACGGCAACCTCCGCGCCACATCCCTGATAGGCCTGACGCTCCTGGCCGTCAGCGGCGCCGTGGATATTCCTGCTGTGTCCAACGTCCTGGAGCGCGTAGTGGAACCAGTGCTTGGCGGCGGACGGCAAGTGGGAAAGATCCGTTTGGGTCACGCTGTGTCCGCAATGCTCGGCTAACGCGACCAATTCCGTCAGCCAGTCAGACAGAGGAGAGAGTTTCACCATGGCAGTTGCACGACGCCGCATCGACATCCAGGAGGGCCGCGCCGCGCTGGAAGCCTGGCAAACCGCCGTCGGGCCCTCCGGCGGTTCCGGCACTGCGGAAGGTGCCACCCCGCCGTCGCGCTCAACCATTGCGACGGCGGTCCGCTACTCCCTGGAGGAAGTCACCGCCCGCGCGCCGGGCAATTCCGTAGAGGTCCGCGTGCCGCCGTTCGGCGTGACGCAATGCGTGGAGGGCCCGCGGCACACGCGCGGCACACCCCCGAACGTCATCGAGACCGACGGCGCCACCTGGCTTGAGCTGGTGACGGGAAGGATCTCGTGGGGGGACGCAGTAGCGGCCGGTCGGGTGGCTGCCTCGGGACTGCGCGCTGACCTCTCGGCGCTGCTCCCCCTGTAACTGCCTTTAACGACGGCGGCCGACGCCCCTTGGTGGAGGGGTCGCCGGCAGCTGTTCCGTCAGTGTTTTCGGTGAACCAGGGTCAGTCCGGGCAGACCGGGGTTTCGGCCTGGCCCTTCTTGCTCATCTCAAACTGCGGGATGTTGTCCTTGGTGGGGCCGCCGCGGAACTTTGGCGACGGGTTCTGGCCTCCGCTGATGCGCTCGAGTTCCTGCTCTTCATACACGTCTTCCTTGCCGAGCATGATGGCGGAGTCCTCGTTGGTGATTTCACCCTTGAAGGCGCGGAGCATGACGCTGCGGTCGAACTGGCCTTCCCACTTGGCCACCACGAACGTGGCCACGCAGTTGCCCAACAGGTTGACGACGACGCGCATGGAGTCCATGAGGCGGTCGGCTCCGAGGAGGAGCGCCACGCCGGCGACCGGGAAGATACCCAGGGCCGCAGCCGTTGCGGAGAGGGCCAGGAACGATGAGCCCGGGACGCCGGCCATGCCCTTGGAGGTCAGGAGCAGCACACCCAGGGCAGCCAACTGCTGGCCGAGGTCCAGGTTGTGGCCGAAGGCCTGTGCAAGGAACAGCAGCGAAATCGAGAGGTAGATCGCTGCGCCGTCCAGGTTGAAGGAGTAACCCGTCGGAACCACCAGGCCGGTGGTGGCCCGGGAGCAGCCGGCATTGGTCAGCTTGGTCATGATGCGGGGCATGACGGCCTCGGTGGAGGCCGTGCCGAGTGCCAGCAGGAATTCCTCGCGGGTGTACTTGAGGAACTGCCACAGCGGAACCCTCGCGAAGCCCCACGCCACCAGGAACAGCAGGCCGATGAAGACGATGGCCGCGCCGTAGCAAGAGGCGATCAGGAGTGCGTAGGTACTGAGCGTTCCGAGACCGTACTGGCCAATGATGAACGCCATGGCACCGAAGGCACCGATCGGGGCAACCTTCATGATCCAGGACATGATCTTGAAGATCAGTTCCAGCACGGTTTCCATGAGGCTGATGACGGGCATGCAACGCTCACGGCCGATGACCACGATGGCTGCGCCGAAGAAGACCGAGAAGAACAGCACCTGAAGCAGGCTGTTGTTGGCGAAAGCGCCGATCACGCTGGTGGGAATGACATCCAGGAGGAAGGCAGCGGCGTCCTTGGGCGGAGCGTTGCCGGTCTTGGCGTTGAGGGCATCCTGGGAGAGCGTGGACGGATCGATATTCAGCCCGGCGCCCGGCTGGACGATGTTGCCCACAATGAGCCCAAAGACCAGGGCGAAGAGGGTAGCGCCGGTGAAGTAGAGGAGTGCTTTGACCCCGACTCGTCCGACCGCCTTGACGTCGCCAACCGCTGAGATGCCCGTGACGATCACGAGGAAGATCAGCGGGGCGATGATCATCTTGATGAGTTGAATGAATCCATCGCCCAACGGCCGGAGGGTGGACCCTATATTCGGCCAAAAATGACCGATGAGCACACCTGCGACGACGGCGATCAGAATTTGGAAGAAGAGCGACTTATACAGTGGCTTCTTCTTCCGCGGGGCCGAACTCGCCTTCAGCGCCGCAGAGTCTGGGATCTTCATTGATCTGAACCAATCAGTTTGGGAACAGCCCCTCATTTTCGGGGGATGTTTTTCAATGTAATCCTGCTCACATCATTCCGCAAGGGGAAAAAGCTTTTCCATAATATGGAAGTCATGATTGGTTTGGTATGCCAAGGGTGGCGTGCCGCCACCACCTTCTTTGACATGGGGAAGCCCCCGAATCGCCGGGATATACGGCGATTCGGGGGCTTGGCAGCGGCAAAGTTGGTCGTGGCGGCACGGTTGGCCGCAGCCGGGTGGGCTGGCCCGGCTGGGACGGCAGGGGGCCGCAGGGGCCTCTGGGGTGGAGGTTGTGGGCCGCTCCCTAGCCTCGGCCTACGAAGGGCATCCCTGCCGCAGTCACCACCAGGGAGCCAACGCTGGCCGACGCCGGCATGTTGGCCATGAGGAGCACGGCCCGGGCGGCGTCGTCTACCGGGAACATCGGCTCCACCTTGCGTGACCCGTCGGCCTGCAGCGCACCCGATCCAACGCCGATGGTGTCCATGATTTCAGTGCGGGTGTTGCCGATATCGATCTGCCCGCATGTGATGCCGAAGGCCCGGCCATCAAGTTCAATGCTCCTGGTCAGGCCGGTCATCGCATGCTTGGTGACGGTGTAGGCCACGGACCTGGGCCTGGGTGAGTGCGCGGAGATGGATCCGTTGTTGATGATCCGCCCACCCTGTGGTGACTGGGCTTTCATGGTCCGGACCGCCTCGGCGGCGCACAGCATGGAGCCAGTCACGTTGACGCGCAGCGTGGCCTCCCACTCCGCCACATCCAAATCGCCCACGTCGCCTGAGGGCCCGAAGATGCCAGCATTGTTGAAGAGGACGTCCACCCGACCCCAGCGCTGGCGCACCATACCGAAAAGGCGGGCGACGTCGTCGGGCACTGTTACGTCGCACGGCACCGCAAGCGCCTCGGGGTGACCCTCCGCCGTCTCCAGCAGCTGCTCCTCGCGGCGGCCCGCCAGGGCAACACGGTAGCCCTCGGCGAGCATGAGCCGGGCAACCGCCCTGCCGATGCCGGAACCGGCCCCGGTGACGACGGCGACCCTCGGGTCGGAGGGCAGGCTGGGGTCAGTCATATGGTTGCCTTTCGGGATGGCCTTAGCGTGCGGCGGTCTGGGCCGCGGGAGTTATCGGCCAGCCTATGACAGTCTTGGGGCGCGGTGCGGCGTAGGTGCGGACCTTGGACGTGGAGAGGCCCAGGCGGACGAGCGACTCGGCGATGGTGACGGCCGAGGCGACGCCATCCACTACGGGAACGCCGGTGCGCTGGCGGATCTGGTCATCCAGCCCGGCCATGCCACCGCAGCCCAGGACGATCACTTCGGCGTGGTCCTTGCTGACGGCTTCCTCGGCCTGGCCGACGATTGCTTCCACGGCGCGGTCCGGGTGTTCTTCGAGCTCCAGCACGGCCATGCCGCTGGCCCGCACCGACGCGCAGCGGGCATCGAGTCCAGCCAGCTTGAGGCGGTCTTCGATGAGCGGAACGGCCCGGTCCAGGGTGGTGACCACGGAGTACTTGTGGCCGAGGAACATCGCAGTGCTGGCGGCTGCCTCGGTGATGTCCACTACCGGGACGTCGAGGAGTTCCTGGAGACCCTCCCGGCCGTGTTCGCCGTAGCCGGCCTGGATGACGGCGTCGAACGGCTCCGGATAGTTGACCACTGCGTCCATGACGGCGATGGCAGCCAGGTAGCTTTCGAAGTTTCCTTCGCAGGAATCAGCGCCGAAGCGCGGGGTGATGCCGATGATTTCCGTGCCGGGCGCGGCGGCGGCCCGTGCCTGGGCCGCGATGGAATCGGTCATGGACTGGGTGGTGTTCACGTTTGCGACCAGGATGCGCATGGTTTCCTCTCAACGGCCATGCCCGCCCTCGCCGGCGTCCGCAGGGATTCGGAAGCCAGGAGGGCGGGCATCACCTTTGCTGATGCTTTAGTGGGTGCTGGCGACGGCGATCGGCTCGCCGGAGACGTCTTCGTGCTGCTGCTTCTTGTCAGCCACGGCGAAGTACGTGAGTGCGGCGAGGCCTGCGCCGATGAACCAGGCGAACGGAGCCGCGGCTGCCAGCCCCGGGAGGAAGGCGATGGCGATGGCCAGTGCCGCTGCCGGGATCATGGCGATGATCGCTTTGGGGTTCACGCCCCGCTTGTAGAAGTACGCAGCCTTGGGATCCTCGGTGTAGAGCTCGGGGACGTTGACCTTGCCGCGACGGACCAGCCAGTAGTCGGCCATGACCACGCCGAACAGCGGGCCGAGGAGGGCGCCGAGGCCACCGAGGAAGTACACGATGACGATCGGGTTGTTGTAGAGGTTCCAGGGCAGGATGACCAGGCCGATGGTGCCACTGACCCAGGCAGCCCGGCGGAAGTTCAGGTGCCGCGGGAACAGGTTGGTCAGCGCGTAGACGGGAGCCACAAAGTTGGCCATCAGGTTCACCGCGATGGTCAGGATCAGCAGGGCAAGGCAAGCGAGGACCAGCAAGAGCGTGTTCGGGATGCTCTGGACAATGTCCGAAGGGCTCTCGATGACCGTGCCATTGATCTTGTACTGCCCGCCGGCCATGATCACAACGATGGCTCCGAAGACCAGCATGTTGATGGGAATGCCCCAGAAGTTGCCCTTGACGATGGACTTCTTGGAGGTGGAGGACCGCGTGAAGTCGCAGAAGTTCAGGACGAACGTGCCGTAGATGGAAACCCAGAGGGCACCGCCGGCAAAGATGGTCAGCCACATCTCGGTACCTTCGAGGCCTTTGATGCCGGACCACTGGATGGCCCCGCCTGCTTCGATGAAGACCCACACGGCGATGGCGGCCATGGTGACCAGGATGATGGGCCCGGCGAAGGCCTCGTACTTACGGATCATTTCCATGCCGAAGCTCACGATGACCAACTGGACGATCCACAGGGCAACAAAGGAGAACCAGCCAAGGGTGGAAAGGCCCAGGATGGAGTTGCTGTCCAGGTCCTTGAGGCCCGGGGCAACGGCAACCAGCAGGACGCGCAGCACCACGGAGGCAAGGTAGGTCTGGATGCCGAACCAGGCGACAGCGACGGCGCCACGGACCAGGCTGGCGATCTGGGCGCCACGGATACCAAAGCTGATGCGGCTCATGACGGGGAACGGAACACCCGTCTTCTGGCCCATGAAGCCGGAGAAGTTCAGGAGGGCAAAGAGCAACACGGCTCCGATGCCCAAGGCAACCAGGATCTGCCAACCGCCCAGCCCCAGCGAGAACAGGCCGATGGCAAAGGCATAGTTACCCAGGCTGTGGACGTCGTTGGCCCAGAGGGTAAAGATGCTGTAACTGGTCCACTTTCGGCCTTTGGCCTTGGTGGGTGCGAGGTCAATGTTGTAGAGGCTGGGGCTGATGGTACGGCCTGAGGCTTCGGAAGCGATGGCACAGAGTTCCGTATTTCCTACGGAAAGCAGGTGGTGCCCACCTTGGTGCTCATCTTCTTCCGGGGTCCCAGTGACGCCGACTGATGAAGTCGTCTGCATCGTGGATCTCCACTTCGTACTGTTTCCACATTATGAAAACAAGTTATTGAATAGTGAAAGAACTCTATGACTCAGGTCACGTCGCGTCAAGGGTTGAACTGTATGACGGGTCACATTCTGTTGATTGGCGCAGCAGACAGGAGTTGACTGTAGCGGTCCCGCAATCCGTATTGACGCTGCCCAGCCGGCGTGCGTAATCTCGAATTGCAGAATTTTATTCTCACAATACGAAATTCCATGAGCGCCCCCACAGAGCAAGCGCCCAGACATTCAATGAAGAGAGGTTGGACGTGGCTGCAGGAGAAGAGACCTCACACATCCTTAGTGGGTTGACTGCCCAGTTGCCTGATCGTGATCCGGAAGAGACCGCGGAGTG
>NZ_JBIRZS010000035.1:0-24034 GCF_044391085.1 Paenarthrobacter sp. NPDC018779 | reverse complement strand
GTTGACGTCCTTGCCCGCCGGGTCGACGGCGAAGCCCTGGCCCAGCCCGCCGAGCGCGGCCGCCGCCGTGGCGTCCGCGTTGGGGGCCAGCTTGCCGTCCTTGGGCTGGAAGGCGAACGCGCCGCGCTCGCTCTCCTTCGCGTCACAGCCCAGCTGGAAGGAGACCAGCGCGTCGTACGGGGACTTGTCGCCCTTCTTGACGGACTCCGGCTTCAGGTTCGCCGCCTTGAGGGCGCCGATGACCACCGAGGTGGAGTTGGCGTCGCTGGGCGTGCCGCTCATCGAGGGCCGGCCGCCGTCGTCGTTCTGCAGTAAAGGCTAGAAGCCCTCGGGCTGCCATTCGCCCGTCACCAGGTAGGTGACCTTGCGGGCTACGGAAACACCGTGGTCGGCGAAACGCTCGAAGTAGCGGCTGGCCAGCGCAACGTCCACCGTGGTGGAAGCGGATTCGTTCCAGTCCTGTGCGGCGATGGCCTTGAAGACGCTGAGGTGGAGGTCGTCCACGGCGAGGTTAATTTTGAGGATGTCGCGGGCAAGTTCAAGGTCTCGGGTTTCGAGGAGCTCGATGACCTTGGCGACGATCTCGATGTCGTGCTGGGCCATGGCCTTGAAGGTCTGGGTCAGCGGGGACGGAATGACGGTGGCGGGGTAGCGGAGGCGCGCCAGCTGCGCCACGTGGCGGGCGAGGTCGCCCATGCGCTCCAGCGAGGCGCTCATGCGGAGCGAACCGACGATCATGCGGAGGTCGCTGGCCACCGGACCCTGGAGTGCCAGGATGTCGATTGCACGTTCATCCAGGCTGTTCTGGAGGAAGTCGATGCGGGCATCGGCTGCGATGACGTCCTGGGCAAGATCGACGTCTGCCCCTTCAAAGGCAGTGGTGGCCTTGGTGATTGCTTCGTGAACGAGTTTGGAGATCTCGATGAGGTCGTCGCCCACCTGGGTGAGTTCCGCCTGAAAAACCTTGCGCACTAAGGCGTCCTTTCCTTGGAAATCCTGTGCCCGTGGTGGCGGCCGGATTTCAAAACCATGGTTAGTCCAACAAGTAACACTGGCAGTCGGCCATGAACTGTTGCGCACCTTTAGGTGAACGTTAGTTGAACCGTCTGTGTTTGGCGCAGGATCCATGCTTTGCCGTGTTTTCACAGCATAAGCTGGACAGGTGGATCCGTTGCTTATAGGTGTCATTGCAGGCCTGGTGGGCCTGTCTTTGGGCGTCTTCGGCATGCTCGCATTCAGGATCAGTGAACGGCAGCGCAGGATTGTTGACCTGGATGTCACCGAACCGCTGCTTCCCGACGGAGCAGCTGAGGTACTCTCCGTGGTTGGCCGCGCGTTCGTGGTGGTGGACGCCATCGACGGCGTGGTCCGGGCCAGTCCCGCGGCGTACGCGTACGGCCTGGTCCGCGGGCACACGGTGGTCCACAAGCAACTCCTGGACATGACCGCCAAGGTCCGCCGCGATGGCGTGATCCTGGAGGACCAGTACGAGCTGCCGCGTGGTCCCTTGGGCAAGGGAGCGATTGTGGTCCAAGTCCGGGCAGCGATGCTCGGCCAGGAATACATCGTGCTGCTTGCCGATGACCGCACGGAAATCACCCGCACCGAAGAGATCCGCAACGACTTCGTCGCCAACGTCTCCCACGAACTGAAGACCCCCGTGGGCGCCATCTCGCTCCTGGCCGAGGCTTTGGAGGCCTCCCCGGATGACGAAGACGCCGTACGCCGCTTTGCCAAGCGCATGCACAAAGAATCGGGCCGCCTCGCCGCGTTGGTGCAGGACATCATCGAGCTGTCCCGCCTGCAGGGCGCCAACGTGGCACAGCAAGGCCACGCCGTGGACATCAATGCCGTGATCACAGAGGCCGTTGACCGCTCCCAGTTGCCCGCCGAGAGCAAGAACATCCAGATGGTGGTGGGCGGCCACTCCGAATCGTTGGTCTTCGGCGACCGCGACCTCCTGGTGACAGCGCTGCGCAACCTGATCGACAACGCCATCCGGTATTCCCCGGAGAACACCCGCGTGGGCGTGGGTGTCCGGACGCGGGAAGGCGTGGTTGCCATCTCCGTCACGGACCAGGGCGAAGGACTCACCCCGGAGGACCAGGAACGCGTATTCGAGCGCTTCTACCGGGTGGACGCCGCGCGCTCCAGGCACACGGGCGGCACCGGCCTTGGCTTGAGCATTGTCAAGCACGTGGTGTCCAACCATGGTGGCGAAGTGACCGTTTGGTCCCAACCTGGCCAAGGCTCCACGTTCACCATCCGCTTGCCGGAGATGGAAGGACAGGACGACGACGCCCTGCCGCCTTCCGCTGGCACCGCGGACGCATCTCCCGGACTGCCGGTGGCCGCCCCTGCCGCCGTCGAACCCCAAAGCGCGACCCAACAAGCTCGCGCACGTCAACAAGCGGGCGCCACGGGCGCCCAAGAGCAAGGAGCCAGCGCTTGAGCCGGATTTTGATTGTGGAGGACGAGGAGTCCTTCAGCGACCCCCTGTCCTACCTTCTGGGCAAAGAGGGTTTTGATGTTGAGGTGGTGGATAACGGCAGCGAGGCCCTGGTGGAGTTCGACCGCAACGGCGCCGACCTGGTGCTGCTGGACCTCCAGCTCCCGGGGACGCCGGGTACCGAGGTGTGCCGCCAGCTGCGCCAGCGCTCCAGCGTCCCGGTGATCATGCTGACCGCCAAGGATTCGGAGATCGACAAGGTGGTGGGCCTGGAACTCGGCGCGGACGACTACGTGACCAAGCCCTACTCTTCCCGCGAGCTCGTGGCACGTGTGCGGGCAGTTCTGCGCCGGCAGGGAGAACCGGAAGAGCTGATCACTTCAACCGTCCAGGCCGGCCCGGTGCGCATGGACATCGAACGCCACGTGGTCAGCGTCAACGGCGAGCAGGTCTCGCTGCCGCTCAAGGAGTTCGAGCTCCTGGAAATGCTGCTGCGTAACTCCGGCCGCGTGCTGACGCGTGGGCAGCTGATCGACCGCGTGTGGGGTTCCGACTACGTGGGTGACACCAAGACCCTGGATGTGCACGTCAAGCGCCTGCGCAGCAAGATCGAGCCGGATCCGTCGGCGCCACGGTACCTGGTTACGGTCCGCGGCCTGGGCTATAAGTTCGAGCCGTAACAGCTCCCGATAGCACAAAGGAAGGGTTCCGCTAAAGCGGAACCCTTCCTTTAGTTTTGTGGCTTGTGGCTCTTAGTGGCCGGCTGCTGCGGACTCGGTGGAAGTCGCAGTAGGAGTGGCCGTTGCCGAGCCGCTGGGGCTTGCCGAACCGCTGGGGGTGGGCAGGTACTTCTGGTACTCGGGAAGCGTGCCGTCGACCACAGGAACGTTGACGGTGCTGGAGTCGGAACCGCTGCGGATGGTCACCGGAGTCAGGCCGCCGGGGCGGGTGCCGGCCGAGCTGAGGATGGCGGCGTCAGCCTGGTCGTTCAGGTAGGTTTCGGAACCTGCCTTGACCGGGATCTCGGTCTGCGAGCCGTTGGCGCCGCTGATGGTCAGCGTGGCGTCGGAGGTGCCCTGGTTGAACACGGCGCCGATGACGCGGCCCGGCTGGTTCTCGCCGGTGGCAACGATCAGGATGTTGCGGAGCTGCAGCTTGCCGAGGTCGGCCCTGACCCCGTCCGATGCCGAGTACTGGTGCGACGTCTGCTGGGCGTTGACGAAGCCGCAGCCGGTTACGGACAGAACGCCGACGCCGATCGCAGCGGCCGCCATAGCCAGCTTGCCGCGCTGGACAGTGTTCATCGCAGGAAAGCGCACGACACCTACTCCTCAAGAGTCATTGGAAAGTTTTCAGCCATAGCCTATCGGCAAACAGGCCGAAACGAGGATTCGGGAGGGCATTGTGGCGAGCTGCGACCGGCCGGACCTGACACTCACTTTGATTGACTAATGCATCTTTCAGGGTTTTCGTCAAGGGGTGGTTTGTGACCCTCTGAGGCCTCTTTCCCTTTATTTGCGCGGGTGCAGGGGCCGTCCGATGCCAGTCGTATGCCTTAATCGTGATAGACTAGTCTGCGGGAAAGGGGAAAGTCCACATGGTTTTTGAGGTCGGCGAGACAGTAGTTTACCCTCACCACGGTGCAGCGAAAATTGAGGAAATCAAGATGCGCACCATCAAGGGCGAAGAGAAGATGTATCTCAAGCTCAAGGTGGCTCAGGGTGATCTGACCATTGAAGTTCCAGCAGAGAACGTTGACCTTGTTGGGGTCCGGGACGTAGTGGGCAAGGACGGTTTGGAGCACGTATTTGACGTTCTCCGCGCCGAGTTCACGGAAGAGCCCACCAACTGGTCACGTCGTTACAAGGCAAACCTGGAGAAGCTTGCTTCGGGCGATGTCATCAAGGTGGCAGAGGTCGTTCGCGATCTTTGGCGTCGTGATCACGATCGCGGCCTTTCCGCAGGTGAGAAGCGCATGCTGGCCAAGGCGCGGCAGATTCTGATTTCAGAACTGGCCCTGGCTGAAAAGACAGACGAAGAGAAGGCAGCAAGCGTTCTCGACGAGGTCTTGGCTTCCTAAGAGTTGATGCCCGGTGGTGCGAAAGCGCCGCCGGGTTTCTTTTTGCCACGAAGTACCCTTGTGATCATGACTCAACCTTCGAAGCGCTCGGTCACAGCCGTCATTGTTGTTGCGGCAGGTTCAGGGGAGCGCCTGGGCTACGGCATGCCCAAGGCCTTGGTGCCCTTGGGCGGTGAAGCCATCCTGATGCACGCCTTGCGTGGCGTGGTGGCTTCCGATGTTGCCCGGCAGATCTGCATTGCCGTGCCCAAGGGGGACACCGAACTCCGCGAACTGATTGCCGAATTCACGGTGGAACTGGTTGACGGTGGCCCCGAAGTCACAGTCGTCGACGGCGGTTCCACCCGCGCGGATTCCGTCCGGGCAGCTTTGGCTGCGTTGGAGGACGGCACTGAATCCGTCCTGGTCCACGACGCCGCCCGGGCGCTCACTCCGGAACGGGTCTTCCAACGGGTGGCCGACGCCCTCGCCTCCGGTGCCAAGGCAGTCATCCCGGCCATGCCCGTGGTGGACACCATCAAGACGGTCTCGGTCACCGACGACGGAGATGCCAGGATTGCGCCCGAAATTGTCACCGGAACAGCGCCGCGCGAACAGCTCAGGGCCGTGCAGACTCCCCAGGGCTTTGAGTTGGCAACACTGCAACGTGCTCACGACGCCGCCGGACTCTTTGACGACAAGCAGTCCGCCTCCGTCACCGACGACGCCATGCTGGTGGAACTCCTGGGTGTCCCAGTCCACGCAGTCCGCGGCGCCAGCCAGTCGCTCAAGATCACTACGCCGCTGGACCTCATCATTGCCGAAGGCCTGTTGGAAGGACCCTTGGGCATGCGTTGGGTGGAAGGCTGATGACGCCCGTTCTTCCCCGTACCGGCATCGGTGTTGACGTGCACGCCTTCGCGCCCGCCGATGATCCGCAACCGCTTTGGCTTGGTGGCCTCTTCTGGGAAGGCGAACAAGGACTCTCCGGCCATTCCGACGGCGATTGCGTGGCCCACGCAGCGGCGGACGCACTCTTTTCTGCCTGCGGAATCGGTGATCTCGGCACGCACTTCGGCACGGACCGCCCCGAGTTCAAAGGCGCTTCCGGTGTGACGCTCCTCGGCGAGGCCGCCAGGATTGTCCGGGCGGCAGGCTTCGAAATCGGCAACGTGGCTGTGCAGTTCGTCGCAAACCGGCCCAAGTTCGGCCCCCGCCGCGAGGAATCCCAACGGGTGCTGAGCGAAGCCGCGGGTGCCCCGGTCAGCGTGACGGCCACCACCAGCGACAGGCTCGGTTTCACGGGCCGCGGCGAAGGAATCTCCGCGGTGGCCACTGCCCTCGTGTATGCGGTCCCGGCCCCAACGAAGGCTGCGAAGAATGACTAAGCCGCGCACCGCCGTCGTACGTTTTTCGGCCGTAACTGGCGCCCTGGCGGCTGCGCTCCTCCTGGGCGGGTGCGGCGGCACGCCCACCATGGACGTCAAGGCCAGCTGCGAGTTCCTGAACAACGATGCTTTCAAGCCGGACGGCAACCAGCAGCAGCAATCGAAGCAGTTGGCGGCCCACTACCACGAGATCGCGGACAAGCTGGCGCCGGAGGTGGCCAACCCCATCAAGGAAATGGCCGCCATCATGGACAAAGCGGCAGCTTCCTCGCTCGGTGCGGCCACCCAGGAACAGCAACAGCAGCTCAAGGTGCAGTTCAACAAGGTGGGGGAGTACTGCAAGTAGGCGGTTCATGGTTCGTCATCGGCTAATCTGGAGCGGTGACCCTGCGCTTTTATGACACCGCCTCCGCCGAAGTCCGCGACTTCGTTCCCCTCGAACCCGGCAAGGCCAGCGTGTACTACTGTGGGGCCACTGTCCAAGGCATGCCGCACGTGGGGCACGTCCGTTCCGCGATCGCCTTCGACCAGCTGACGCGCTGGCTGGAGTTCCGCGGACACAAAGTCACCGTGGTGCGCAACGTCACGGACATCGATGACAAGATCCTGGTGAAGTCGGCGCAGTCGTTCGAGCCGGACTGGTTCTCCGAACCCAGCGCCCGCATGAACGAGGAATGGTGGGCCCTTGCCTACCGCTACGAGCAGGAATTCGAGAAGGCCTACGAAACGCTCGGCGTGCAGCGGCCCACCTACGAGCCCCGCGCCACCGGCCACATCCCGGAAATGCACGCGCTGATCCAGCGCCTCATTGACCGCGGGCACGCGTACCCGGCGCTGGACGATTCCGGCGACGTCTATTTCGACGTGCGCTCGTGGAGCAAGTACGGCTCGCTGACCCGCCAGAACATCGATGACATGCAGGGAGCCCCCGACGCCGACCCCCGGGGCAAGCGCGATCCCCGCGACTTCGCGCTGTGGAAGGGTTACAAAGAAGGCGAGCCCGCCACCGCCAAGTGGGATTCGCCGTGGGGTGCCGGACGGCCCGGGTGGCACCTCGAGTGCTCCGCGATGGTTACCAAGTACCTCGGAAGCCGCTTCGACATCCATGGTGGGGGACTGGACCTCCGTTTCCCGCACCATGAGAACGAGATGGCCCAGTCGCAGGCCGCCGGGGACGAGTTCGCGAATTTCTGGATGCACAACGGCATGGTCACCTACGAGGGTGAAAAGATGTCCAAGTCCATCGGGAACACCGTGAGCCCGGCCGAGATGCTGGAACTCGCTTCACCGCGCGTCGTCCGCTACTACTTGGGACAAGCGCACTACCGCTCGGTGTTAGACTACCGCCCCACCTCGCTGCAGGAAGCCGCTGCCGCCGTCGAACGTATTGACGGTTTCATCACCAAGGCAGCCGCCAAGGTTACACACGACATGGGCGGACCGAAGGCGTATGCCGTGGCGCCGATGGCCCACATGCCTGCCGCCTTTATTGCCGCCATGGACGACGACCTGAACGTTCCGCAGGCACTCGGCGTGTTGCATGAAACCGTCCGGGCCGGCAATACCGCGCTGGCGGCAGGTGACCTGGAGGCCGCAAAATCCGCGTTGTACAGCGTGAATGCCATGACCGGCGTCCTTGGCCTGGACGCCGTCAAGCGTCCCGAGGCAGTGCAAGGCCGCGAACATGCAGCGCTCGACGTGCTGGTGGAAGCTCAGCTTGAAGCCCGCGCCGCAGCCCGGGCTGCCAAGGACTGGGCGGCGTCCGACGCCATCCGCGATACGCTCGCCGCGGCGGGCATCCTGGTCGAAGATGGTGCGGACGGAGCCACCTGGACCCTCAAACGCGACTGACAGAGGGCTCGTCAGCCGAATTGCACTGGGTCAGTAGACTTGATTCCAGACTCATTACAACATCAAGGATGGAATCCCATGGCCAACAACGGTAACCGGTCGGTCAAGAAGAAGAAGGGCCCCACCATCGGAACCGGTGGCCACGGCCGCAAGGCACTCGAAGGCAAGGGCCCCACGCCCAAGGCGGAGGACCGCGTCTACCACAAGGCTTACAAGAACAAGCAGCTGGCCGAGCGCTCTGCTGCCAAGCGTGGTGCCGCACCACGCGGTGCAGGCCCCCGCCGGAGCACGGGTCCCAAGGGACGTGCCACCGAAGAACTCGTTACCGGCCGCAACTCGGTTGTCGAGGCACTGCGTGCTGGCATCCCGGCAAAGGCACTGCATGTAGCCATCCGGATTGAAATGGATGACCGCGTCAAGGAATCGCTCAAGCTGGCGGCCGAACGCGGCATCCCGCTTCTCGAAGCCGGCAAACCCGAGCTTGACCGCATGACCGAGGACGCTGTCCACCAGGGCCTGGTCCTGCAGATCCCGCCGTACGAGTATGGGGATGCCTACGAACTTGCCGAGGAAACCATTACCAAGTGGAAGAAGGGGCACATCGCCAACGCCCCCCTCTTCGTGGCGCTCGACGGCATCACCGACCCCCGTAACCTCGGTGCGATCATCCGCTCCGTTTCAGCGTTCAGCGGCCATGGTGTGATTGTTCCGGAGCGCCGTTCTGTAGGCGTCACTGCCGCGGCGTGGAAGACCAGTGCCGGTGCCGCAGTCCGCGTTCCCGTGGCACGTGCTTCCAACCTGAACAACGCCCTCAAGCAGTTCAAGAACATGGGCATCTACGTGCTCGGCCTCGATGGCGACGGCGACGTATCGCTGCCGGACCTCACGGTTGCCACCGAACCGGTGTGCATCGTGGTTGGTTCCGAAGGCAAGGGCCTCAGCCGCCTGGTCCGCGAAAACTGCGACCAGATCGTCTCGATTCCCATCGACTCGGCCATGGAGTCGCTCAATGCATCCATGGCCGTCGGAATCTCGCTGTACGAAGTATCGCGCCAGCGCGCCTCGTAATCCGTCAGTAAGGCGCCGTAAGCGCCATCCTCCGCGTGCTGCTCCTTCGTCGCTTTGACGCACGCTTCCGGTGGCCCTTGCGGCGCCTTTCGGGCATCCCTCTCTCACCGTTGGGCGCTTTTTGGCGAACGCTCTCTCACCTCTATTTCGGCCGCAGGGGCTGGTGAGAGAGCGTTCGGCCCAGGGGGCGGTTTGGTGAGAGAGGGTTCGGCCCAGGGGGCGGTTTGGTGAGAGAGCGTCCGGGGGCGGGGCGCTAAAAGTCGCGGCGGTTGGCCAGCACTGGGAGCTTTTGGCGGGCTTCGTCCACCACTGCGGGGTCGAGGTCTGCGAAGAGCAAGCCTGGCTCACCCTCCAGCGCTTCCAGCACCTGGCCGAACGGGGATACGACGGCGGAGTACCCAACGCCCGTAGGAGCGGAACCTTTCGTTTCGATTCCCTGGGTTGCCGGATCGCCTTGGCCGCAGGCCAGGACGAACGTGGTGGTGTCCACGGCACGGGCGCGTGCCAGGAGCTGCCACTGCTCGGCCTTCCCCGGTCCTGATCCCCAGGAAGCGGAAACGATGTTCACCACGGCGCCGCGTTGGGCGTTAGCCGTGAACAAGGCCGGAAAACGGACGTCATAGCAGGTGGCCAAGCCAAAGGTGAGGCCACCGGCGTCGAACGTCACGGGGTCTGTGCCCGCCTCAACCGTGTCCGACTCCGCGAAGCCGAACGCATCGAAAAGGTGGATCTTGTCGTAGCTGGCTTCCACGCCCGGACCGGTGGCCAGCAAGGTGTTTCGAACGCGGGGCTTACCGGCATCCGAGTCGGTACCGGGCGTAAACATGCCGGCCACGATCACCAACCCGAGTTCAGCCGCGATGTCGCGGACGCGGCTGGCCCACGGACCGTCGAGCGGCTCGGCGATATCCAGCAGGGAATTCCCAAACGCACGCATCATGGCCTCGGGGAAGACCACCAGCTGGGCACCGCCATCCTTGGCGCGGCGGGCGTACTCCCCGAGGAGCCGCAGGTTGTCGGCAACATCCCGTCCGGTAATGACTTGGGCCAGTGCCACACGCACCATTGGAAACCTCCAGTTCTTTTCGTTTTCAGTATGGCAAGCCGGTCAAGGGAAACACCGTGTGTGTCGTCACATGGACCCCCAAAGAGGCACATACTTGGCGTGGAACTAAACTTGCAAGCAATGGTTATGCCTATTTTGGACACAGCAGCCACGCTGGACGCGTCGCGTCCCATGCCCCTCGGACTGAGCACCCCGCAGCCCGGAGATTTCGGCGTGGCCGGTGGCGCTCACGTCAACGTCGCGGTCTTTGCACCGGACCTGGACCGCGTGGAGATTGCCTATCAGGCGCCCGGCGAGGGCTGGCGCGTGCACACCCTCCCCAACATCGAGGACGGCATCCACTTTGGCCTGGTGAGCGGCATGCCGCCGGGAACGCGGTACGGCTTCCGCGCGGCGCCGTCGGAGGGCGGACTGCCGTTGTCCGTCCCGTCGCTGGATTTCGACGACGACGGCGAGCAGCCGCTCCTGCTCGATCCCTATGGCCGCGCCGTGGACCAGCGGGGCGAGTTCCTGACGAGCGTTCACATGGCCGCTGATTTCGATTGGGGAGATGACGCCGCCCCGCGCACTCCGATGCGGACGTCGGTGATCTACGAAGCCCACGTCCGCGGCCAGACCATGCTGCACCCTGAGATCCCGGAACACCTCCGGGGAACCTACGCGGGCATGGCGCACCCGGTGATGGTCCAGCACCTGACTGAGCTCGGCATCACCGCCGTCCAATTGCTGCCCATCCACTTCCACTTGGATGAGGCACACCTGCAGGACCTGGGCCTCACCAATTACTGGGGCTATAACAGTGCTGCGTTCTTCGCCCCGCATGCAGACTACGCCACCGAGGCAGCCAGGAACGCCGGCCCGCACGCAGTGCAGGACGAGCTCAAGGGCATGGTCAAGCTGCTCCATGCCGCCGGCATAGAGGTCATCCTGGACGTCGTGTACAACCACACGGCCGAGGCTGGACCCGATGGACCCGTCATCAGCTTCCGCGGCTTGGCGGAGAAGCGCTACTACCGCCACGATGCCCACGGACGGTACCTGGACACCACCGGTTGCGGAAACACCATGGACTTCAGCGATCCCGTAGTGGTGCAGCTGGCCTTGGACTCCCTCCGCTACTGGGTGGACGAATTCCATGTGGACGGCTTCCGGTTCGACCTCGCAGTCACGCTTTGCCGCGACGCAGGCAACCAGTTCGATCCCAAGCACCCGTTCCTCCAGGCGATAGCCGAAGATCCCGTGCTTTCCGAGGTGAAACTGATCGCTGAGCCGTGGGACGTTGGCTATGGCGGCTGGCAGACGGGCCGCTTCCCCCAGGGCTGGTCCGACTGGAACGATCACTTCCGCGACGGAGTCCGCCAGTTCTGGTTGTCCGACCGCGCAGCGATCGAGGCGGGTGGACAAGGAAGCTCCGTTGCTGCACTGGCCGAAATCATGGCCGGCTCCGCGGGCTTCTTTGCCCCGTCCGGCAGGTCACGGTTGGCGTCGGTCAACTTTGTCACCGCGCACGATGGCTTCACCCTCACGGACCTGGTGAGCTACGACCGCAAGCACAACGAGGCCAACGGCGAGCAAAACCGGGACGGGCACGGGGACAACCGCAGCTACAACCACGGCTTCGAGGGCCGCAGCGAGAACGAATCGATCGTCGCCGCCCGGGCCCTGTCCATCCGCAACCTCATGGCTACGTTGCTGCTGTCAATCGGCGTTCCCATGATCACCGCAGGCGATGAACTGGGCCGTACCCAGCAGGGCAACAACAACGCCTACTGCCAGGACAATCCCACTGCGTGGCTGGACTGGAGCCGCACCCACGAGGCAAACGCGATGTTCCAAACCACCCGGGAACTGGTCCGGCTCCGGCGGTGGTTCCTTCGGCAGCAGCCTGAAAGCTTCCCCGCCAAGGCCAACGACGCCAGCCTGCAATGGTTTGACGACAAGGGCAAACGGATGACCCCTGCCCGGTGGAACGATCCCAACGTCCGTTCTGTCCAGCTCCTCATGGGGAACGAGAACAGCACGGTCCGTGGGTTGATTGCGGTGAACGGGAGCAACCAGGACCTCAAGATGGTGCTGCCGGAGATCCTCAGCGAAACCGGAATCGGCAAGCGCATGTTCGAACTCCGCTTCACCACCTCCGTGTTGCACGATCACCGCAAGGGTGCGCTGGTGGCGTCAGGCGAGCGGGATATCCTGCAAGCCAACACCATCAATATCTACCGCACCTGAGCGGCCGAACGGCATCAAAGGGAGTCCTCCACATGAAGCGGAGCAAGCTGGCTGCATTCGCAGCCCTGGTGATTGCCGCCGTCGTGCTGGTGGTTGCCATGGTGAGCGGGCAGCAAGCTACGACACCCGGCAGCGCCTTAAGTACGACGCCGGCGCCTCCTGCCGCCGTCAGCGCACCGGCGAACCCTTCCGCACTCCCGGCGGTCAACGCTTCCCAGTTGCCCAAGGAAGCGCGGCAGACGCTCGCGCTGATAGCCAAGGGCGGGCCATATCCCTATCGCGAGGACGACGAAAACTTTGGCAACTTCGAGGGACTGCTCCCCAAGAAACCCAGCGGGTTTTATAGGGAGTACACCGTCGCGACACCAGAAGCCTCCAACCGCGGCGCCCGCCGGATCATCGCGGGCAAGGATGGGGTGAAGTACTACACCCCGGACCACTACGAATCATTCAAGTTCATCGTCGAGGACAAGTAGGAGCCCATGAAGATCTACTCAGCAGACACGTGGACGCTTGAGGAACTGCAGGAGCAAGTCTCTGACGCCGGACGCAGGACCATCCTGGTCCCGCCGGCCGCAAACAAGCAGGCGGTCCTGGAGGTCTTCGGCCAGGTCCTTGATTTCCCCGAGTACTACGGCGTGAACCTGGATGCCCTGAACGATTCGCTGCACGACTTCGCCGACTCGCTCTCGGACGACGGAGACGCCCCCGTGACCATGATCTGGCAGGTCCCCGCCGCCTACCGCACGGACCGCTCCTTCGCCGTGGTCTGCGAAATCCTCCAGGACGCCGAGCGCTACGCAGGCCGCGACCTCGCAGTGATCGCAGTCTTCCAGCACTAACAGCGCCAACTGGCCCCGTGGATCCAACCGTAGGCAAACAAGCAGGGCAGGACTGATCCGGCAGCGCGCGTCAAAGGCGAGGAACGAGCCAGCGCGCAGAGGATTAGTCCTGCCCTGCTTCGCAGGCTTACGCGTTCGCGATCAACCCAAGTTCAGCCTTTGATGCCAGCGCTGAGTGCTTCGGGAACACGCGGACCGTATAGCCAAAGGAGCCCGAGCGGTTGATGACCAGGGAGCCGTGGAAGAGGTGCCGCCCGTTGCCGAGGTCTTCCTTGGCGTCCAGTTCGGCAACCACCACGTCGTCGAGCTCATCGCTTTCCTCGGCGCGGCCGAAGGCTACCTCCACGGAGACGTCCTCCGGTGCCAGGTCGTTGAGGGCCACGTAGGCGTTGACCTGCAGGCTGTCACCAACCTGGGGCTCCTCGGACAAACCGACCGAGTCCACGTGTTCCACCACCACGCCGGGCCAGGCGCCGCGCACCTTGGACGTCCAGGCGGCGAGCTCCTTGGCTTCCTTGTGCGAGTCGGCGCTGGCGCGGCGTCCGGAAACGGCGGCGGGGCAGTAGAGCAGGTTCACGTAGTCGTGGAGCATGCGTTCCGCGGACACGGCCGGGCCCAGGTGCGCCAGGGTGTGCTTGATCATGGACACCCAGTGCGTGGGGACCTTCTCCGTGCTGGATTCTGACGGACCCGCGGCCCCGGCACCCTGGGAGACGGTGGTGCCGTAGAAGCGCGGTGCCACCTGGTTTTCGAGCAGTTCGTAGAGCGCGGCCGCCTCGATGTCGTCGCGTTCGTCGGCGGATGCGCCGTTGTTGGCAGTGGGGATGGCCCAGCCGTTTTCGCCGTCGTACATTTCGTCCCACCAGCCGTCCAGGACGGACAGGTTGAGCGAGCCGTTGATGGCGGCCTTCATGCCGGACGTGCCGCAAGCCTCGAGCGGGCGCAGCGGGTTGTTGAGCCAGACGTCGCAACCGGGGAACAGGGTGCGGGCCATGGCAATGTCGTAGTTGGGCAGGAACACGATCCGGTGGCGTACCTCGGGGTCGTCGGTGAAGCGGACCAGGTCCTGGATCATCTTCTTGCCAGCGTCGTCCGCGGGGTGGGACTTACCGGCGATGACCAGCTGGATGGGATGCTTCGGGTCCAGCAGCAGGGCCTTGAGGCGGGCGGGGTCGCGCAGCATCAGGGTGAGCCGCTTGTAGGTGGGGACGCGTCGGGCGAAGCCGATGGTCAGCACGTCCGGGTCCAGCACCTTCTCGGTCCAGCCAAGCTCTGCGTCAGCGGCGCCGCGCTTCTTCCAGGAGGCACGCAGGCGGCGACGCACGTCCTCGATGAGCTGGACACGCAGTTCGCGGCGTAGCGCCCACACGTCCTCGTCGCTGACGTTGTAGGCCAGGTCCCAGCGGCCAAGGGCTTCGGCTTCGGCACCGAACTGGTGACGGGCAAGGGAGGAGATCCGCGGGTCTACCCAGGTGGGCACGTGGACGCCGTTGGTCACCGAGGTGATGGGCACTTCGGAGTGGTCGAATCCCGGCCACAGTCCGGAGAACATTTCGCGCGAGACCACGCCGTGGAGCTTGGCCACACCGTTTGCGCGTTGCGCCAGGCGCAACCCCATCACCGCCATGTTGAAAACGGAAGGATTGCCGCCGTCGTAATTTTCACGGCCCAACTCCAGGATCCGGTCCACGGGCACATCGGGCGCAAGCCCGGCCTCGAAGAAGTGCTTGATCTGCACTGCCTCGAAGCGGTCAATGCCGGCGGGAACGGGAGTGTGCGTTGTGAACACCGTGGAGGCACGGCCTGCGGCCAGGGCTTCTTCCCACGTGAGGGGATCGTTGGCGTCCGCCATGGCTTCCTGGATGCGCTCGATCCCGAGGAAGCCTGCGTGGCCTTCGTTGGTGTGGAAGACTTCCGGCGCCGGGGTGCCGGTCAGTTCCTGGTACACGCGCAGGGCCTTGACGCCGCCCATGCCGAGCAGGAGCTCCTGCTGGAGCCGGTGGTCGCCGCCGCCGCCATACAGGCGGTCAGTGATGCCGCGGGCGGCTTCGTCGTTGGAGGGCACGTTGGAGTCGAGCAGCAGCAGCGGAACGCGCCCGACGTCGGCACGCCACACGTGCGCGTGGAGTTCCCGGCCGTTGGGCAGCGGGAGGGAAATCTGGACCGGCTTGCCGGGTACGCCATCCTTGGCCGAATGGCGGAGCAGGGTCAGGGGCAGGCCGTCCGGGTCCAGGACGGGGTAGGTTTCCTGCTGCCAGGCGTCGCGGGAGAGCGACTGCTTGAAGTAGCCGGCCTGATACAGAAGCCCTACGCCGATGAGCGGCACGCCGAGGTCGGACGCGGCCTTGAGGTGGTCGCCGGCGAGGATGCCGAGGCCGCCGGAGTACTGGGGGAGTACCTCGGTGATGCCGAACTCGGGCGAGAAATAGGCGATGCACTTTGGCGCGTCCTCGCCCAGGCCCTGGTACCAGCGCGGTTCGCTCAAATAGCGGTCCAGGTCGGCAGCAGCTTCCTGCACGCGGTCCACAACGTCGCCGTTGTTGGCCAGTTCCTGCAGTTGCTCGCGGCTGATGGATCCCAAAAGCGCGATGGGGTCGTGCTGCGCGGACTCCCAGAGAGCCGGGTTGAGGCTCGCAAAAAGCTCCCTGGTGGGCCGGTGCCAGGACCAGCGCAGATTGGTAGCCAGACGGGCCAAAGGCCGGATGGACTCAGGGAGGACGGTACGGACTGTAAACCTTCGAATTGCCTTCACGAGCGCCACACTAACCGACTCACATGGCAGCCGGAACCGGTTTGGGTTTCTTTTAGGTAAAAGACATCTTGCGTCGAGAAGAAAGGTCGTGTGCTTAGCATTCTGTGATTTTTGTCGCTAACGTCGTGCTTGTGACGAATATCCAGCGAACCAGCACCGCTCTGAAATCCAAGACCAAAACGGACATCACCGACGGACTTCGTTTCGGCCGGTTCCCCATCACGGCGGTCCAGCCAGTGGTTGAGGGTGGCCGCTTCCCGGCCAAGGCCCTCCCCGGCGAGGACATCCAGGTGGCCGCCACCGTGTTCCGCGAAGGACACGACCAGCTGGGCGTCTCGGCAGTTCTGCTGGATCCCCGCGGTAAAGAACGCCAGCGGGTGCGTCTTGAACCGTCCCAACAGGAGCAGTGGAAGGGCCGTGACCGCTGGGAAGGCCTGCTGACGCCTGGCGCCGCGGGGCCTTGGACCTTCGTCATCGAAGCTTGGCACGACCGTTACGGTACTTGGCACCACAACGCCGAAGTGAAGGTGGCCGCAGGAATCGACGTTGAGTTGATGCTCGCCGAAGGTGCCGTGCTCCTGGCAGAAGCGGCAGATGACGACGCCGGCCGCAGCGCTGCGGACAAGCGCACCTTCCGTGCAGCTTCCGTGGCACTGGCCGACACCACCAAATCTGCCGAGGAGCGCCTGGGCGCCGGTTTCAGCGCAGAGGTGCTGGCCGCCGTCGGACGTGTCCCGATCCGTGAGCTGGTAACCGTCTCCGAGCGGTTCCCGCTGAAGGTTGAACGCGACCTCGCCGGCCGTGCCGCTTGGTACGAGTTTTTCCCGCGCTCCGAAGGCGCCGTCCTGGATCACGCCACGGGCGTGTGGACGTCAGGCAACTTCCGCACTGCAGCCAAGCGCCTGGACGCCGTTGCCGAGATGGGATTCGATGTCATCTACATGCCTCCGATCCACCCGATCGGATTCCAGCACCGCAAGGGCCGCAACAACACGCTGACCCCGGGACCGCAAGACCCCGGCTCGCCGTGGGCCATCGGCTCCAAGGACGGAGGCCACGACGCCATCCATCCTGAGCTGGGAACCTTCGAGGACTTTGACGCTTTCGTGGCCAGGGCCAATGACCTGGGCCTGGAAGTGGCCATGGACCTCGCGCTGCAGGCGGCTCCGGACCACCCCTGGGTCACCTCCAACCCGGAGTGGTTCACCACCCGCGTGGACGGCACCATCGCTTATGCGGAAAACCCGCCCAAGAAGTACCAGGACATTTACCCGCTGAATTTCGATAACGATCCTGCGGGAATTTCCAAGGAAATCCTGCGGATCGTACAGCTATGGATCAGCCACGGCGTGAAGGTTTTCCGCGTGGATAATCCGCACACCAAGCCGGTGTGGTTCTGGGAATGGCTGATCGGGAAGATCAACAAGAAGAACCCCGAGGTGGTTTTCCTCGCCGAGGCCTTCACCCGCCCCGCCATGATGCATGCGCTGGGCCGGGCAGGCTTCCAGCAGTCCTACACCTACTTCACGTGGCGCAACACCAAGACCGAACTTGAGGAATACTTCCACGAAGTCAGCCACGAAAGCGCCGCCTTCTTCCGACCGAACTTCTTCGTGAACACGCCGGACATCCTCACCGAGTACCTGCAATTCGGCGGACCTGCGGCTTTCAAGGTCCGCGCCGCCCTCGCCTCGACGGCCAGCCCGCTCTGGGGCGTGTACGCAGGCTACGAGCTGTATGAGCACGTGGCCCGGCCCGGCGCCGAGGAGTACATCGACAACGAGAAGTTCGAGTACAAGGCCAGGGATTGGGACGGCGCTGCCGAGTCGGGACGTACCTTGGCCCCGTACATCACGCGTCTCAACACCATCCGCAAGGACCACCCGGCCTTGGGCGACCTGCAGAACCTGACCCTGCACCGGAGTACGGATGACGCCACAATCGTGTACTCCAAGCACAAGACCCTTCCGGACGGCACCAAGGACACACTGATCATTGTGGTCAACGTGGATCCGCACAGCGCCCGCGAGAGCACAGTGTCCCTGGACCTTGCGGCGTTGCACCTGGACCCCGCGGACCTGGATGAGAATGGCCGTTACTGGGTTGACGACCTCATCAGTGGCCAGAGCTGGGCGTGGGGCGAGCACAACTACGTCCGCCTGGACGCCCACGTTGAGCCGGCCCACGTACTCAGCATCCGGAGGCAGCCTTAAGTGAGTTTCTCTCCGCAAAACCCGAGCCAGTACTTCACCCCGAAGAACACCTTCGAGCTGAACGCTCCCGGTCTCCAGCATGATCCCCACTGGTACCGCAAGGCTGTGTTCTACGAAGTACTGGTCCGGGCCTTTGCGGATGCCAACGGCGACGGTTCGGGAGACTTCCAAGGCCTGATCGACAAACTGGACTACCTCCAGTGGTTGGGCGTTGACTGCCTCTGGCTGCCGCCCTTTTTCCATTCGCCCTTGCGTGATGGCGGCTACGACATTGCCGATTACACCTCTGTCCTGGACGAGTTCGGCACCATCAGCGACTTCAAGCGGCTCGTGGCGGAAGCCCACGCGCGCGGCGTCCGCGTGATCATCGACCTCCCGTTGAACCACACCTCGGACCAGCACCCCTGGTTCCAGGAATCCCGTAAGGACCCCACCGGACCCTACGGTGATTTCTACGTCTGGAGCGATACGGACGAGAAGTACCAGGACGCGCGCATCATCTTCGTGGACACGGAGGAATCCAACTGGACCTTCGATCCCATCCGGCGCCAGTTCTTCTGGCACCGCTTCTTCAGCCACCAACCTGACCTGAACTTCGAGAACCCCGCCGTGGTGGAGGCCTTGCACGACGTCATCCGGTTCTGGCTGGACCAGGGCATCGACGGGTTCCGGGCAGACGCCGTGCCGTACCTGTTCGAGGAAGACGGCACCAACTGCGAAAACCTCCCCAGGACCCACGAGTTCCTCCAAGGGCTGCGCAGGATGGTGGACGCGAGCTATCCGGGCAGGGTGATCATCGCCGAGGCGAACCAGCCGCCGCACGAGGTAGTGGAATACTTCGGGACCGAGGATGCGCCGGAGTGCCACATGGCCTTCCACTTCCCCATCATGCCCCGCCTGTACTACGCGTTGAGGGACCAGAAGGCTGCGCCGATCATCGAAACGCTGCGCGAAACACCGGACATCCCCCGGGGAGCCCAGTGGGGAACGTTCCTCCGCAACCATGACGAGCTGACCTTGGAGATGGTGCCTGCGGACGAACGTGCCGCCATGCTCGGCTGGTACGCGCCGGACCCCCGCATGCGGGCCAACATCGGCATCCGACGGCGGCTGGCACCACTGCTGGACAACTCACGTTCCGAGATCGAACTCATCAACGCCTTGCTGTTGTCCCTTCCCGGGAGCCCGTTCCTGTACTACGGGGACGAGATCGGCATGGGCGACAACATCTGGCTGGACGACCGGGATGCCGTGCGCACTCCGATGCAATGGAACCCGGACCGCAACGCAGGATTCTCCAGTGCGGATCCCGGCAAGCTCTTCCTCCCGGTGATCCAGTCGCTCGTGTACAACTTCGGAATGGCGAACGTGGAAGCGCAGGCCGCGCACTCCGGTTCGCTGCTCCGGTGGACCCGGCAAATCCTCAGCGTCCGCAAGAACCACCCCGCATTCGGCTTAGGCAACTTCCGCCACATCGAGGCCGACCACGAGGTGGTTCTTGCGTATGTCCGGGAACTTCCGCCGGGCAATGCCGAAGGCGAGACCGCAGAAACCATCCTGTGCGTCTTCAACCTTTCACAACATCCAGTGGCCGCCTCGCTGGACCTGCCTGAGTTTGTTGGCAGGGGATTCCGGGACATTTTCGGCGGCCAGCCCTTCCCCGCCGTGGGCGATAACGGCCAACTCAATGTCATGTTGGGAAGCCACAACTTCTACTGGTTGCGGCTGCGCTCTGCGTCTTCCAACCCATCGTCGCCCTTTACGCAGGCGATCCCCGTGGTGTCGACCAAAGGATGAGATGAGCAAGGGAACACTTAACCCCGCCATTGAAAGCCTTCTCCGGAACTGGCTGCCCACCAAACGCTGGTTCCCGGTGAAGAATCCAGACTTTGCGCTGGAGCGCGTGGGAGGCTTCCACCTTCCGGACCCGGGAGGGAGGCCAGCCTCGGAGGTCCTGCTGCTCGGGGTGACCTACAGGACAGCCGACGGCGGACCCCGGACCGACGTGGTGCAGGTCCCGTTGAGCTTCCGTAGCCAGCCCCTAACCGAGGCGCCGACGGCCCTGCTTGGCGAGGTAACGGACCCGGAGCATGGCCTGCAACTGGTCTACGATGCCGTATTCGACGACGCGTTTATTGAGTCATGGCTTGAACTCATGCGCCAAGGCGGCGCGGCAGGGGAGGGCACCGTCCGCGGTCACCTCGCGCAGGGACGGGTTGCCTTGCCTGGGCGCCCCACCTCCGTGAAGGTCCTCTCCAGCGAGCAGTCCAACACCTCCGTCATAGTGGACGACGGCGGATCGTCGGCGATCGTGAAGATCTTCCGTGTGTTGGCGGCCGGAAAGAACCCGGAGATCGAGCTGGGGGCGGCACTCACCGCGGCCGGCACCCGCGAGGTTCCCGCCACGCTCGGCTGGATTACCGGCTCCTGGGACTCGGCGGGCAATCCATCGACGGGCGAGCTCACCGTTGCCCACGAGTTCCTGCACGGTGGCCAGGACGCGTGGCGCCTGGCGGTTGAGGCTGCTGCCTCGGGAACCGACTTCACGGCTGAAGCGCGGGGGCTGGGTGCTGCCACGGCAACAGTCCACGCGCGTCTCTCGGAAACCTTCGGCGCCATTGACGGCAGCGGCCAGGGAGCCCACATTGTCGGGACGCTCGCACGGCGGGTCCGCCAGTCGTGGGCTGAGGCGGCTGCCGCCGTCGGGCCTTATGACCAGAGCCTTGAGGAGCTGCTGTCCGCCTTGGACGCCACTGCTGTGGGCCAGTTGCAGCGCGTCCACGGCGACCTCCACCTCGGCCAGATCCTTTGGGTTCCGGGCGGGGAAGGACAGCCGGGCAGGTGGGCCATTCTCGACTTCGAGGGCGAACCCCTGCGCACCATCGAAGAACGTAACACTCCGGACCTGCCGCTGCGCGACGTAGTGGGAATGCTCCGTTCCTTTGACTACGCCGCGGGTGCCGCCGTCCGCGAAAACGCGGATGCCACGGTGTCCGGATCCTGGGTGGAAGACTGCGCTGAAGCCTTCCTTGCCGGTTATGCCGAAGTCAACCCCGGAACCGTGGACCGCGGCTCGCCGCTCTTTGTGGCATTGTGGCTGGACAAGGCCTTATACGAGGTGGTTTACGAGCTGCGGAACCGGCCGGACTGGCTGTCCATTCCGGTGAACGCAGCACGGCAAATCCTCGACAAAACGAGCCGCGGCAAGCACGCTGCGGCTACAGCGGAAGGTAATGACATGACTGGCTCTGCACGCACCGAACGGCCCCGGGTCCCCATGCCGGTGGACCCCGAGACCTTGGCCCGTGTGGCAGCAGGCGCCTACCACGCACCGCACTCGGTGCTCGGCGCGCACCTGGACGACCATGGCCACGTGACCATCCGTACGGTGAAGCACCTCGCCAGGTCCGTAACGGTGGTGACTGAGGCCGGTCGCACGCCCATGGAGCACGAATCCAATGGTGTGTGGGTAGCGGTTTTGGAACCGCTTCAGGCCGGCCACGTGCCGGACTACCGTTTGGAAGTGGTGTACGACGCCGAATCGGTCACCATTGATGACCCGTACCACTACCTGCCCACGGTGGGTGAAGTGGACCTGCACCTCATCGGTGAGGGCCGGCACGAGCGGCTCTGGGATGTCCTGGGCGCGCACCTGCAGGACTACCGCACCTCGCTGGGGGACGTCTCCGGTGTTTCCTTCGCGGTGTGGGCGCCGAACGCACAGGCAGTCCGGGTCAAGGGCGACTTCAACGGCTGGGACGGCCGGAATCATGCCCTCCGGTCCCTGGGCTCGTCCGGTGTCTGGGAAGCCTTCATTCCCGGGGTTGTAGCAGGGGCGTGCTACAAATACGAGATCCTCACCCGTTCCGGTCACTGGGTGGAGAAGGCCGATCCCCTGGCATTTGGCACGGAGGTCCCGCCGCTGACAGCTTCCCGGGTTGTTGACTCCAGCTACCGCTTCAAGGACTCGGAATGGATGGCGGCGCGTGCCCAGCGCGATCCGCACAACTCGCCCATGAGCGTCTACGAAGTCCACCTTGGCTCCTGGCGCCTCGGCCTTGGCTACAAGGAACTGGCCAAGGAACTCGTGGAATACGTGAAGTGGCTTGGCTTCACGCACGTGGAGTTCATGCCCGTGGCCGAGCACCCCTTCGGCGGATCATGGGGTTACCAGGTCACGTCCTACTTCGCGCCGACGTCCAGGTTCGGGCACCCCGACGAGTTCCGGTTCCTGGTTGATTCACTCCACCAAGCCGGCATCGGTGTGCTCTTGGACTGGGTCCCCGCGCATTTCCCCAAGGACTCGTGGGCCCTGGCCCAATTCGATGGCGAGGCGCTGTACGAACACTCCGACCCCGCCCTGGGGGAGCACCCTGACTGGGGCACGTTGATCTTCGACTTCGGCCGACGCGAGGTACGCAACTTCCTGGTGGCCAACGCCCTCTATTGGCTCGACGAATTCCATATCGACGGGCTGCGGGTGGATGCCGTTGCCTCGATGATCTATCTGGACTACTCCCGTGAGGAAGGCCAGTGGCGGCCCAACAAGTTTGGTGGCCGTGAAAACCTTGAGGCGATCTCCTTCATGCAGGAAGTCAACGCCACGGTCTACAAGACGCACCCCGGCGCGGTGACCATCGCCGAAGAGTCCACGGCCTTCCCGGGAGTCACGGCTCCCACCAGCCACGGGGGACTTGGGTTCGGACTCAAATGGAACATGGGTTGGATGCACGACACCCTGAAGTACATCTCCGAAGACCCGGTCAACCGCAAGTGGCACCACGGAACCATCACTTTCTCCCTGGTCTACGCGTTCTCGGAAAACTTCCTTCTGCCCATCAGCCATGACGAGGTTGTGCATGGCAAGGGCTCCATGCTCAGGAAGATGCCCGGCGACCGCTGGCAACAGTTGGCCAACCTCCGCGCCTTCTTCGCCTACCAATGGGCGCATCCCGGCAAGCAACTCATCTTCATGGGCACGGAATTCGGGCAGGAAGCAGAGTGGTCCGAGCAGCACGGGCTCGATTGGTTCCTTGCCGATATTCCCGCGCACCGCGGACTCCAGCTGCTGGTGAAGGACGTCAATGCCGTCTACGCCAGCACCCCGGCACTGTACAGCCGAGACAACGAGGCCGCAGGTTTCCAGTGGATCAATGGCGGAGACGCCGACAAGAACGTCCTGACCTTTGTGCGGTACGACCGCGACGGTAAGGCACTGGTTTGTGCCGTGAACTTCTCCGGCGGGCCGCACGAGGGGTACATCCTGGGGGTTCCGTCGGCAGGGGAGTGGAAGGAAGTGCTCAACACCGACGCCGAAGTCTATGGCGGTTCGGGTGTGGTGAACACCGGGACGTTGAAGGCTGTCTCGCCCGGCACCGATGGCCAGCCTGCAGCGCTGACCGTAACACTTCCGCCGCTCGGTGCCTCGTGGTTCACGTTGGCTGACTAGTCTGCTGTGGCGGACAGAAGGGCCCGGTCTCAATGAGGCCGGGCCCTTCTTCCTTGTGTTTCCGGGGCTGCCACGGCCTCCGAGGGGGCCGTTCTCCCTCGGTTTTGCGATCGGGGGAGAGTAGGCGTATAGTTAGTACCCGCGCTGCTCCTCGAGCAGGGATCGCAAGCTGACAAGAAACCGCAAGGAAAAATCAAGTCAAGCTTGCCGATTTGAATCGAAGGAAGCGCGCGGGTAAGTTTGAAAAGTTGCTCCGGAGCGATCCAGTCGTTTGGTTGGTGGTGCCGGTTAGTGTCTGTTGTTTGAGAACTCAATAGTGTGCCAAGTTTGTTGATACCGATTGTTTTATTGATTGGTTGAAATTATTTGCCAAGTCATTGCGCACCCCCGTGTGTGGTGGTTTGGTTTTCAGCTGGTTTCGAATTTTTGCAGCTGCTTCTTGCCGTGATTTCCGGTGGGGGTGGTTGTGTTTCGTTTTTTGTTTTTGAACGGAGAGTTTGATCCTGGCTCAGGATGAACGCTGGCGGCGTGCTTAACACATGCAAGTCGAACGATGAACTGGTGCTTGCACCAGGGATTAGTGGCGAACGGGTGAGTAACACGTGAGTAACCTGCCCTTGACTCTGGGATAAGCCTGGGAAACTGGGTCTAATACCGGATATGACTCC
>NZ_JBIRZS010000034.1:0-25328 GCF_044391085.1 Paenarthrobacter sp. NPDC018779 | reverse complement strand
CCGCCGCCAACACCCTCAACCACGCCGCTACGCGGAGGTTTTCAAATGAGGCAACGTATCCGGCTACGCGGAGGTTTTCTATGAGTCAATGCGCCGCCTTGCGCTTTTTCGACGTGACCCGCTATGGTGTGAAGCGTGTCACTGAGGTGGCGCAAACGCTTTTGATCTGCGGCGGGAGAGTCCTGCCGGTACATCCAGTCAGGCGCCGTAGGAGCAAATCCTCCCCAGGAATCTCTCAGGCCCATGTACCGCCGCGGCGAGGCAACTCTGGAAAGCAGTCCGGGCAACCGGGCTCACCGACGGTGCAAGTGAACTATGTGGAACCACAGTTCGCGGAATCTCTCAGGTCCAATACAGAGCGGGGAGGAACCCATATTCACCATGGCGCTCAGCGGGCGCCTGAATCCTGGAGTTCCTCTTGACTGTTCAATCCTCCCCAACCGCTTTCGCGGATCGGCATATCGGCGCCCGCCGCCAGGCCGATATTGACACCATGCTCAAGGCCATCGGCTACGACTCCGTCGACGGCCTGGTGGACGTTGCTGTTCCCGATTCCATCCGCCAGTCCTCGCCGCTCACTTTGCAGAAAGCGCTGAGCGAGACCCAGGTCCTGGCTGAGCTCCGCAAGCTCGCGGCGAAGAACAAGACCGCGGTGCAGATGATCGGCCAGGGCTACTACGACACCGTTACCCCGCCGGTGATCCGCCGCAACATCCTCGAATCCCCCGCTTGGTACACCGCTTACACGCCGTACCAGCCGGAGATTTCGCAGGGCCGCCTCGAAGCACTGCTGAACTTCCAAACCATGGTGCAGGATCTGACCGGCCTGCCGATCGCCAACGCTTCGCTGCTGGACGAAGCCACGGCCGTGGCCGAGGCCGTGCTGTTGATGCGCCGCGCCAACAAAGCCGTGAAGGATGGCAAGACCGTCCTGGACGCCGACCTCCTGCCGCAGACCATCGCGATCGTGAAGGGCCGTGCTGAAGCGCTTGGCTTCGAGGTCCTCGTTGCGGACCTCTCAACGGGATTGCCCGACGGCGACATCAACGGCATCGTCCTGCAGCAGCCCGGCGTTTCGGGCCGGGTCTTCAACCACGCTCCGGTAATCGCTGCGGCGAAGGAACGCGGCGCCCTGGTCACGGTCGCCGCCGATCTGCTGGCGCTCACCCTCATCACGCCCCCGGGTGAACAAGGTGCGGATATCGCCGTCGGAACCGCCCAGCGCTTCGGCGTCCCGCTGTTCTTCGGC
This sequence comes from Paenarthrobacter sp. NPDC018779, assembly GCF_044391085.1. Lineage (NCBI taxonomy): Bacteria > Bacillati > Actinomycetota > Actinomycetes > Micrococcales > Micrococcaceae > Paenarthrobacter > Paenarthrobacter sp. NPDC018779. The sequence goes on along the minus strand of NZ_JBIRZS010000034.1, from coordinate 24,079 downwards.
GGCCCGCACGCTGCGTACATGGCTGTCCGCACGGGCATGGAGCGGACGCTTCCGGGCCGCATCGTGGGTGTGTCCAAGGACAACGCCGGCGTGCCCGCGTACCGTTTGGCGCTGCAGACCCGCGAGCAGCACATCCGACGCGAGAAGGCCACGTCCAACATCTGCACGGCGCAGGCTCTGCTCGCGATCGTGGCATCGATGTACGCGGTCTACCACGGCCCGGACGGCCTGAAGGCGATCGCCGAAACGGTCCACGGCCACGCGCGTGTCCTCGCCACCGCCCTGCAGAAGGCAGGCCGCGAGCTCCTCTCCGCTTCCTTCTTCGACACTCTCACGGTCCGCGTCCCGGGCAAGGCCGCCAAGGTCATCGGCGCTGCTGAGGCACGCGGCATCAACCTCCGCCACATCGACGCAGACACCGTGGGTGTTTCGCTTGATGAAACCACGACGCCGGAAGTCCTCTCCGCGGTCGCCGTCGCCTTCGGCGCTGGTCCGGTAGGGGACGCGGCCGGGTTCGAGCTGCCCTCCGACGTGGTCCGCACCTCGGACTTCCTGCAGCACCCGGTATTCAACACGCACCGTTCCGAGACGCAGTTGTTGCGCTATATCCGCAAGCTGTCAGATCGGGACCTCGCGCTGGACCGCACCATGATCCCGCTGGGTTCGTGCACCATGAAGCTGAACGCCACCGCGGAGATGGAAGCCATTTCGTGGCCGGAGTTCGCTTCCATTCACCCGTTTGCTCCGGATTCGCAGACTGCCGGCTGGCGTGAGCTGATCGCTGGGTTGGAATCCGACCTCACCGAGATCACCGGCTACGACCAGGTGTCCATCCAGCCGAATGCCGGTTCCCAGGGTGAGCTGGCCGGACTCCTCGCGATCCGTGGCTACCACCTGTCCCGCGGCGATTCGCAGCGGAACATCTGTTTGATTCCGGCTTCGGCCCACGGCACGAACGCTGCCTCGGCAGTGCTGGCTGGCATGAAGGTTGTTGTGGTGGCTACGGCTTCCGACGGCACCATCGATCACGATGACCTGAAGGCCAAGATCGAGGCCAACCGCGACGTACTTTCGTGCATCATGATCACCTACCCGTCCACGCACGGTGTGTACGACGCCGACGTTGTTGAGGTCTGCGACGCCGTTCACGAGGCCGGCGGCCAGGTCTACGTAGATGGTGCGAACCTGAACGCCCTGGTTGGACTGGCCCAGCCGGGCAAGTTCGGCGGGGACGTGTCGCACCTGAACCTGCACAAGACGTTCTGCATCCCACACGGTGGCGGCGGACCCGGCGTTGGCCCTGTAGCTGCGAAGGCCCACCTGGCACCGTTCATGCCGGGCGATGCCAACAACGCATCTTCAGAAGGCGGCGTGGCGATTTCGGCATCCCGCTTCGGTTCGGCCGGCGTGCTGCCGATCTCCTGGGCCTACGTGAAGCTCATGGGTGGCGAAGGGCTCACCGAGGCCACCAAGTCAGCGCTGCTCGCGGCGAACTACGTTGCCTCCCGTTTGGATGAGCACTTCCCCATCCTGTACACGGGCGAAGGCGGACTCGTAGCCCACGAGTGCATCCTGGACCTCCGCGAACTCACGGCCCGCACGGGGGTTACGGCTGAGGATGTGGCCAAGCGCCTCATCGACTTCGGCTTCCACGCGCCGACGCTGGCCTTCCCGGTTGCGGGAACCTTGATGGTTGAGCCGACGGAGTCCGAGGACCTCGCCGAGATCGACCGCTTCATCGAAGCCATGATCACCATCCGCGCCGAGATCGAGCAGGTTGCCGCCGGGGACTTCTCCGTGGAGAACTCCCCGCTCCGCAACGCGCCTCACACGGCAGCCGCCGTCGTAAGTTCCGCCTGGGAGCGTGACTACCCGCGTGAGCAGGCCGCCTTCCCGGTCCCGAGCCTGAAGCAGGACAAGTACTTCCCGCCCGTCGGCCGGATCGACGGTGCTGCGGGCGACCGCAACCTGGTGTGCTCCTGCCCTCCAATCGAAGACTTTGAGAACTAAGGGAACCCGATATGTCTGAGAACTACACCGCTCTTTACGAGCAACACAAAAAGGCCGGCGCCTCCTTCACGGACTTCGGTGGCTGGCAGATGCCGCTCAAGTACGAGTCCGAGCTGGCTGAGCATCACGCGGTCCGTAACGCCGCTGGCCTGTTCGACCTCTCCCACATGGGCGAGGTTTGGGTCACCGGGCCGGACGCCGCCGCCTTTCTGGACTACGCGTTGGTAGGCAAGTTGTCCGCGATCGCCGACGGCAAAGCCAAATACTCGCTGATCTGCAACAACGACGGCGGCATCATCGACGACCTCATCACGTACCGTCGCCCCTCGCCGGAGGAAGGCGTGGATAAGTTCCTCGTGGTCCCGAATGCAGGCAACGCTGCGGTTGTGGCCGCCGAGTTGCTGAAGCGTGCCGCCGGGTTCGATGTTGTGGTTGAGGATGCCTCCGCTGAGACGGCGCTGGTCGCAGTCCAAGGGCCGAACGCCGAAGCCATCTTGTTGGACCTGGTGCCCGCCGAGCAGCACTCCCTCGTTACCGAGCTGAAGTACTACGCCGCTGTCGAGGTCACCATTGCCGGTGACGAGTTGCTGCTGGCCCGCACCGGGTACACCGGCGAAGACGGCTTCGAGATCTACGTGCCCAACGAGGACGCTCCTTCCCTCTGGGAGGCGTTGTTGGAAGCCGGCGAAGGCCACGGCCTCATCCCGGCAGGCCTCGCAGCCCGCGATTCGCTGCGCCTCGAAGCCGGAATGCCGCTCTACGGCAACGAGCTCACCCGCCACGTCAACGCCTATGCCGCAGGGCTCGGACCGGTGGTGGCCCTGGCCAAGGAAGGCGACTTCGTGGGCAAGGAAGCGCTGGCCGCCATCAAGGCAGCCGGTGTCGGTTCCACGATCGGGCAGAAACTCGTGGGCCTCAAAGGAGCCGGTCGTCGTGCGGCCCGCGGACACTACTCCGTCCTCAAGGACGGTTCCCTGATCGGCGAGGTGACTTCAGGGCAGCCGAGCCCCACGCTCGGTTACCCGGTAGCGCTGGCGTATGTCGACGTCGAACATTCCGCCGTCGGCACCGTGGTTGACGTGGACCTCCGCGGCAAGGCAGAGCCGTTCGAAGTTGTGCCGCTGCCGTTCTACAAGCGTTCCAAGTAGCCCGGCGACGCCGTGGGTCACCTGGCCCGTCGGGTCCGGCGTCCTCTGCGGGCTCGGTCGCAGTTGCACCCGCTGAGCGGATGCGATGCTCCCTTGGACGCCCGCTGCCGGACGCCGGACCCGAAGGGGCCCTATTGCCTCACCACAGTGGGCGGTTGGGACCGCGGCACCGACCCACTAGACAACGAATTTTTACGAACCAGTGAGAGAAGGAATTGATATGAGCAAAGTTGTTGCCGGGCTGAAGTACTCGGCTGAGCATGAATGGGTTGCTGCTGATGGGGGTGGGCCTGTGGGGATTGGGATCTCCGCCGTGGCCGCCGATGCCCTGGGCGACATTGTGTATGTGGACCTGCCCGAGGTCGGTTCCACTGTGACCGCGGGGGAGACCTGCGGCGAAGTGGAATCCACCAAGTCCGTGTCCGACCTCTACTCGCCCGTCACCGGTGAAGTGACCGAGGTCAACGACGCCGTCGTCGGAGATCCCGCCCTCATCAACAACGACCCCTACGGTGCCGGCTGGCTGTTCAAGGTGGCCGCCACCGAAGAAGGCCCGCTCATGACTGCTGAGGAATATGCAGCAGCCAACGGAGGCGAACTGTGAACCCGGTATCCGTGACTGAATTCGAACAGGTGGTATCACCGTCGTTGGACGCTCAGCTCTCCGAGCTGGATCCCGAGATCGCGGCAAAGATCGACGACGAACTCGGCCGCCAGCGCGGGGGCCTGGAAATGATCGCCTCCGAGAACCACACCGCGGTTGCCGTGATGCAGGCGCAGGGCTCGGTGCTGACCAACAAGTATGCCGAGGGCTACCCGGGCAAGCGCTACTACGGCGGCTGCGAACACGTTGATGTGATCGAACAGCTCGCGATCGACCGCATCAAGTCCCTGTTCGGTGCCGAGTACGCCAACGTGCAGCCGCATTCCGGTGCCCAGGCCAACGCCTCCGTGATGCACGCGCTCATCAAGCCGGGCGACACCATCATGGGCCTGAACCTCGCCCACGGCGGCCACCTGACCCACGGCATGCGGATCAACTTCTCAGGCAAGCTCTACAACGTGGTCCCTTACGGCGTTCGCGAGGACACCCACACCGTGGACATGGCCGAGGTTGAGCGCCTGGCGCAGGAGCACAAGCCTGCATTGATTGTGGCCGGCTGGTCCGCTTACGCGCGGCAGCTGGACTTCGCCGAGTTCCGCCGGATCGCCAACTCCGTGGGTGCCTACCTGATGGTGGACATGGCCCACTTCGCCGGGCTCGTCGCCGCGGGTCTGCACCCCTCGCCGGTCCCGCACGCGCACGTTGTCACGTCCACGACGCACAAGACCCTGGCCGGTCCGCGTGGCGGCATCATCCTCTCCAACGACGCCGACATTGCCAAGAAGATCAACTCCGCTGTGTTCCCAGGTCAGCAGGGTGGACCGCTGGAGCACGTGATCGCGGGCAAAGCCGTGGCGTTCAAGATCGCCGCGTCCGAAGAGTTCCGTGAGCGCCAGTCCCGCGTCCTGGCGGGTGCACGGATCCTGGCCGAACGCCTGGTGCAGCCCGATGTCGCCGCGGCAGGTATCTCCGTGGTCAGCGGCGGAACGGACGTGCACCTGGTCCTCGTGGACCTGCGCAACTGCGAACTCGACGGCCAGCAGGCCGAAGACCGCCTCGCCGCGATCGACATCACCGTCAACCGCAACGCCGTCCCGTTCGACCCACGCCCACCCATGGTCACCTCCGGACTGCGCATCGGCACGCCTGCGCTTGCGACGCGTGGTTTCGGCGAAGCAGCCTTCCGCGAGGTTGCGGACATCATCGCCGAAGCCTTGATCGCCGACGCCGACACGGACCTCTCGGGGCTGCGTCACCGCGTCGAAGCCTTGGCTGAGGCGCACCCGCTTTACCCGGGAGTTGCGAACCTGGGCTAAGCCTTGCGGGGTTCGCCCGGCGGGCCTGACGTCCTCTGCGGGCTCGGTCGCATAGGCACCCGCTGAGCGGATGCGATGCTCCCTTAGACGCCCGCTGCCGGACCCCAGGCCCGCAGGGGCCGACGTCCTCCGCAGTTGGGGCCGTTGAGCCAGGTATCCTCCGCGGGCTCGGTCGCAAAGGCACCCGCTGGGCGGATGCGATGCTCCCTTGGTCGCCCGCTTCCGGATGTCGGCCCCATAGGGGCCGGCGGGCCTGAGGTCCTCTGCGGGGGCCCGATGGGTCCGGCTTCCTCCGCGTGCTCGGTCGCGAAAACGCCCGCTGAGCGGACGTGACGCTCCCTTAGACGCACGCTTCCGGATGCCGGCCCCCATAGGGGCCGGCGGCTGGGTCGCCAGATCCGGATGGTCTGGGGGTGGGCTTGCTCTCCGGTTTGTGGGTTTGGTTGTTGGGGGTCTACCTGCCGGGGGTGTGCCCGGGCGCAGGGTTGGTTTGGGGGTGGGTGCGCACTCCGGTTTGTGGGATTGGTTGTTGGGGGTCTACTAGCCGGGGCGCGCGGAGTTGGTTTGGAAGTGTTTTTGTTGGCCATTTCGGGGGCTTGCTGCGCAGGGTGCCGTGCGCACGGCATGTTCCGCAGCGGAACCCCGAAACGGAGGTGACTTACGAGAGGCCCCTTTGGGAACGGGGTCCGGCAGCGGCCGTCTAAGGGAGCTTCGCGTCCGCCCCGCGGGCGCCTTAGCGACCGAGGCCGCAGAGGACCCCGCGCCCAACGGGCCGTTGGTGAGGCGGGGCGTTGGTGAGGCTGGCCGTCGCCCGAGCGACCAGTCGGTGAGGCGGGCCGTTGGTGAGGGCCGCAGCGCACTCGCCGCATATTGATCTACCCGGGTGGGGCATTCGCTGGGAACGGATGCCCCACGTTAGTACCGGGTTTGGAGGTTCGCACTCGGACCTCCTCGGGGGCTGGGCCGCCTTGGCTCGGGATTTGGCCCGGCCCCCACATTCTTGTTTTGCCTCCCACGTTGTTTGTCCTTCAACCCCGAAAGGGATCCCGGCCATGGCTGTTGGTGTTTTCGATTTGTTTTCTGTGGGTATTGGTCCGTCGAGTTCGCATACGGTGGGTCCGATGCGGGCTGGGGCGGTGTTTGCCCGGGAGCTGCGTGAGTCGGGGGTGCTGTCTGCTGTGGCGGGGTTGCGGGTGGATTTGTATGGGTCCTTGGCCGCGACGGGTAAGGGGCACGGTACGTTCACGGCGACGTTGTTGGGGTTGGAAGGGTTTGAGCCGGAGTTGATTCTGCCTGATGAGGTGGAGGAGAGGCTGGCGGCGATTGCTGAGACGGGTGTGTTGAACCTGGCTGGTGCTGTTGGTGGTTCCGGGGCGGGTGCTTCTGGCGGAGGCGTTCAACTGCCGTTTGCGGTGGAGGATATGGTGTTGCATCCGTTGACGGTGTTGCCGCGGCATACGAATGGGATGAAGTTCGCGGTGACCGACGCTGAGGGGAATGTGTTGAGGGAGGCGACGTTCTTCTCGGTTGGTGGTGGGTTCATTGTCCGTGAGGGCGAGGAGGACGCGGCGCGGGTGGAGTTGGAGGAGTCCAAGGCTGAGTTGCCGTTGCCGTTCCGGACGGCGGCGGAGTTGCTGGGCCGGTGCGCGTCGAAGGGTCTGGGGATCAGTGACATCATGCTGATCAACGAACGGGCGTCCCGGTCCGAGGTGGAGATCCGGGAAGGCCTGCTCCACATCTGGTCGGTGATGGAGGCCTGCGTCGAAACGTCCTTGAAGCGCGAAGGTGTGCTGCCCGGCGGACTGCGGGTCCGCCGTCGTGCTCCCGACTGGCTGGAGCGCCTCCTGAAGGAGGACAAGGACCGGAACGATCCGAAGTATTGGCAGGAGTGGGTGAACCTGATCGCGTTGGCGGTCAATGAGGAGAACGCTTCGGGTGGCCGGGTGGTGACGGCTCCGACGAATGGTGCGGCGGGGATCATCCCGGCGGTGTTGTATTACGCGTTGCATTACGCCCCGGGCATGGACCAGGCGTCCCAGGCGGACCGTGATGATGTGGTGGTGCGGTTCTTGCTCGCTGCTGGTGCGGTGGGTGTGTTGTATAAGGAGCAGGCGTCGATTTCCGGTGCTGAGGTGGGGTGTCAGGGTGAGGTGGGGTCGGCGTCGTCGATGGCTGCTGCGGGGTTGGCTGAGGTGATGGGTGGTTCCCCGGCCCAGGTGGAGAACGCGGCGGAGATCGCGATGGAGCATAACCTTGGTTTGACGTGTGATCCGATCGGTGGGTTGGTGCAGATTCCGTGTATTGAGCGGAACGCGATTGCTGCGGCGAAGGCGATCAACGCGGCGAAGATGGCGTTGTGGGGTGATGGGACGCACCGGGTGTCGTTGGATGAGGTGATCGTGACGATGCGTGAGACGGGCAAGGACATGTCCCACAAGTACAAGGAAACCGCGATGGGCGGCCTGGCCGTCAACGTCGTCGAATGCTGACCCACCCGCCGTTGCCAGGCCCGCTCTGCGCGCCAATTCCGCAGCAGGGCCCACGCCGCCCGGGTTCCCTGGCCGAGCTTGCGAGGTTAGGGAGGCGGCGGGGATGCAGAGCGGACCCCGCAAGCACGAATTTCACACTCCGCACAGTCGGCACGAATCTACAGACCACAACGAAGGAAACCCATGAATCTCGCACCTGAAGGCCGCAAGTTGCTGCGCGTCGAGGCCCGCAACGCCCAAACCCCTGTTGAGCGTAAGCCTGAGTGGATCAAGGCGAAGGTTCAGATGGGGCCGGAGTTCGTGGGGTTGAAGAACCTGGTGAAGAAGGAAGGCCTGCACACGGTGTGTGAGGAGGCCGGGTGCCCAAACATTTTCGAGTGCTGGGAAGACAAGGAAGCGACGTTCCTGATCGGCGGGTCCGAGTGCACCCGGCGCTGTGATTTCTGCCAGATCGATACCGGCAAGCCTTCCCCGCTGGACCGGTTCGAACCCACCAAGGTGGCCCGGTCCGTGCAGGCCATGCAGCTGCGCTACGCGACCGTGACCGGGGTGGCCCGTGATGACCTCGAAGACGAGGGCGTGTGGCTGTACGCCGAAACGGTCCGCAAGATCCACGAACTGAACCCCGGCACCGGGGTGGAGTTGCTGATCCCGGATTTCTCCGGCAAACCCGAACACATTGCCGCGATCTGCGATTCGAAGCCCGAGGTGTTCGCGCACAACGTCGAGACCGTTCCCCGGATCTTCAAGCGGATCCGGCCCGCGTTCCGGTACGAGCGGTCCCTGGATGTCATCACCCAGGGCCGGGACCTGGGCATGGTGACCAAGTCCAACCTGATCCTGGGCATGGGCGAAACCCGGGAAGAGATCTCCGAAGCGCTCCGGGACCTGCACGCTGCCGGGTGTGACCTGATCACGATCACCCAGTACCTGCGCCCGTCCGAGCGGCACCTGCCCGTGGACCGGTGGGTCAAGCCCCAGGAATTCGTGGACCTTCAGCACGAGGCCGAAGAGATCGGCTTCCTCGGGGTCATGTCCGGTCCCCTGGTCCGCTCCTCCTACCGGGCCGGCAGGCTCTGGGCCACCGCGATGCGCAAAAAGGGCTGGGACATCCCCGAAGCCCTCGCCCACATCGAATCCTCCGGCACCACCCGCCAGGAAGCCTCCACCATCCTCGCCACCCACGGCTAGCAACACCGCAGCGGGATTGCGAATCCGCCGACATGGCGGAGGTGTTCGAGTCAGTCGCGGAGCAACAACAGCAAAGAAGTACGACGGCGGTCTGGTCACCCCGCGAAGGCGACCGGACCGCCGTCGTGGTTAAGTCACACGCCGGGACCGTTCGAATATCAGCGCAGTTTTTGCTCAAGACAGGCACAAAGTTCGCGCAGCACGCCCCGAAGGGCCCGACGGGGCAAGATCCGGACCCCAAAATTCAAGGACAAAGCAAAGGGTCCTTTCCATCGAGCGGGAAGGGCGTGTGCGGGAGCGGCGCCTGCGGGTGCGAAGCCCAGTGTTGGCGCGGAATCGAACAGCAGGCCAGCACCATCAGCGTGAACCTGGCGTGCTGCAACGGGTCAACGAAACCAAGTATCCGGACTTCCCAAAACTGAGTACTTGCCTGAGGAATGAAGGTATTTCCACCCCCTTGTTCGAGAAGAAAAGTGGGGTACATCCAAGAGTAGTCAGGGCTCTTGCTAGAGCTGAACCATTGGGGGCATCGCTTCATCCGACCAGCACCGGCGGATGGTGGGGGTTGCGCCGCGGCTCCCCGGCAGATCGATCAACCAAGGAGTCAAATCATGCGCAAGCTTTCCAAGAAGAGCCGTGTCACTGCTGCCGTCGCAGGTGTGGCACTCGTCGCCGTCGGTGGCGGCGCAGCCTACGCGTACTGGACCACCACGGGTTCCGGCAGCGGCTCAGCCACGAACTCCACCGGCGGCGGAACGGTCACCCTGCACGCCACCTTCGCCGGCGGCTTGGCGCCAGGCAACCAGGTCAATGTTGCTTACACTGCGGACAACTCCACCACCACCGGCACTGTGGTTGGTGCACTCACGGCGAACGTCACCACCAACGTTGCCGGCTGTCTTCCGGCATGGTTCGAAGTCACTGCGGTGACCAGCAATTCACTCGTCGCCGCCAACGCTACCGGCACATCTGTGGGCAGCGGAGTCCTGAAGTTCAACGACAACGCCACCGTGAACCAGGACGCCTGCAAGTCGGCGATCGTGACGGTCAACGTCACCAGCAACTAGCACTCCGCCAGCCGGGGACCGCCTCGAACGAGGAAGGCCCCGGCTGGTTCGTCCCGTCAGGATCCCATCGCTTCAGCCCGGAAGGAGACCCCATGGCCCAGCTCCCAGTGTTTGGCACAAGCTTTTTTCGTGGGCCCGGAGCAGCAATCCGCACGTCCATCCTGGGACTGCTGGTTGTGTTGGTCGTGGTGACCACCCTGGCCGCCTGCGGTGTCCTTCGTGTCGGGCAAAGTGGTGGGCAGGCCGCGTCAGGGAATGGATCCAAGGGCCTGACCGTGGCGTTGTCACCTGCCAGCCGCAGTGTCGATCAAGGACAGTCGGCCACTTACGAAGTATCTGTTTCGGCTACGGGTAGTCTCTCCGGGGCCGTCTCTCTGTCCGTCGCCGGACTCCCCACGGGAACGACGGCGGGTTGGTCGCCGTCGTCGGTGGTTCTGGCATCCGGCGGTTCGACAAAAGCGACTCTGACCGTCTCTACGTCACCCACCACACCCGCGGGAAAGTCCGACTTCACCGTGACGGCAACCAGCGGGGCGGTACAGTCCAACACGGCGAAAGCGCAGTTGCAGGTCAAGGAGGTCAAGCGTACCTTCGGCGTTTCGGCTTCCCTGTCCGGTGCACTCGCTCCCGGTGTTTCCCTCCCCCTGGACCTGCAGATCTCGAATCCTGAACGCAAGAGCATTGCCGTGACGAACCTCGCCGTCGCCATTGGACAGGTAGTGCGGACGCCTGCAGCTGTTGCAGCGGGCCTTCCCTGCAGTGCTGCTGACTACAGCATCACGCAGTACACCGGGGCTTACCCGCTCGCCGTTCAACCCGGTCCCAGCTCACTTTCCGGCCTGGGCGTAGCCGAAACGGGCTGGCCCCGGATCACCATGCTGGACACCCCTCTCCTTCAGGACGGTTGCAAAGGCGCCACCCTCCAACTCACCTACTCCGGCACGGGACAGGGCAACTGAGATGAACTTCTCCCGCGCGCCCCGAGTCAGGCCCACGCAGCCAGGCAGGTTCGCCCGAACGGCGGCGGCCACGGTTGCCATGTGCATCCTGGGCGGCGTTGGTTCCGCTTACGCCTACTGGGCCACCACCGGGACAGGCGCTGGCGCTGCGACTAATGGGACCATGCAGACTGTCACGGTGGTTGCACTCCTCGGTGGTGACACTCCCCAAAACAGCCTCGTCCCAGGTGGGACCGCGGACGCCATACTCCGCGCCACCAACCCCAATCCGTACGCCGTCACCGTCATCGGCGTCACGCCGAATGGGGCGGTCACGGCCGACGCCTCCCATCCTGGCTGCACCACAACAGGCGTGACGCTTACGCCGGCGCTACCCCAGCAAGCAACCATTCCGGCCAATTCCTCGGCGCTATTGAGGCTCCCGAACGCGGCAAGCATGAGCACAGCTTCGCTGTCTGCCTGCCAAGGCTCCCTCTTCAGCGTCCCAGTCACCTTGGAGGTCAAGAAGTGAACCGCCGAGCAAACCAAGGAGCCCCGGAGAAGTTCACCATGGGCCGGTGGAACCGGGTCATGGTGGTCTTGCTCGGAATACTCCTGGTTTCGTGGGGTGGTCCTGCGGCCAGCGCATTCTGGACGACTGTCAGCAGCAATGCCGGCGGGGCCAAAGCGGACACGGTGGCGCAGGGAGCCAAGCCGGTTGCCACAGTAGGGCTGGCCGGCAATGTGACGGTCACCTGGGCGGCAAGTTCGACGGCGGCTGGAAAGCCGGTGGCCGGGTACAGCATTTCCCGCTACACCTCAGCAAGTGGCGGAACCAAAGTGGCTGGATCCGGCACCTGTACTGGAACGGTGTCGGCCCTGAGTTGCACAGACACGGCTACTACGGGTATCTGGTACTACGCCGTGACGCCGATGATCTCCCAGTGGCAGGGCAGCGAGAGCCTGCGGAGTACCGCGACCACGGTGGACGCAACAGCTCCCAACGCACCGTCGGTGAATGCACCGACGCTGATCACAGCTTCCAATGTTTCAAATGTGCCTGTGACTGGCACGGCTGAAGCGAACTCGACGATTGTGCTGACCGTCACCGACGCGGGCGCTGCACACACCGTGACGCAGACCCGCACGGTAAACGGATCCGGCAATTGGTCCACCAGCGGCCTGAATCTGAGCACTCTCAACGACGGCACAATAACGTATTCCGCCCGGGCCACCGACGCCGCAGGAAATACGAGCCAACCCGGCCTGGATACGTCCAGTAAGGATGCCACGGCCCCAACCGTCACGAACATCCAACTCGGCAACGGTGGCGGCAACCTCGGCAAGGTCGAAGAAGACGACACCATCACCGTCACCTACTCGGAAGCCTTGGATGCCAGCAAGATCTGCAGCGCGTGGTCAAGCGACACCTCTACCCAGACCATCAGCGGGAACAACCAGGTGACGGTGACCATCAATTCGTCCGACAGCCTCACCGTCAGCGTCACGAACAGTGCCTGCAACACTTTCCGTTTTGGCACAGTATCCCTTGGCAAGGACTACGAGAACTCGGGTTCGGTGACGTTCAGGGGGTCCTCCACCAGCGCGTCAGTCTTGGTGTGGAACCCAACGGCGAAGACCCTAACCATCACGTTGGGTGCCCTCTCTTCGGGAAGCCCCAACACAACAGCCCAAGGGGCGGCCGCAGCCAAGTTCACGCCGTCGTCCGGTTTGTCGGATATTGCGGGCAACACGCTGGCCACAACACAGGTCACCAGTCCGAACGCTACGAGCTTCTAGACTCCGGAGCTTGTGTGAAGGCGACCACCTGGTTTGCCCTTCCGGGACGGAACCTGCACGCAAGCTCCGGGCCGTGCGGTCTGGGCCGGCGGCACGTCCCCTGGCCCTCCGACGGAGCAGTTGCTGTCGGCTTCCTTGCGGCCGACGCCGTCCGTGATACGGCGCACTAACCACCCGCAATCCCGGCCTTGCCGACGAGCCCGGGCGTAACCTTGGAACCGGACGCCAGTGCCGTCGTCGTGCGTTTGATCCTGCGACGAAAGGCGAGCCGCCCCTTGAAGGCTGTAGCGGAAATGTTCACGATGGGTCCTGGAAACAAGGACCATCACCCGGCCCTCCGCTGCGCTGTTGGTGTGTTCGTTCCGCTGATTACGCTGTTGCTCATGGGCCGCCTGGACCTTGCGGTGTTCGCCTCGTTCGGCGCGTTTACGGGCATTTACGGCCGGAACGAGCCCCACAGCCTCCGCTTCCGCAGCCAGCTCCGGGCAGGCGGCTTCATGCTTTTGGTGATTCTCCTGGCAACGTTGACGGCGCGGATGGCGCAGTCGCTCGGGATCGACGGAACCGCGTATTCCTGGCTCCTCACGGCCGCGACCACACTTGTTGCGGGCCTGTGTTCCGTGGTTGTTGCGGCGTGGCGGCTGCGTCCCGGCGGCTCGCTGTTTCACATCTTCGCCTTCGCCGCGATTGCGTCCATTGCCGCCCAGCCTCCGCTGTGGGAAGCGATGCTCGTTTCAGTGCTTACCACCGTCCTGTGCTTGCTGATCGGGATGTCGGCCCGCGTGGTCAAGAGCCACCGCACACCGTGGAAGCGACCGCCGCGCATCCGGCACACTGCGCTTGAAAGGCGCGCGTTCTGGCTCGAAGGCGGCGGCTACCTTGTGGCCGCGGGCCTTGCCGGAACCATCGCGACGCTGGTGGGTGAGCGGCTCGGTTTCGGCCACACCTACTGGGCCATGGTGGCTGCAGTGGTTCCGCTCGTGGGCCACTCCACCAGGCACCGCGTCAGCCGCGGCATCCAAAGAATCGCGGGCACCGTGATCGGCCTGGTTCTGCTGGCCGGTATCCTGTGGCTCAACCCTGCGCCGTGGGCCATGGTGCTTGTGATCGCCGCGTGCCAGTTCGGCGCCGAGCTTTTCATTGCGCGGCAGTACCTCGTGGCGCAGGTCTTCGTGACGCCCCTGGCCCTGTTTGCCACTTTGCTCGCGGCTCCCGTCGATCCCGGGCTGCTGCTGCGCGACCGCATCGTGGAGACGGTGATTGGTGCCGCCGTCGGCGTCGCGGTGGTGGTGGCGCCTGCCGTGTGGCGTCGCGCGCGCCGGGCCTGACGCGCGTTCCTGCTGGATGCCGGGCCCGCCCAAGGGTTCGGGCCGGCGAATAGGCGGCGGGGTCAATGCGCGGACACGCGGCCCTGCAGTTGCGCTCACCTTCTGCAGGGCGCAGCCAAGCAGACGCACGACGGCGGCCTGCCCGCCTGGGCGGTGAAAGGTTGCCGAGTCCGTACCCTTCGCTATGATGAAAGAACTTAGACAAACGTGTTACTCGTCTAACGAAGGATTTTTCATGACAGTGAATGCCGTTAAGGAAGGATATTGGTACGGGCAGGAGACCGCTGCGGTCGAAGTCTTGAACGCGTTGCGGGACTATCGCAGCGCGGAGGCTGCCATGCGCCGGCGCACTGGATCGTCCATGGGGATGGGTGAAACCGACCTGCTCGCTTTGCGCTACCTTCTCGAGAACGAGCGTGCCGGCAGGGACGTGGGGCCGAAGGAGCTTGCTACCCGCTTGGGTATCACGTCCGCGTCGATGACCACGCTGGTGGATCGATTGGTCAGGTCCGGCTATGTTGTCCGCGAACCCCACCCCACCGATCGGCGCGCCCTGGTGCTGCGGCCCACGAAGGGATCCGACCTCGAAGTCCGCAACACCCTGAGCGGAATGCATCGGCGCATGCTGGACGTCGCCGCTTCCCTGAGCCGCGGCGAATCCTTGGTGGTGGTGGACTTCCTGCGGCGCATACGCGAGGCGATTGATCAGGTGGAACCTGACGTAAACCCGACTGGACATAATTGATAAGTACACATATAACTAGATAGTCAAGCTACTTACCAAGGTGTGGAGAGACAATGACTGTCATAGTGAGGGAGCCCGCTCCCGCGGATGAGCCGCTCCACGGAACGGAACACGTGCACCACGGCGAGGTGTGCCAGGACGTGTCCGTCCTCGCCGGTCCCACGCACTGCGGCTCCAACATGGCGATCTCTTCCGGGCCGGGCAGTGCCTCAATGCAGTGGACCTCGGTTGAGCCGATTTGGCCTGAATGGGCTTGCGGTTGCGGATTCCGGATGGACATCGATGCCACGGATCCCGTCAGCAGCGTTTGGGTAGCGGCCCAGCGTTGGCAGAGCCTGGAACACGAACTGGCCATTGCAAGGAACACCTTCCAGCTCGCCTTCAAGAAAGCTGTCGACAGCGGACTTGAGCGCGAAGCGTTGGCCCGGGCAGTCGGAGTTGTCCCCGCAGACGTGGAAGCACTCCTTCAGTGACTTCGCTCGCCACACCAGTCGGCCCCACGGGGCCGGGAACACCGCCGTCGAGCCTGCATCAGGAAGCGATGGGCTCGGAAACGGCGGTTGGGAGCGGAGGCCACAGCCTGCTGGGCGGGCGATACCGGCTTGGGCGTTGGCTCGGTGGAGGATCGGAAGCCCAGGTGCACCAAGCGTGGGACGAGCGGACAGGAACGTTGCGCGCGGCCAAGATCTTCCGCGGAACCGAAACTCTTGACCCGCAGCCCGGCACGGCCACGGCTTTCCAACAGGAAGTGGACATTCACCGGCGCCTGCGGCATCGGAACATCGTGCGGCTGCGGGATTCGGGCGAGCTGACCGTCGAAGGGCAGGTCCGGAACTTCGTGGTCATGGATCTGGTGGACGGCAGGGACCTGCGGGCCGTCCTGCGCGAGGCTCCTGCCGGGCCGCTCCTGACCATGGCGTGGATGAGTGACGTTGCCAAGGCCCTCGCCTATGTCCATCGTCGCGGCGTGGTGCACAACGACGTCAAGCCCGGGAACATCCTGGTCCCGGGTACGGCAGATGCCGGCCGGGCCATGCTGACCGACTTCGGCGTTGCCATCAGTCCGGGCCACGCGCCGCGCAGTTCGTCTTCCGGGACGCCCCACTACATGAGTCCCGAAGCGGTCCGGGGTGAAACGCCTACCCCGGCCAGCGATATCTATGCCCTGGGATTGGTGACCCTCGAGTGCCTCACCGGTACCAAGGCGTTTCCAGGGCCTCCGCTCGAGTCCATGGTGGCAAGGACGTTGAGCGAACCACGGGTTCCCGGCACGGTCCGGCGGCGCTGGTCCATGGTGTTGCACGCCATGACAGACCCCGATCCTGCCGGCAGGCCGTCAGCCAGCCAAGTCGTCGGTATGTTCCGGCGACTCCGCTGGCGGGCATAAATGACGGTTCCTGGTAAGCGCCGAACGGCGTAGCCAGGAGCCACCGCACGAGAGAAAGAAGAAAAATGGGATTCTTTGGATGGATCATTCTGGGCCTCATCGCCGGTGCTATCGCCAAGGCCATCAAGCCGGGCAAGCAGGGCGGCGGACTGCTTGCGACCCTGCTCCTCGGAGTGGTGGGCGCAATCCTGGGCGGCTGGATCGGCAGCGCACTCTTCAACGTGGGCATCAACGAGTTCTGGTCGCTCTCCACATGGCTGCTGGCCATTGGCGGCTCCCTGATCGTCCTCATCATCTGGGGACTGCTGACCCGCAAGAAGGCCTGACCGCCTGAAACGTTGAGGGCCCCGGCCCGGTTGTTACTTACTGACAACCGGGCCGGGGTCCTCTCGCATTCCGGTCATAATCCGACGGTTCGGCCCGCATTGTGGGCCACGTTCGACGCGCGGTTACGCTGCACCGTAACACCGCCTCTTCGGACGCCAGGACCATCCATGACCCTCATGCCAGCAGTTGCCACCCCCGCACGTCCCGACGTGAAACGGGGTACCAGCCGGATCGCCGCTGGGACCGTCGTGGGCGCCTTTGGCATAGCCGCGGTGATCGTCGGTTTCGCCATGGTGCTCCATCTGGCCGCCCAACAATCGCCACGGATCGGTCCGGTCTTTTCGGGGTGGGCGGAAGCTGTGGACGAATCGCCCTTGTCCGCCTTGCGGTGGCTTGTGGGCGACATGACCGAACCGCTGTTCTACAAATCCGAACTCGCCACTACCGGGCTCATGGTGGGCGCTTTGATCGCGTGGTGGGCCGGCCGGCGTCGTTCCCGTTGGGCAGGCGAATTGAGCTACGGCACCGGGCTGTGGCCGTGGGTGATGGCGTCGGCGGCCCTTAGCCTCCTGATCTCCAACGCAGCTTTCGGTTGGATGCTCGACGACGGGTGGCAGCCGACGTTCGTCCCTTTTGTTTGCGTCGCGCCCGCCGTGGTCCTGGTTCACGGTCCCGGATGGAAGACGTGCGTGACGGGAGCGGTGCTCGGAGCTGCCAGCACTACACCCCTGGCGGTGCTCTTGGGTCCACTGTTGTCGGATCCTCTGGGATTGCCGTCCTCAGTGGCCAACGTAGCGGCGATGTCCGTCGGGACAGCGGTATCGTTCCTGGTCATCCGGCGACTACCCGGGCTGGTGGGTACCCCGCCAGATGCTGCCCGCGAGGTGGGAAAAACGCCGGGGTTGCCCGCTGGCGGAGACACTTTGCCGGCAGACGGGATGCTGGAGGCCGCAGCGAAACCGGGCACGCCGTCGTCGTTCGTGTCTTTCCGAAACGAGGCCCTCTGGGCGGCGAGGCGGGTTCTCAAGGACTTCACGGAAACGTTCTTCCTCGCGAACGAGGTGGCGGGCATCGGTGTGATCGTGGGGGTGGCTGCCGCGTTCGTCCTGAACCCCGCCCTTCCCGCCTATGGCTCACACCTGGTACCGCACATCCTCTGTGCCCAGGCCATTGCGTCGGCGGTGGGCGTGGTGCTGTGGCGGGCGTGGTTCCGTAACGGCGGGTGGGCGGCAACCTACGCTCCCGTGGTTTCGGTGGCCCCGGCCGCGGTCCTTGCCTTCAACGGATCGTGGGCATCAATCATTGGCGGCGCCCTTCTGGGCGCACTGCTGGCACCACCCCTTGCCCGTCTGATCGCATCCTGGCTGCCTTCCGGATTCCATCCGGTGATCGGCAACACGGCGGCTATGGCCGTTTCGACGGCGGTGGCCCTTCCGGTGCTGGGACTCCTGCCGCACTGAGTTCGCTCCGCGGTCACAGGGGCTTGTCTGCGGGGCCGGCTTCCTGCGTGCGGTCGGGGTTGGAAACTCTTGAGGGTTTCCTGAGGAACAGTTGATGGATTGCAGGATGGGTTCTTGAGGTGGGGCCGTCAAAGTATTTCTTGTCAGCCAGTAAGGCTGGAAACAAGGAAACGGCCGTCCGGGGAAACGGTGGCCACTTTGAAAAGGACACTGATTCACATGGCCATCAGCCTCAAGACCACCTCCGGCAAGATCCTCGCCTCCGTCGCACTGGTCGGCACCGCAGCCGCCGTCGCCGGAATGGGCACCTACGGCGCCTTCACCTCCTCCACCTCCGCTTCCCAGGCCGTGACCGCCGGGACCGTGACCATCGCCCTGGGCACCGGGGCATCGAACACCCTGAACGTCCCGGTCGCTGGGCTGCTGCCCGGTGACAAGGTCGAAAAGCTCGTCACGCTCTCGAACACCGGCAACTCGGACCTGAACAACGTCACCCTCACCACCTCCGCCGGCGCCACCGCCTCCCTGCTGACCACCGACACCACCAATGGTTTGCAGCTGACCATCGAGAACTGCTCCGTTCCCTGGACCGGGACCGCCGCCCCCTACACCTGCGCAGGGACCAAGACCACCGTGCTGGCCTCAGCCCCGGTGATCGGCGCGAACAAGGTCCTGAACAACCTGACCTCCCTGACCTCGGCCAAGACCGACAACCTCAAAGTCACCACCGCGTTCCCCACCACCGCGGACAACACCTTCCAAGGCGCCACCTCCACCATCGCCTTCTCCTTCACCGGCACCCAACGCACCGAAACCACCAAGTAACCAGGGCGATTCCGACCCTCACTCCCCGGGGGTCCGGCCTGTTTACCCTTCCGGCCGGGCCTCCGGTTCCATGAACCGCCGGGACGACCCGGCACACCAGACCCCGCCGGGCCTGGTCAGGCATCCCCCCTTCCTGATCAGGCCCGCCGGATAATCCTGAGCCAGACTTGAGTATTTCCAGCAGGAAGCCTGAGTCAGGCCCTCCAGACTCTTAACCAGACGATGAACAACACGACGGAAGGAACGCCAGGATCATGAGCGCACTGACCAGCATCAACACCCCCGCCCTCCACGGCCGGCGTTCCGCCGCCAAGCCGGTCCAGCCCGCCCAGCCCGCCCAGCCGGTCCAGCCTGCCCAGCCCGCCCAGCCGGCGCGTGCCGCAAATCCGGCCCAGGCCGCCGAGACCGGCGCCCCCACGACCACCGCCGTGAAGCAGTCCGCGGCGGTACTGAAGCCCTCGGCAGCAACTTCACCGGCCGCCGTCGTGGTTTCCACCGAAGCAGCTCCCGGTGCGTTCCGACGCATCGCGGGCAAGACCTGCAAGATCATCGGAGCCGGGATGCTCGTCGTGGCTGCGCTGGTCTTCGTGTTCCTCGCCATCGGGCCGCGCATCCTGGGCTACCAGACCTCCACCATGCTCACCGGTTCCATGGCCCCGCTGATCAACCCGGGCGACGTCGTCGTGACTGTTCCGACGCCGGTCAAGGACATCAAGGTGGGCGACATCATCACCTACCACATCCCGGTCGAAGACCAGCGAGTGGAGACACACCGCATCACCGAGATCACCACCACCGCCGACGGTGGCGTAGCGGTGCAGACCAAGGGCGACGCGAACAACGGCATCGACCCCTGGATCGCCACCCTCCAAGGCCACACCGTGGACAAGCAAGTCGCCACGATCCCCTACGTCGGCAACGCGATCCGTGCCCTGCGCGAACCAATCGTCCTGAACGTCCTCATGTACGGTGCCCCGGCCATCCTGGTCATCGGAATGCTTGCCTCCATCTGGTCCAAGGATCCCGCCAAGGCCTCGTCCGGGGAAACGGCAGCAGTGCAGGCGGCCAGCGGTGAGTGAGTACCAGGACCGTAGCGTCCCCCTCCCCGGGAACTTGCCCGCAGACGTCCAGGCCCAGGAAGTTCCCGCTTTCGAGATTCCTTCCCTGGAGGACCGTACCCTGCAGGCCCTCGCCAACGAACTGGGCGATGCCAAGCCCGTGCTGCGCCTGCTGTCCACCTACCTGACGATGCTCCCCAGCCGGATCCTCCGTATCTCCCGCGGACTGTGCGAGAACGACGTTGATGCCAGCATGGAAGCCGTCCTTAGCCTCAAGATCTCCTCGGCGATGGTGGGAGCCCGCGAAACGGAAAACCAGTGCCTGGCCATGGAGTACATGATCCGCGAAGACCACATCGACTTCGCCGTTCGGGCTCTCCCGGCGCTCCAGCAGTACACCGAGCGCTGCGTCGCCGCCCGGCCACAATTGCTGGGACGGGCACGGGAAACCCTGCGGCGGCAAGCCCTGGATTGCAACTCCTGAAGCCACAGGCCCCGTGAACCTCTCTGGGAATCGGTTCGCGGGGCCTGCAAATCTCCGTGCCGGCGGTTACCGTTCTCCCGCCGGCACGGTTGTTTTCGCGGCCCGGATCTTGTGCGGAACCACCGTCAACGCCGCAACGGCCAGCACACCGGCGGCGGCGAAGACGTAGAAGCCTGCCGGGTAAACGATATTCGCAGCCACCAGGGTTCCCGTCACAGCGGGGCCAAGGATTGCACCCAGCCGGCCCACACCAGCGGCAAATCCCAAGGCGGTTCCGCGAAGGTTGGCCGGGAAGAGTTGGCTGACCCAGGCATACACCAGGACCTGCGAGCTGAAGACGAAGATGCCGGTCACGAACACGGCTGCGTTGAGCAGGAACTCACTCTGGATCTTCACGCTGAGCAGGGCAAGGAACGCGGCGGACAACCCGAACCACAGCAGCACGATCTTCTTGGTGCCGTGCCGGTCGGCCAGGATGCCCGCAAGCACCAGCCCGGCCACCGCACCAACGTTGAGAACCAGCAGCAGGGTCAACCCGGTACTCACGGTGTAGCCGGCAGCCGCCATGATCTGTGGAAGCCACGTGTTCAGCCCGTACACCAGCAGCAGTCCCATGAACGACGCGACGCCGATTCCCACGGCCACCAGCGGGTACGGCTTCCGGAGCAGGTCCCGGAAACCGGCTTTCGGGGCGGCCTCCGAGGTGCCTGCTACGGCTGAAGGTTCGACGGCGGGCGCTGGCTCCAGTGTTCCGCCTGCCTTGGCTGCGGCTGCTTTTTCCGTAGAAGCAGCCTCGGGCAGCGATTCGGGGAGCTTCGCCCACAGGAAGGGCAAAAGCACCAGTCCGGCCACGCCTCCGATGATGAACATCAGCCGCCAGTTGGGGATGATCAGGAGGGCCAGGGAGGAAGTGGCGACGGCGCCCACGTGGTAACCGGTCATGGTCCGGGTGGTGGACTTACCCGCCGAGCCCGCCGGTGCGTAGTCGTTCATGTAGGCCAGGGCAGCGGGCAAACATGCGCCCAGCCCCAGTCCGGCCACCAGTCGGAAGGCCGAGAAGACGGCAACGTCGGGTGCGAAGGCCACGGCGATGGTGAAGATCGAGAACCCTGCCACGCAGGCGATCAGCAGCTTTCGGCGGCCGAGCTTGTCCGAAAGCGGCGCGATGAACAGTGCGCCCAGCCCTACGCCGACCAGGGAGATCGTCGCCGCGAAGGTGGCTCCAACGGCATCGAAACCGAGTTCACCGGTTTTGATGAGGGTGGGGATGACGGTTCCGAGGACCACGAGGTCGAAACCGTCCAGGACCATGGCCAACCAGCAAAGCCAGACGGGCCATTGGGAGCGTTGGGAAGATGACATCGTTGGCATAGCGTCCTCGGTACTTCTTCGATGGAGCCCGACCACCAGAACGATCGGTCGGATATGAGATTTGTATCACCGCGCTCTGTAACCGGGCACACGTTCTACCATTGAATGGAAGCGTCGGTTGAGTGCCGTCGCGGCAAAGGAGTTCATGATGGCCAATTCGGCGTCCGGTGATTCGGTGGTGGACCGGGTGGTAAGGCTGATTGAGGCCTTCCCTGCCGGCGTGACCTCCCTTCAGTTGACGGAGTTGTCCGAGCGGGCTGGTTTGCCACTTTCCTCGGCCCACCGGTTGGTTCGACAGCTCGCGGAGCATGGCCTGCTGGACCTCGGGGCCGCTGGCACGGTCAGGCTCGGCCTCCGGTTATGGGAGCTCGTGAACCGGAACTCACCCACGTTGGCCCTCCGGCAGGCGGCCATGCCCTTCATGGAGGACATCCAGCAAGTCCTCAACCAGAACGTCAACCTGGCGGTGCTCGACGGCTGGGAAGCCCTGTTCGTGGAGCGGCTTTCGCGCCGCGGATCGGTGGCCAACCGTGCCCAGATTGCAGGGCGCATGCCGGTCCACATTTCTTCGGCTGGGATGGCCCTCATGTCGCATCAGCCGCGTGAGCTGCAGGCGGAGTACCTCAAGCAGTTCCGTGACCCCGCCGGGAAGGTGAGTGCCGACGTCGTGCGCCACCTCCTGGCTGAGTCCGCGCAGCAAGGCTACGCGCAACTTGCCGGCGTGGTGGATCCGGATACCTGGGGCATCGCCGTTCCGGTGACCAACGCGAAGAGGCGCACCG
Organism: Paenarthrobacter sp. NPDC018779; assembly: GCF_044391085.1. NCBI lineage: Bacteria > Bacillati > Actinomycetota > Actinomycetes > Micrococcales > Micrococcaceae > Paenarthrobacter > Paenarthrobacter sp. NPDC018779. The sequence continues at coordinate 1,749 of NZ_JBIRZS010000034.1, read as the reverse complement.
TTGCCGCGCTCGGAGTGGTGGTTCCGCTTGCCGAGATGCGGCTTCAGGCGTTGGTTCCTGCGCTCCAGACTGCCGCGCGGGGGATCGGTCGGCAACTGTCGGAGTGAAAATTCTTCCGTTCAATGGAATCCATGTAACGCCAGTCACTTGCTGAGGGCCACACTGGGTCGAGGCTCATCCCGACCCCGCGGGACCGCAACGAAGCGAGGAACACTATGGCACGCACACCCATCACCACCCAGGTAGCCATCATGGGCGCCGGTCCCGCCGGACTCATGTTGTCCCACCTGCTCGCGAAGCAGGGCATCGAATCCGTGGTGGTGGAGATCCGAAGCCGCCAAACCATCCAGGAAACGGTCCGCGCCGGAATCCTGGAGCATGGCACCGTGAATCTGCTGGTGGACTCAGGTGTGTCCGACAGGGTGCTTCGTGAAGGCGACCGCCACGACGGCATCGAGCTTCGCTTCAACGGGGAAAGCCACCGCATCAACTTCAAGGAACTCGTTGGTGAGTCCGTGTGGCTTTACCCCCAGACCGACGTCTTCATGGATCTTGCCGCGCGACGCGAAGCCGATGGCGGCGACGTCCGCTACAGCGTCACCGACACCGCTGTCCACGACCTCGAAGGCAAGCCCAAAGTCTGGTTCACCGACGCCGACGGCCAGGAGTTCGAAATCACCGCCGACTTCCTGGTCGGTGCCGACGGATCACGCAGCCACTGCCGCTTCCAGATCCCCGAAGCCAACCGCAAGTGGTTCTTCCACGAGTACCCCTTTGCCTGGTTCGGGATCCTTGCCGAAGCACCCCACAGCGCCGACGAGCTCATCTACGCCAACTCTGAGCACGGCTTCGCACTCATCTCGCAGCGGACCGAAACCGTCCAGCGGATGTATTTCCAATGCGATCCCAAGGAGAACGTGAACGAGTGGGACGACGAGCGCATCTGGTCCGAGTTCCGCAAGCGCGTCAACGGCAACGGTTTCGAACTCAAGGAGGGGCCGGTCCTGGAGAAGATGGTGCTGCCGTTCCGCAGCTTCGTGCACACTCCCATGCGCCACGGCAACCTCTTCCTTGCCGGTGACGCCGCGCACACCGTTCCGCCGACCGGCGCCAAGGGGCTCAACCTCGCCATTCACGACGTCAAGGTGCTCTTTGAGGGGCTCGACTCCTTCTACTCCACCGGTTCCACCCTGTTGCTGGACTCCTATAGCGACCGTGCCCTGGACAGGGTCTGGAAGGCCCAGCACTTCTCCTACTGGATGACCTCAATGCTGCACACGGTCCCCGGCGCCGACGACTTCGACCGGGCCCGCCAACTCGGCGAATTGCACTCCGTGGTCTCGTCGGAGCATGCGAAGGCCTACTTGGCGGAGTCGTACACAGGATGGCCGAATTCGCGGTAGGGATTGAGCTCGTGTTGATGGCTGCTCCATTCCTTTTCTGCAAGTAGAGATTCCTTTCTCGGCGGTTGTTTACGCCGTAGATGGTCGATTCAGGAAGCGTCCGACGGCGGTTACTCGCCGACGGGCGCTTCTTGCGTTCGTTGGCCTCGCGTTTGTTGTCCCGGTAGTGGCGCGTGTGTACGCGGACAGGGTTGGGACCGTCAGTTGGCCCGGCGCCATGGATACACGCCGCATCCCTTTCTTTAGGTGCGGTGGTGGTGGTTTCGTCGTGGTGTTTGGGTGGGGTCGATGTGTGGTGGTGGGGTGAACCAGGGGATGCCGTTGTTGGTGGTGATTTTCCATTGTT
>NZ_JBIRZS010000033.1:0-27405 GCF_044391085.1 Paenarthrobacter sp. NPDC018779 | reverse complement strand
AAGGCCAGAGCCCGCCAGAGCCCTGGCGAGCCACCCCGCATACTTTCCCGCCCCCCCGGCGCGCCAGCGGCGCTCACCCGCTGGGTCGCACTTGGGGTCGTTCCCAGCGCTGGGAACGACCCGAACTGCGACCCAGTTGGGGGACCAAACAGCCTGTTCAAGCCCCACGACCGGCGCAACAATAAGGTATGGCTGCGGAAAATTTCAGCGGGCGCATTCCTTTGGTGGTCGGCGTTTTACCGGACCAGCATGTGGAGGTCCTGCAGACCGCCCGGACCCTCGCCGAACAACTCGGGGTGCCGTTGGTGTGCGCGTACGTGGACGAGGCCAGCTACCTCGTGGAGTGGGATCCCTCCCGCGAGACCCATCGGATGTCCCTGCATCCGGACAAGGACGACGAGGATGTGGCAGCCGTCCGTGGCGACCTGGGAAAGGCCATCGCCGATGCCATGGACGGTGGTTCGGCCGATTGGACGCTGCGGCTGTTGGCGGGCGATCCTGCCCGGGCCCTTGGGCGGCTCGCCGAGGACATTAAGGCGTCCATGATCATTGTCGGCACGCCGGAACCTGGCCTGGGGCACCGGATTTCCGAGGCATTGAACGGTTCAGTGGCGGCCTGGTTGAGCCATCACCAACGGCGTCCGGTGCTGATTGTGCCGCAGAAAAAACGCCCGGAAACCGCTTCGAAAAACTAAAGCGAAAGTACTTATTCGACACGGTGGCAATGGCGGCCAACGCGTCGTAGAGTATTTACTGCAGGTGAGCGAAAGCCCCTGCCTCAAAGGCTGCTCCGGAGTGCGTATCCCCCAATAACGCACTCCGGAGCTTTTGTTTAAAATCACCCGCCTCCCGCATTCTGCGCTGGCCTGTGCCGCTACGACCTTCTTTGAAGCCACGACGGCCCCGACACGCCTATGGACAGGCATGTCGGGGCCGTTTGGCAGTCAAAGTGGGTGGTGGCGGCACGCGCCGCAGCAAAAAAGGTACGACGGCGGGAACCCGCCTCGGGCGCGGCAGCCTCCCCACCTGGCAAAAAGGTACGACGGCGCCACTCACCTCAGGCGCGGCAGCGTCACCTCACGAATGTGTACAGCAGGGCCGCCATCCCGAATCCCACCAAGGACAGGACGGTCTCGAGCACGGTCCACGTCTTCAGGGTGTCCTTGACGGACATGTTGAAGTACTTGGAGATGATCCAGAAACCGCCGTCATTGACGTGGCTGGCAATGATCGAGCCGGAGGAAATGGCCACCACGATCAAAGCCAACTGTGGCTGGGAGTACCCGGATGCCAGGCTCGGGGCGAGGATACCACCCGTGGTCACGATCGCCACGGTGGCCGAACCCTGGGCGATGCGCATGCCTGCACTGATCACGAACGCGGAGAGGATGATCGGCAGGCCGGCCTGGGACAGCGAGTCAGCCACGGCCTTGCCAACACCAGTCGCTGAGAGGACTGCGCCGAAGAACGCACCCGCACCGACGACCAGCAGGATCATGCCCACGGGACGCAGCGAGGAGCCGGTGATTTCGCTGAGCTCGGCTGCGGTCATGCCACGGCGGATACCCAGGAGCCACATGGCCAACAGCACCGCGACGGTCAGCGCAATGGCCGGGTTGCCGAAGAACTGGAGGGCGTCGCGGAACGGACCGGCGGGAGCGAAGATGTTGCCGAAGGTGCCACCGAGGATGAGGATCATCGGCAGGCCAATCGCGAGCAGCACAATGCCGATCGAGGGCTCGTGACCCTTGGCTTCCTCGGCCTCGGCAACAATCCGGTCCTCGGGAACGTTGACCATGACGCGCTTGCCGATCCACGTGCCCCACAAGATGCCGGAGGCGAACCAAGCAGGGATGCCGCAGATGAGGCCCATGAGGATGATCCAGCCGAGGTCCACGTGGAACAAACCGGCCGCTGCGACGGGGCCCGGGTGCGGAGGCAGGAAGGCGTGGGTCACGGACAGGCCTGCGAGCAAGGGAAGCGCGTACAGGGCCAGTGACTTGCCACCACGGATCGCCGCTACGTACACCAGCGGCGCCAGCACGAAGATGCCGATATCGAAGAACACCGGGATACCCAGCACAAAGCCGGTGATACCCATGGCCAGCGGCGTACCCTTCTCGCCGAAGATCTTCACCAGCCTGCTCAGCAGCACTTCGGCGCCGCCGGACCGTTCCAGGATCGCGCCGAGCACGGTACCAAGGCCGATGATCACGGTGATGTGGCCAAGGATGCCGGCGAAGCCCTTCTCAATGAGGGCGTCGCTGCTCTTGGTGGCCGATCCCACCAGGGCTTCCACCGAGATCCCGCCCACCAGGGCCACCAGCACACCCGTTCCCACCAGGGCGATGAACGGTTCGAGCTTGACCTTGATGATCAGGAACAGCAGGAGCGCGATGCCGGCGCCTGCCAGGAGGAGCAGGCCGACGGTATCGTGCCGCAGCCAGTCGAGGAATTCATTCATGGACGTTACTTTCTAGGTGGGTCCTACTTGAGGGTGCCGGTGAAGGCGGCGGCACGTGCCGCGATGTCTGCCCAGTCGCCGGCAGCAACGGCTGCGGGCGGGACCACGCTGATGCCGCAGCAGACTGCGGCAGCACCGGCGTCGAGGTAGCTCTTGGCGTTGGAGGCGTCGATGCCTCCGGAAGGAAGCAGCCGGATGCCCGGGTAGGGCCCCTGCAGATCCTTCAGGTACGCCGGGCCGAGCTGCCGGGCGGGGAAAATCTTGACGGCAGCGGAGCCGAGGTCCAGGGCCTGCGCCACTTCCGTGGGGGTCATGGCGCCGAGGCTGAACGGGATTCCCGCCGCCGCGGCAACCGCGGCGACCTCGGGCCGGAGTCCGGGGGTCACCAGGAACTGCGCCCCGGCGTCGATCGCTGCGCGGGCCTGGTCGCCGGTCATGACCGTGCCGATTCCGACGGCGGCGCCGTGGTCCGCTGCCGTTTCCGCCGCGCGCTGGACGTGCTTGAGCGCATCCGGCGTGGTGAAGGTCAGTTCGACACTCCGGATGCCGCCCTGGGCCAGTGCCCGGCACAGGTCCGCGGCGTCCGTGATGGAGGGTGCCCGGACCACCGCGAGGGTGCGGTCGACTTCGAGCTGCTGGACGAATTCTTCGGGGGTCATTGGCTTCTTTCCTGGTTGGGCGCGTCTTCCCTTGTGAGGCCGTTAGCCTGCCTGCGGAGGGCGCGGCCGGCGCGCGCGCCGGTGGGTTTGCCGCCGTCGATCGCTGCTGTGCCGTTGACGAACACGAACTCGATGCCTCTGGCGGCTTGGCGGGGATTCTCGAACGTGGCGGTATCGCGGATGGTTTCCGGATCGAAAAGTACGACGTCGGCGGCGAACCCTTCGCGGACCAGTCCCCTGTTGTGGAGCTTGAGTCGTGCGGCGGGCCGGCCACTGAGGTGATGGACAGTCTCTTCGAGGCTGAGCAATCCGAGGTCCCGGGAGTAGTGGCCGAGGTAGCGGGGGAACGTACCCCACGCGCGCGGGTGCGGCTTGGCCCCGACCAACAATCCGTCGCTGCCACCGGTGTGCGTGCGGTGCTTCATGATGGCCTGCACATTTTCCTCGTGGCCCACGTGCTGCAGGATGCCGGTGCCCAGGCGGTCCTCGGTGAGGATCCGGGCGAACACGTCGAACGGTTCTTCCCCGGTCTCCGCGGCGATGTCCTTGATGGTCTTGCCCACATGGCCTGCCAGCGCAGGGTTCTGGACACCGCTGATCTCCAGGGTGTCCCACTCTGCGACCACGCCGTGGCAGCCGTCGGAACCGTAGATCTCCACGGCTTCGCGGATGCGTGCCCTTGTTTCGGGGTCGGCCAGGCGGTCCAGGGTGGCCTCCGTTCCGCCGGACGACGCCCAGCTCGGCAGGATCGCACTCAGTGTGGTGGCACCGGGGAGGTAGGGGTAGGTGTCCAGGGTGATGTCCACGCCTTGCTCCAGCGCCTCATCGATGAGGTCCAGGAGTTCCCCGGCACGGCCCTTGTTTTCGGCGAAGTTCATGGTGGCGTGGGACAAGTGCAGGGCGCATCCCGTCTCACGGCTGAGCCCGATCATCTCTGCGTAGGCATCGAGTGCGCCCTTCCCGTAGGAACGGTGGTGCGGAGCGTAGAAGCCGCCCAATTCGCCAACAACGCGGCACAGTCCAGCGAGTTCCTCGGTCTGCGCGTACATGCCCGGCGTGTAGGTCAGCCCGGAACTCATGCCCACGGCGCCTTCCTCCACCGCCGTACGGATGACGTCCTGCATTTCCTGCTGCTGCTCCGGCGTCGGGTCTCCCTCGGCGAAGCCCATCACCATCGCGCGGACGGTTCCCTGCGGGACGAGGTAGGCGGCGTTGGTGGCAATGCGTCCGGCATCATCCACAGTGTCCAGGCGGTCCAGGTACTCCCCCACGGTCCGCCAATTCCAGTCGAAGTCCGAAGGGTTGTCGTTCCAACCCGCGATCTTCTCCCGGACACCGGCCAGCGTGGCGTCGTCCACCGGGGCGTAGGAGAGCCCGTCCTGGCCGAGCAATTCCGTGGTGACGCCCTGGCTGAGCTTGGCGTAGTGGTCTTTGTTAACCAACAACTGCAGGTCCGAGTGGGCGTGCATGTCAATGAACCCCGGGCTCAGGACCAGGCCCATGGCGTCGATGACTCGGTCCGCGCCCGTGCCCGCGGAGGTGAGGCTGCCGGCGTCGGCGATCTCGGCGATCACCGGACCGTCCAAGAGGACGTCCGCCGGGCGGCGGTCCGCTCCGGTTCCGTCCACCAAGGTGGCGTTGCTGATGAGGGTCTTCATGGTTGGTCCTAGAAGAAGGTATGGATGAGGTCGACGACGGATTGGTCACCTGCGTTTCCGGCCTCGCCGGGCTCGCTGCTAGCCAGCACGGGGATGATGGTCCACTTGTCGAAGGCGGTGCACGGGTGGGACAGGCCCAGCCGGACGACGTCTCCGGGGCGGACCGTGGTGGTTTCGGGATCGAAGGTCATGAAGGAATGCTGGTCATTCACGGACGTGATCTCCGCGCCGACCAGGGGTTCCATGGGTCCGCCGAGCACCGGGCCGATGAACTGCGGCTCGGGAAGGCCCTCGTCGAAGGGGAGGTCGCGCTTGCCGGCGTCGAGGATGGCCAGGCCCGGTTCCGGCTGGGAAACGACCCGCGCCCAGCCATGCATTCCGGCCTTGAAGGGTGCGTCACCTTCGCGGGAAAACGGCGAGATACCGCGGTAGAAGCCGTCGTCGTGGATGATGTAGGCGCCGCTGCGAATCATGAGGTCCACTGACGGACCCCCGGTTTCGGCCCCTGTGCTGATCACCGGGGCAAGAACTGTGACCACGTCATCGAAGTAAGCGCTGCCGCCTGCCGTGATGATCACTGACCCCGAGCCGTACAACCCGGCGGCGAGCAGTTCCTCGTGAAGCAGCCGCATGTCGGCGAGGTAGCCGCGGACGGCCGCCAGCCCGGCGTCGTCCGCTGTGTGCGCGAGCGAGCCCTCATAGCCGCTGACGCCCACCAAGCGGAGGTGCTCCGACGCGGCCACTGCCCGGGCGACGTCCATCGCGGCGCCAACACCGCGGGCACCCGTGCGGCCGCCGTGGGCACCGAGCTCCACCAGGACCTCCAGCACTGAGTCTGTGCCGGCGAGGGTGCTTTCGATCAGTTCGACGGTCCCGACCGAGTCCACCCAGGACACGATGGTGGAGTCCTGGTCCGCGACCCACTGGATCGCGTGCGGGTCGGTGAGGCTGTTGGCAAGCTGCAGATTCTGCACCCCGAACTCGCGGGCCACGCGGAGTTGGGCAAAGTTGGCCAGCGTGATCCCCCATGCTCCGCGGCTGAGCTGTTTGTCCCAGAGCTGCGGGGACATGGTGGTCTTGCCGTGAGGTGCCAGCAGGACGCCGCGCTCCGCACACCAGGCCGCAAGCCGGTCCGCATTGGCTTCGAGGGCGCGGGCGTCGAGCGTGAGCAACGGGGTCTGGAAATCGGCCAGCGTGTGCTTGTCGGCGAGGAACTCCGCGTGCGTGGTCCCGTTGGCCGTTGCGGGCACGGCTTTGTGCCGCCAATCGAGCTGGCGGTTGGCCAAGGCTGCCACGGCGGAGGCCGAGATTGCTTCGGGAGTGTTCACGCGTTGATTCCCTTCGCGGTGCTGCGTCTTTGGGGCGGCGGGGTTATGTGTTCGCTGCTGCTGCGATTTCGCTTGCGTTGCGTATTTTGCAACGCTGGTTGCAAAGCTGCTGGTGATATGTCTAACATGGTGGCGGATTGAGAGTCAAGGCCGCGGCATCGATCCGCAGGGGCCCTCAAACCCCCGCGGATCGACGTGTCCCGCGGCGAAAACAACGCGGAAAACGCACTGATCGGGTACGGGAGTTACATGCTGTCTGCTGTTTGTATTGGCGAGACCATGGCCATGCTGACCCCTGCCCAGGCGGTCCCCCTGCACTTGGCCACGGACCTCCACTGCGGAATCGGTGGCGCGGAGTCCAACGTCGCCATGGGCTTCGCAGCCATGGGCCTGGACACGCACTGGGTGAGCCGGGTGGGCCACGACGGCTTCGGCACGCGAATCCTCAACGAACTTCGGGACCACGGGGTAGGCGTCACGGGCGTCGAAGTCGACTCCGCACGGCCCACCGGCGTGTACGTGAAGGTCCCCGCCCAGGAGTCAGACCCCGACGGCGGCAGCTCAGTCCTGTACTACCGGCAAGGTTCCGCAGCCTCGGCCATGGGACGATCCTTCCTGGAGAACTCCGCCGTGGCCTCGCTGCTGGAAAACGCCTCGCTCATCCACCTGAGCGGCATCACGGCGGCACTCTCCCCGGAATGCTTGTCGCTGCTGGAGGCCCTGCTGACGGCACCTCGCAACGGCAAGACCATCAGCTTCGACGTCAACTGGCGGGCTCCCCTTTGGGCTGGACAAGACCGCGGCGTCCTGCAGCGGCTGGCGAACCTGGCCGACGTCGTGCTTGTTGGGAAAGACGAAGCCGAACCGGCCTTCGGCACCAATGACGAAGCCGCACTCCGCCGCCTCCTGCCGGACCCGAAGGTGCTCGTCATCAAAAACGAGGCCATTAGCGCCATCTCGCTCGACCGCAGTGGCACCCGCGAGGAAGTGCCCGCGCTGTCCGTGTCCGTCGTCGAGCCTGTTGGCGCCGGTGACTCGTTCGCAGCCGGTTACCTCAGCGGCCTTCTCTACGGGCTCGGCCAAAAGGAAAGCCTCCGTCGCGGCCACGTAGCCGCCGCCTGCACCCTGACCGTGCACGGTGACCGCGGGCCCTTGCCGCCCGCGGAGCAGCTCTCGGCAATCCTCGATTCTTCGGGTCAGGACTGGGCTGCTATCCATGTTGAAGAGGGACAATTCAACACCAGAACCGGAGCGTGACACTTTGAGCCAGAGCCTGATGCGGGCGATCGACCTGCTTGGCGAACTCGCCGCGAAACCAGCAACACTGGACGAGCTCTCGTCCAAGGCCTCCGTGCACAAAACCACGGTGATGCGGCTCCTGCACGCCCTCGAGGAGAAACGCCTGGTGGTCCGCGACGACGACCAGAAGTTCATGCTCGGCTCAAAGCTCTTTGAACTCTCGTCCCTTGCCCTGGAGCAGCGGGACATCCGCAAGGTGGCCCACCCCCACCTGGCGGATTTGAATGGCCGCACGGGGCACACCGTGCACCTCGCGGCGTTCGAAGGGAACGAGGTGGTGTACATCGACAAGTTCGAATCGCACCACCCCGTCCGCATGTACTCGCGCATCGGCCTCACTGCATCGCTGCACTCGGCCGCTGTGTCCAAGGTCCTCCTCGCGGACATGCCGCGCAGCCGGCAGGAAAAGATCGCCGCGGGGTTGGATTACGTCAAAGTCACCGAAAACACCCTGACCTCCCCCTCCGCCCTCCTGGCGGAGCTGGAACTGGTCAAGGAACAAGGCTGGGCCCACGACAACGCCGAGCACGAGGCCTTCGTGCACTGCATCGCGGCCCCCATCCGCGACGCCAGCGGTGCCGTGGTTGCCGCAGCCTCTTGTTCGGTACCGGTAGTAATGCTCAGCTATGAAGGATTGCTTGAGCTGCTGCCCGACCTCAAAGCCAGCACCGAGGCCATCTCCAACGACCTCGGCTGGATCAGCCACGAAAGGAACTCAGCATGAGTGAAAAGACCGTAGTACTCACCGAAAACGCCCCCGCCCCGGCACACGTGTTCTCCCAGGGAATCAAGAAGGGCGGCATGTTCCAGGTCTCCGGCCAGGGCCCCATGGACCCCGCCACCAACCAGTACATCGGCGACGGCGACGTCCGCGTGCAGACCCGACGCACCCTGGAGAACGTCAAGGCCATCCTCGAAGCCGGCGGATCCTCCGTTGAAGACGTCATCATGTTCCGCGTGTACCTCACCACCCGCGACGACTTCGCCGCCATGAACGAGGTCTACGGCGAGTTCATCCGCGAAAACGTCCCCAGCGGCCTGCTCCCGAGCCGCACCACGGTGTTCGTCGACCTCCCACACGAGGTCATGCTGGTGGAAATCGACGCCCTCGCCGTCACCGCCTGACCCTCTCTCACCGAACACCCCCTTCCGCAGGATCCTCTCTCACCTGCCGAAAAGGCGGCCGACGGCGGCACTCGACTTGGGTGCCCCCGTCGGGGGTTCAATGGGTGGCTGGCTGAGGGCGGTGAGCCGCCACGACCCACATTGAACGCCAGCCCGGCCAACACACCGCACCTTCCACGATCTCGCGTGCACACGGCGTCAATGTCGGTGGTGGAGGCCCGGCCGACGGCGGCACCCGACTTCAGAGTCGGTGGTGAAGGCCCACGCGACGGCGGCACTCGACTTGGGTGCCGCCGTCGGGGGTTCAATGGGTGGCTGGCTGAGGGCGGTGAGCCGCCACGACCCACATTGAACGCCAGCCCGGCCAACACACCGCACCTTCCCACGAACTCGCGTGCACACGGCGTCAATGTCGGTGGTGGAGGCCCGGCCGACGGCGGCACTCGACTTGGGTGCCGCCGTCGGGGGTTCAAGGGGCGGTTGGCTGAGGGCCGTGCGCCGCCACGACCCACTTCGAAAGCCAACCCGACCAACACGCCGCATTTTTCCCGCGAACTCGCGTGCACACGGCGTCAAAGTCAGTGGTGGCGGTACACCCAAACGCGGAGCGGAGGCTAGGGCGTGTCTCCTAAAGATGACACGCCCTAGCGGGGCTGCGATGTTTTCATGGGAAGAGCTGGGACGGCGGGCACCCGCTGGCGCTTCGCAAAGATCCGCGCACGCTGGCTGGACAAGGCCAGCAGCACCAGGATGTCTGTGGCCAGGCCCGCAAGTCCGGCCTCGAGGGTGATGCTGGTGGTCCCCGTGGAAGCGTCGATCGCCTGGACCAGGATGGAGACCGAGCTCAAACCCATGGCGATCACCCGTGCCCCATTACTCCCCAGGAAGATCCGCCACGCGAGGAACACCTCCCCCAGCCCGAACACCAACACAACTATCCCCACGATGGTGACTGCCGCCGTCGTGGTTTCCGGGTCGGCCGGGGCGTCACCAAGGGTGAGATCGGCGAAAACGTCGGACGAAGTAAAAAGGGTGACGGCGAGCGCGAGTGCCGCCAGTGCCCTGACCACCACCAGGACAGCGCCCATGGTGGTGGGTGCCGGACGGCGGTCGCGGCTGTCAGTCTGCCTGGGCACGTCGCTTTCGGGGATGGAGACAGGGCGGGCGTCGACGACGGGCAGGTCGCCGTCCGTAGAAATGGAATCGCCGCCGCCATTGCGCGAGTGGTAGCCCGTGGAGAAGTCCTTGATGACGTGAACGCGGACGGAGGGTTCGCCCTCTGAGACGGTCCGGACAATGTGATCGCGTTCCACGTCGGTGTTCTGCTCGATCTTGTGCGTGATCTGGAGCGTGAAGAGGGAGAATCCCACGCTGCGGTCATAGGTTCCGGCAGCCAACCAGTCCACCTTGTGCCCGCCCGGCAGCATCCAGCCGTCGGGGCATCGCCAAAAGCGGACGTGATGCCGTTTGCCCGGGTTGTTGTCCACTTCCTGCTGGTACGCGAAGTCCTGTTGCCGGTCGAAGAGATACAGGGGGCTGACCGGCGCTTGCTCATAGCTCTGCCGCAGGATGGTGGAACTGATGATCCGGCGGCTGCTGGCGAACGTGACGTCGTCCGCGATGGTCCAGCCCGCGCGGCGCATGATGGCGTGGACCTGGCGTTCCGTACCGAGCAGCGCCACGTTCACGGGATCCCCCAGCAGGCCATCACTGGTTCGGGCACGGCCAATGAAATAGCCGGGCACGTAGATGGTGGTCAGGATCCGGTGCAGGCGTGGCAGGAGCAGGTAGGCCAGGAACGCCCAGAAGACGAGCCAGGACCAGAGCTGGCCCCAGCCGAGTTGGAAGCTTTCGCCCACCAGGAGGAAAGCGAGCCACACCGCCCCGATACCGCCGAGGACGAAGAACCCGCGGTCCAGCCACGTGTCTGTGGCCTCCTTGCTCGGCGCCTTATACATGAGAGCTCCCCCGGTTGCGTTCCTTAAGCTTCGCGGTTGCGGCGAGGGTTGTACATGGCGATCACTGCAGCAGCCAATCGAGTGGGCGCGGTCTCAGCTGGCGCGAGGATCGCTATGTGGATAACCCGTCCAGGGTTCGAGTTCGCGCCCGCACCATCAACGGCTGGCTACATGGCTGCGTCTGCTTCCGTGAAGACTCACTTCTCCCCAAGGTCGACAAAGAGCTGCCAAGGATGCTTAGCATGAAGACGCCCGGCCATACCGGGTACGTGACCTCTTGAACGACCCCTCGGACGGTCGCCGTTGACGCGGCGGCCACGTAAAGGAGAAAGCTGTGCGGGAGCCTGTAGTCAGCGAGAGTGTGTCGGAAACCAGCGAGGGACCGGCGGAGACGCCCGTGGAACCTGTACAGGCACCGGATCCATCGGCCGAATCAGCGGCCGAGGAAGCAACTGAAGAGACCCAGGCCGCCGAGATCACCTTCGACGAGCAGTTCTACCCCGCCCGCCCCAAGGCACTCAGGCCGATCGCCCGCCGTCGTCAATTCTTTGCAGCCCGGCCCTCATTGGAGTTTGACGGCCTCAACAAAACGTACGTGGACTGGCTCCGGAACCAGTCCATGCTGGGGGACGCGAACACCATGGCGCGGCAACTGTCCGGCCAGGCGAGCATGTGGCAGAACGCCTATGCCCGGCCCAACCCGAGGGCAGCCGTTGAGAAGGCACCAGTGTGGTTCACGGCCTATCCACTGTCTTTCATCACCCGCGAGAACCAGTCGTTCCTGGCCGCCTTGGGAGACCCGGAACTGTGGAAGGCCTTCCGCGAGATCGGCATCCGCGGCCTCCACACAGGCCCCGTGAAACTGGCCGGCGGCATCAGCGGCTGGTCCCAGACCCCGAGTGTCGACGGGCACTTTGACCGGATCAGCATGGCAATCGACTCCGCGTTCGGCACGGAAGAGGAGTTCCGCCAGATGTGCGAGATCGCCGCCGAGCACGATGGCACGGTGATCGACGACATTGTCCCCGGGCACACGGGCAAGGGCGCCGACTTCCGGCTGGCCGAGATGAACTTCCGCGACTACCCCGGGATCTATCACATGGTGGATATTCCCGAGGAGGACTGGCACCTGCTTCCGGACGTTCCCGAGGGCAAGGACTCGGTGAATATCAGCCCCGAAGCCGAACAAGCACTTCAGCAGGCCGGGTACATCATTGGCCGGCTGCAGCGCGTGATCTTCTACGAACCCGGCGTCAAGGAAACCAACTGGAGCGCCACCCGACCCGTCGCCGACACCACGGGCCAGGTTCGCCGCTGGGTGTACCTGCATTACTTCAAGGCCGGGCAACCGTCCATCAACTGGCTGGATCCAACCTTCGCCGGCATGCGCCTGGTGGTCGGCGATGCCCTGCACTCGCTGCTGGACCTGGGCACGGGTGCCCTTCGCCTGGATGCCAACGGTTTCCTGGGCGTGGAGAAGAGCGCGGAAGAACAGCCCGGCTGGTCCGAAGGCCACCCGCTGTCCGAGGCCGCGAACCAACTGATCGGGTCCATGATCCGCAAGGTGGGTGGGTTCTCCTTCCAGGAGCTCAACCTCACCATCGATGACATCAAGGCCCAGTCCGAGGCCGGCGCGGACCTTTCCTACGACTTCATCACCCGCCCCGCGTACCACTACTCCCTGGTCACGGGCGATACCGAGTTCCTCCGGCTGACCCTTCGCCTGGCCATGGAAATCGGCGTGGACCAGGCGTCCTTGGTCCACGCCCTGCAAAACCACGACGAGCTCACCTACGAGCTCCTGCACTTCGCCGCGGGCCACCGTGATGACGTGTTCGAGCTCGGGGGCGAGGAGCTGACCGGCGCCGAGGTTGCGGAGAAGGTCCAGCAGACTCTCCGCGAGCGCCTGACCGGCGAGAGCGGCCCCTACAACGCGCTGTTCACCACCAACGGCATCGCCTGCACCACCGCGAGCTTCATCATGGCCGCGATCGGCATTCAGGATCCGGACTCTGTTACACCCGAACAAGAGGCCCAAATCCGCGATGTCCACGTGCTCCTGTCCATGTACAACGCGCTGCAGCCCGGCGTTTTCGCCCTCTCCGGATGGGACCTCACCGGCATCATCGCCCTTCCCCGCGACGTGGTGGGCGAACTGACCGCGCAGGGCGATACCCGCTGGATCAACCGTGGCGCACACGACCTCATGGGCACCCGTCCGGACGCTGTGAGGTCCGCGGCAGGCATGCCCCGGGCACGCAGCCTTTACGGTTCCTTGCCGGAGCAACTCAAGGACCCCGATTCCTACGCGCGCCGGCTGCAGGAAATCCTTCGCGTCCGCGAGACCTCCGGCATCGCCACCAGCACGCTCCTGGACGTGCCGGACGTGTCCAACCGCGCCCTCCTGGTGCTGGTCAACCAGCTCGGTGACGGGAACCTGGAAGTCACGGTGCTGAACTTCTCGGACCAGGACATCGCCGGCAGCATCCAATCCCCGCACCTGGTTCCGGGGGCCACTGTCCACGACCTCTTCAGCAGCACGGACGTGGGCCAAGTGGACGACCTGCACAGCTTCTTCCTCGAGCTCGGTCCGCACCAGGGCACGGCTTTGGTGCTGCGGGAGCCGGAACCCGTAGAGGAGGAACCGGCCGCGGGGTCAGCCAACTGAGTCGCAGTTGATGCCGTTTTGAGCCGTCACCTGCCACTGAGTTGGGGACGCGCCCGACGTCGGCACCCGGGTGAGTGCCGACGTCGGGCACTGTTGTTGGTGAACCCTGAGGCCGCCGAAGAGGGCGGGCGCTTACCGGACCGGGTCCCAGTTCTGGACGAGGAAGGCCCATCCGCTGGGAGCGCAGGGCCCCGGATCGACGTCCCCACCCCCGCCTCCGAATGCGAACGCGTCGCCAATCTTCAACTCGGTGCCGTTGGGAAAGACCACGCCCGTATCAGTAATTTGTGTCCCTTGGGGGAAGATGAGGGCGCCCTCGTTGCCTTCGCTGACCAGGCACCCGGCGCTGTTCAAGCCAAGCGTCCCGCTGTTCAGGGCTTGCATGTGGAGGTCTGCTGGCGGGTCGTTGGCGACGGCGGCCTTGGTGCCATTGCTGCCCGTAACTATGTGATGGTCGAACGTTGGCATCCGGCCGGTGAGTTCCGGCAGGGGCGGAAGCTCGTTGGAGTCGGGCGACGACGTTGCAACCGGCTGGGTGGCCACCGGCGCAGCCTCCTCTGGTTGTGGCGCAAACACCCCGGACACAGCAACGCCGGCAACCACGGCCGCCGTTGCCGCCACCAGGCCCACCCCCGCCGCCAGCCGGAACCGCCTGTTAGTCGGCTGCTTCCGGAAGTCTTCAACGGAACCCGTCACGGTGAGTTGCTCCGCGTCGGAGAACCTCACAGCGAGGCTCTTCTCCCTGCTCCGGGCCAACTCGTCTTCGGTCACGTCAAAGGCAGGATCTGCTGCGGCCAGTCGCTCGAGGGCTTGCTTGGCGCTCATTCGTTGACTTCCTCTGCGGCATGGTCGGCCTGAAGCAGCCGGCTGAGTTCTTTCCGGGCCCGGTGCAGCCGCATCCGGACCGCCGTCGCGGTCAGCTGGAGCAGCTCTGCGACTTCGGCGGAGGTGAATCCGTCCCAGTACGTCAGGAGAAGCACCTCGCGCTCGTCCGGTTTGAGGCGGTCAAGCGCTTCCCGGACCCCCTCATCGTCGGAGCCCAGCACGTGCGTTCGCTGCAGCTCCAAGTGCTGTGTCAGGTTTCGGGAACGCAGGTCCGAACGGTAGTGGTTGCGGAGGACGTTCCTGGCGATGCCGAACACCACCAGCACGGGAAGTTCCTGGTCCTGGCGGGTCTTCTCCCACGCGATCCTGAACACCTCCGCGCAGAGATCCTCGGCTGTGGACGCCCCCTTTGTCCGGCGGCGGAAATACTTATAGACCTTGTCGTGGCAGGCCGCGTGTGCTGCCAGGAAATGCTTCTCCCTGGCCGACTCCACACGATCTCCTTGATCCGTCTTCACGCTCATAGCCGGTTAATGTCCGGCAGTCAGAAGAATGTAACCAACTTTGCGGAAGTTTGGGCGATCCCCGTACCGTCCCCACCTACTTTGGCCGCCAACCCCGGCGGCATGCCGTGATTTAACGGGGTGTCGGCCCGGGTGGAAGCCAAAGTGGGTGGTGGCGGCACGCCCACGCGATGACCACCCAAGCACAGCGAACGACGGCGGGAGGCTCCCGCCGTCGTTCGCGTTGTGAGGGTGTGCTGCGATGAAGAGGTGATCAGGAGTTGAAGATCACGAAGAACTTACGGATGCGCTCCTTGATGTCCCACGTGCCCTGCCAACCAATGGGGAAGAAGGCTGCATTGCCGGCCTCGACGGTGACGGGCTCCTTGCCGTCTTCGGTGACAACCATGCGGCCTTCAAGGACGTGGATTACTTCGCCGCGCTCCAGGAACTCCCAGCGGGACAGCCCCGGGGCTGCTTCCCACACGCCGGAGAGGATGCGGGAATCGTCGCTGGCGAAGGGGACTGCCATGCGCACCGCGATGTCGTCGCCCAGGACCTCGGCGAACGGCTGGCCAAGTAGGGACTTCTCGAGGTCCGTCTCGAAGAGTTCCTTGGGCTGGAATGTAGTGGCCATGTGGCTCTGCCTTTCTGCTGGCACCGCTTCTGTGCGGCTGCTGGTGGATGGATTCCGCGGGTTGCTATCCATCCTGCGCGGTATCCATCGAAGCTAAAACCCTCAATCAGGACTGTTTTATGCTATCCCTTCGGGCAGGCCTCTCCCGGCGTCGGAGTTCGCCCACCACGGCATCCACAACAACGAACACCAGCAAGCTCCAGCCCAGCAAGGGCAGGAAGAATCCCACGGCCACCATCACCGTGATAGCGGCAAGGACGCCCACCCAATGCCCCCGCAGGAACGCACCACGGGGAGCAGCCCGGCCCACTGCCAAAGAGCCGCCGCGGGTGGGACGCCGCCTCCACCACATCACGTAGCCCCACACCACCATGGCCGCCAAGCCCAGTGACACAGCCAAAAGCAGCAACTGGTTCGCGAGCCCGAACAACAGCCCCATATGCGCTGCGATCCCCCAACGGGTGAGCTTCGCGGCGAGATTGAAGTCGTTGAAGTCCAGGCGGTTGGTGACCTGCCCGGTGGACGGATCGACGGCCACGGCACTGGCCGACGCCGGCCACTCCCTCCCCGCCTCAGTCACCGACCACGCCGTTCCCGGCTTGGTGGAGGGCTTGATGTCGACCATCGGTGCCTTCACGATGTCTGCGCGGGCGGCACTGGTCACGGAATCAAATAAGGCTGGATTGAAGGTTTGCTGGACCGCACCCGTACTGCCACCAGCGCCAGCGGTTCCGTGGCCCGAGTGGTCACCGCCCGCCGTCGTTTCTTCCCCTGTCAGCGACATCTTGAGGCTCGGGGTGGTCCAGTCGAGGGCTGTCCGCAGCGTACCTACGTTGGCCCCTGCGTTCGCGGACCACGTCAGGCCAGTGGCCGAGAGGAACAGGAAGGCCAGGAGCATCACGGTTCCCGTGGTGCCGTGCAGCCACACGGTACGGGCTCGGCCGGTCCGCTTTCGCGGTGCACCCTGGCGTTTGCGGCGGATGCGCTCGATCCACAGCAGCAGTCCGCCCAGGGCAATCACCCACAGCCACGACGCCGCGAGCTCACTGTAGATCCGCCCGGGCTCGCCCAGGTTCAACGAACGGTGAAGGTTGGAGATCCACGTCCGGATGGGCATCGAACCGCTGCTGCCGTAGGTAGGCAGGTCGCCGCGGATTTCGGCTGTACCGGGGTCAACGAAGACGGTCCGGTACGTCGATTCTGCCAAGGTCGGGTCAGCAAACAACACCCGGGTGGTGTCTTCCGGCCCCGGCGCCGGGCGCACGGTGACGGGAACCGCGCCGCCGGCCAAGTCCATGGCCGCTTTGACCTGGGTGGACAGCGGCAGCGGGTTCGCAACGGCCGGGACGCGCAACTCCTTGGCATAAAGGACCGGCTCCAATTGCGGTGCCATGGCGTACAGACCGCCGCTCAGCGCCGCAACCAAGAGGAACGGCCCGGCGAGGATCCCGGCGTAGAAATGGAGCCGGAGCAGGAAGGCCCGGAACCAACCGCTGTGGGGCGGCGTGTGCTCAGGATGTGGGGATGGTGTGTTGGAGGCCCCGACTGGGGGCTTGGCGAGAAGAGTCATGGGATTTTCCTTAAGGAAGATGGTGGCGCGTCAACGCACGACGGCGGCGACGGTTCGACTCGGGCGCGCGGCAAGCACCCGGAATCCGGAAGCGAGCCAGCGGCGCCGAGGGTGCTGCAAAAGCGCGTGGCAGCCGCACTTGAAAGCACGACGGCGGCGCGGCGCGACTCGGGCGCGTGGTTTACCCAACTGGGTCGCATTTGTGCGCGTTTTGAGGGTTCAAAACGCGCTTAACTGCGACTCAGTTGGGTGGGGGCGCGGGGGTTGGGTGGGCGCGCGGCGCGGGGTGGAGTGGAGGGTGCTCGGGTAGAGGGCTAGCGGGTTAGCGCTTCGCGGGGCGGGTACGGGCCAGGGCAGTCACGCCCGCGGCAAGTCCCACCAATCCCGCAGCAAGACCGAACCATCCCGCCGTCGAACCTCCATCAGAGGCGGGCGTCGTCGCGGAAGCCGGGGCCGGCGTCGCAGAAGCGGTAGCCGCGGCGTGGTGGTCATCCGAACCGGCGGTCTTGGCCGTGGTCACGAAGGAGGGCGCCGGGTGTTTCGGCTCGTCCTGTCCTTCAACCGTCTTCTCGTCCCAGGCAACAACCGTGCCGTCCGTGTAGCTCTGCTTGGCGGGCAACGTGATGGTGGTGCCGGCGTCGGGCAGCACACCAACGGAGATGGAGAACGTCTGGTACTCGTTCTGGCCGATCTGGTGGGCGTCGTCGGCGGTCCACACCACGGAACCCGGAGCCTTGGTGACCGTTGCGCCGTTGACCGTGACGGGCTTGGGCAGGTCGGCAGTGACCACCTGGGCGGTCCAGCCCTCCACGGGCTTCACGGAGACGGAGTTGAACGGAGTGTCCGTGGGCAGCGCAACTTCGAGCTTGTTGGTCTTGGCCGTGGCGGATTCGTTGGGGACGCTGAACGTCAGGTGGGTGTAGCCGCCCGCTGTGGTGCTTTCCGGGTCCACGTGGACGTGCGCGGAGGCCGTGGCGGCGCCGGCGGCAAGCATCCCTGCGGCGAGGGCAGCAACGGAAACGGACTTGAGGGTACGGCGAATGGAGGTCTTCATGGCTGGATGCCTTTCACAGAAAAGGTGGGAGTCCGGGTCCCGGATTGGCCGGGCCGGTAACTGTGCCGCCTGTGTCCTGCGAACTGAACGTGCGAGGGTCTCAGACGGCGGGCATCATCGCCGGTGGACCCCGCCGTGCGGGCATGCGGCGGACCAACTGGTGCCGCGGGAGGACGATCGGTGCCGCGACAGGTCCGGGGACCCGTGCGGGGACAATCACGAAAGGCTCAAGGAGCGTGATCAGGGGCCGGAGCCACGCCGACAACGCCCAGAGCGCCTGCTCGCCACGGGCCAGCACCACGGCTGTCACCACGGTGGCCACCGCGTGGGCGGCAAACATGTTCCAGTCGGTAGAGCCTTGAACCGCACCGGAGGCACCAAGGGCGTCAACGGCCATTCCGGAGGCGTGGTGTGCGTGGCCGCCAGCCACGGGCCCGCCGGAGCTTACCGCAGAGAGCGAGTGGAAGGCCCAGTGCAACCATGCCTGCCCGCCGCCAAGGAGGGCCAACAAAACAGGGAGAGACAGCCGGAACGTGGTGAGAATGGATACCGGCAACACCGTCAAGGCACACAAACCCAGGAGAATCGCAGGCTCGGGAAGGGCTCCCCCGCCGACGAGGTGTCCCCCGGACGCCAGGCCGATGATGAGCGAAGAAATCATCCCGGTACGCAACAACCGGAAAGAAGCACGACTAGCCATCGGTGCTCCTTTCCGGTTGCTCAGGGACGACGTTTCGGCTGACCAAAAACCGCAGTCCAATGGATCACAATTTTACGGGCGTACGCGGGGGTAGCTCCGTTTGCTGCAAAAGTTACGCGAAGGTCTTTCCCGCCGATCCGAGTTGCTGGGCGGCCTCGACGATTCGTGCTGCCATGCCGGCTTCAGCCGAAGCACCCCAGACGCGGGGATCGTAGGTCTTCTTGTTGCCCAAACCGCCGTCGACCTTCAGCACACCGTCGTAGTTGGCGATCATATGGCCGGCCACCGGGCGGGTGAACGCGTACTGCACGTCTGTGTCGATGTTCATCTTGATCACGCCATGGGACACGGCCTCGGCGATCTCCTGCTCGGAGGAACCGGATCCGCCGTGGAACACCAGGTCGAACGGCTTGTCCTTGCCGATCTTCGCGCCCACCTCGGCCTGGATCTGCTGGAGCAGTTCCGGGCGGAGCTGGACGTTGCCCGGCTTGTACACGCCGTGCACGTTGCCGAAGGTCAGAGCGGTCAGGTAACGGCCGTTCTCGCCGGCGCCCAGGGCCTCAATGGTTGCCAAGGCATCTTCAGTGGTGGTGTAGAGCTTCTCGTTGATCTCGTTCTCCACGCCGTCTTCCTCGCCACCCACGGTGCCGATTTCGACTTCGAGGATGATCTTGGCGGCAGCCGCACGCTGCAGCAGTTCGCGGCCGATGCGCAGGTTGTCTTCCAGGGTCTCGTGCGAGCCGTCCCACATGTGGGAGTTGAAGATGGGGTCCTTGCCGGCCTTGACGGCTTCCTCGGATGCGGCCAGCAGCGGGAGGACAAAGCCCTCAAGCTTGTCCTGCGGGCAGTGGTCCGTGTGCAGGGCGATGTTGACGTTGTAGTTCTTGGCAACCTCGCGGGCGAACGCCGCGAAGCCCAACGAGCCCGCCACCATGTCCTTCACCGACGCACCGGACCAGTACGCCGCACCACCGGTGGAAACCTGGATGATGCCGTCGGATTCGGCCTCGGCGAAACCGCGGATCGCAGCATTCAAGGTCTGCGACGACGTCACGTTGACCGCAGGGTAGGCGAACCCTGACGTCTTCGCGCGGTCGATCATCTCCGAGTAAATCTCTGGGGTTGCAATGGGCAAGGTGGCTCCTAGGCTGGGCTTGGGCTAAGCGGGTTAGTTGGCTACGACGCCGGTGGTCTCGTAGGTGGCAATCTTGCCGATCCGGCGTTCGTGGCGTTCGGCATTGGTGAACGGCTCCGCAAGGAACGCCTTGATCAGCTCCGTGGCTTCCTCCACAGAGTGCTGGCGTCCGCCAACAGCAACCACGTTGGCATCGTTGTGCTGGCGCGCCAGCACGGCCGTGTCCAGGTTCCAGGCCAGCGCTGCGCGCACGCCCTTGACCTTGTTCGCGGCGATCTGCTCGCCGTTGCCGGAACCGCCAAGGACGATTCCCAAGGCGTCCACGCCTGCGGCCTGGTCATTCACGACGGCGGTCGCGGCGTTAATGCAGAAGGAGGGGTAATCGTCCTCCGGATCGTAAGAGGCAGGCCCGTGGTCCACCATTTCGTAGCCGCTCTTCGTGAGCGCGGTGATGAGGTGCGAGCTGAGTTCAAGCCCGGCATGGTCGGTTGCGATGTGAACGCGCATGGTGGTCCTTAGGCTTTCTGGAGTTCGGGGGTGGACGTCGGCGCAAAGGCGAGCTGCCCGTTGGTGCGCAGCGAATCGATCGCGTCCGCGGGCGACGGCTTGCCGTAGACGGCCGAGCCGGCCACGAAGATGTTGGCACCGGCCTCGGCGGCGCGGATGATGGTTTCCTCGGTGATGCCGCCGTCCACCTGGATGGCAACGTTCACGCCGGATCCGTCCACGGCTTCGCGGGCGCGGCGGATCTTGGGAAGGACAACGTCAAGGAACGCCTGGCCACCAAAGCCGGGTTCCACGGTCATCAGGAGCAGCATGTCCAGCTCGGGCAGCATGTCCAGGTACGGCTCCACGGGCGTCGCCGGGCGCAGGGCCATGCCTGCTTTGGAGCCACGTGCGCGGAGTTCGCGGGCCAGCTTGATGGGGGCCATGGCAGCTTCCACGTGGAATGTCACCGAGTCCAGGCCGGCGTCGGCGTACAGCGGAGCCCAACGGTCGGCGTCGGCGATCATCAAGTGGGCGTCCAGCGGCACGGGGCTGACTTTCTGAATCCGTTCCACAACCGGCAGGCCAATGGTCAGGTTCGGCACGAAGTGGTTGTCCATGACATCCACGTGCACGGCGTCGGCGTTGCTGATACGGGCCAGCTCGGCTTCGAGGTTGACGAAGTCGGCCGAGAGGATGCTCGGGTTGATGCAGCACGTCAGTGGGGAGGTGGACATGATGTCCTGCCTTTCGGGAACGGTCAGAGCGGGAAGTAAAGGGCGTGGAGACCCCCGGAACAGGGGGTCTCCACGCGGGGCGCCAGATGCAGGGGCGCCCGGGGAGGAGGGCTTGCGAGGGTCAGGCGGCCTTGCGGGCGGCGGCAAGTGCGCCTTCGACGTCGGCCAGCAGTTCCTTCCAGCTGGCCACGAACTTCTCGAGTCCTTCGGACTCAAGGAGGGCAACGACGTCGTCGTAGGAAACACCGATGTTCTCGAGGGCGTCGAGGACCTTCGCGGCTTCCTGGTAGGTGCCCGTGAGGGTGTCACCCTTGGCCACGCCGTGGTCGAAGGTGGCATCCAGGGTCTTCTCCGGCATCGTGTTCACCACGCCGGCGGCAACCAGTTCGGTCACGTAGAGAGTGTCCGGGTACGCCGGGTCTTTCACACCGGTGGAAGCCCACAATGGACGCTGGGCACGGGCGCCGGCCTGGGCCAGGACGTTCCAGCGCTCGGTGGAGAACAGCTCCTCGAAGACCTGGTAGGCAAGGCGTGCGTTGGCAACACCGGCCTGGCCCTTGAGGGCCTTGGCTGCATCGGTTCCGATGGCGTCGAGGCGCTTGTCGATCTCGGTGTCCACGCGGGAAACGAAGAACGAGGCAACGGAGTGGATCGTGGAGAGGTCGTGGCCGTTGTCCTTGGCCTGCTTGATGCCTGCCTGGAACGCATTGATCACTGCGCGGTAGCGGTCCAGGGAGAAGATCAGGGTCACGTTGACGCTGATGCCCTCAGCCAGGACCGCGGTGATGGCCTCGAGTCCTTCAAGGGTGGCAGGAATCTTGATCAGGACGTTTTCTTTGTTGACCTTCTTGTACAGTTCCTTCGCCTCCGCGATGGTGCCTGCGGTGTCCCAGGCCAGGCGCGGGTCGACTTCGATGGACACCCGGCCGTCAACACCGTTGGTGGCGGCGGCAATCGGGGCGAACAGGTCACAAGCGGCTGCGACGTCCGTGGTGGTGAGCTCGAAGATGGTCTCTTCCACGCTGGAACCGGCGGCAGCCTGTTCGGCGATGGCGTCGTCATAGTCGGAGCCCGAGGTGATCGCGGCCTGGAAGATGGACGGGTTGGTGGTCACGCCAACCACGTTCTTCTCCTCGATGAGCTTCCGCAGGCTGCCCGTCTCGAGGCGGTTGCGGGAAAGGTCGTCGAGCCAGATGGAAAGACCGGCTTCGGAAAGCTGTGCGGTGGGAGTTGCGCTGGTCATAAGTTCTTCCTTCCAAACGGGTGGCAGTTACGACGGCGGCACGGGACGTATGCGCTTCGTCCCGCGCCGCCGGTCGCACCTGCGGTTCAGGGGTTAGTTTCCGACGGCGGCCAGGGAGTCCATGGCGGCCGCGGTGACGGCTTCGGCGGTGATGCCGAACTCGGTAAAGAGTCGCTTGTAGTCGGCCGAAGCGCCGAAGTGCTCGAGGCTGATGGAGCGGCCGGCGTCGCCAACAAACTCGCGCCAGCCCAGGGACAGGCCGGCCTCAACGGAAACGCGGGCCTTGACCGAGGACGGGAGGACGGATTCGCGGTAGGCCTCGTCCTGCTTCTTGAACCACTCAACGGAAGGCATGGACACAACGCGGGTGGCGATGCCCTCGGACTGGAGGGCCTGGCGGGCTTCGACGGCCAGGCTGACTTCCGAACCGGTAGCGATCAGGATGACCTGCGCGTCAACGGTCTTGCCGCCCTTGGAAGCCTCGGCCAGCACGTAGCCACCCTTGGCAACACCAGCCGGCGATGCGAAGGTGTCGCCGCTTGCCTCGCCGGTGCCACGGGCGAAGACCGGGACGTTCTGGCGGGTCAGGACAATGCCTGCCGGGTTCTGGTGGTTCTCCAGGATGGTCTTCCAGGCGATGCCCACCTCGTTGGCGTCGGCCGGGCGGACAACGTCCAGGCCCGGGATGGCGCGCAGGGTGGCGAGCTGCTCCACGGGCTGGTGGGTCGGGCCGTCTTCGCCCAGGCCAATGGAGTCGTGCGACCACACGTAGATGGACGGGACGCCCATCAGTGCGCCCAGGCGGATGGCCGGCTTCTGGTAGTCACTGAAGATCAGGAACGTCCCGGAGAAGGCGCGGGTCCGTCCGTGCAGGGAGATGCCGTTCACGATCGAGGCAGCGGCGTGCTCGCGGATACCGAAGTGCAGCACGCGTCCGTAGGGGTTACCCTTCCAGGCGTCCGTGGAGCGGGAGGCCGGGATGAAGGACGGCGAGCCCTCGATGGTGGTGTTGTTGGACTCGGCCAGGTCGCAGGAACCGCCCCACAGCTCGGGCAGTGCCGGGCCAATGGCGTTCAGGACCTTGCCGGAAGCGGCGCGGGTGGAGACATCTTTGCCGGCTTCGAACACGGGCAAGAGCTCGTCGATTCCTGCAGGGAGCTGCTTGGACTCGATGCGCTCCAGCAGTGCTGCGCCCTCGGGGTTCGCGGACTGCCAGGCGTTGAAGGAAGCGTCCCACTGCTCGCGGGCAGCCGCGCCGCGGTCCACCACCTTGCGGGCGTGGGCCAGGATGGCCTGGTCCACTTCGAAGGACTTCTCCGGGTTGAAGCCCAGGACTTCCTTGAGTGCTGCGACTTCCTCGCCGCCCAGCGCGGAGCCGTGGATCTTGCCGGTGTTCTGCTTCTTCGGGGCCGGGTAGCCGATGATGGTGCGCAGCGAAATGATGGACGGGCGGGTGGTCTCGGCCTTGGCCTTGAGCAGCGCGGTGTAGAGCTCCTGGACGTCTTCCACGTACTCACCCGTGCGCGTCCAGTCCACGCGCTGGGTGTGCCAGCCGTAGGATTCGTAACGCTTCAGGACGTCTTCGGTGAACGCAATGTCCGTGTCATCTTCGATCGAGATGTGGTTCTCATCGTAGACAACAACGAGGTTGCCCAGTTCCTGGTGGCCGGCGAGGGAGGAAGCCTCGGAGGTAACACCTTCCTGGATGTCGCCGTCGGAAGCGATGACCCAGATGGTGTGGTCGAACGGCGATTCGCCGGCGGGAGCATCGGCGTCGAACAGGCCGCGCTGGCGGCGCTGGGAGTAAGCGAACCCAACCGAGGACGCCAGGCCCTGGCCCAGCGGGCCGGTGGTGATTTCCACGCCCTTGGTGTGCTTGTACTCCGGGTGGCCCGGGGTCAGGGAGTCCCAAGTGCGGAGGGCCTCGAGGTCCTTCAGTTCCAGGCCGTAACCGGAAAGGAAGAGCTGGATGTACAAGGTCAGGGAGGAGTGGCCCGGGGAGAGGATGAAACGGTCGCGGCCGATCCAGTCGGCATCACGCGGATCGTGGCGCATCAGCTTCTGGAACAGCAGGTACGCCGCCGGAGCCAGGCTCATGGCCGTACCAGGGTGTCCGTTGCCCACCTTCTCCACGGCGTCGGCAGCCAACACACGGGCGGTGTCAACGGCGCGCTGGTCCTCAGCGGTCCAGTCGAGGGTTGCGGTTTCAGGATCTGCGTCGCTGAATGTAAGAACCGCGCTTGCTGTTGGATTCACGATTGATCCCCTTTGATGTGTGGTTCGGCCGCCATGGCCGAATGCATGCTTTGGTTGGTTTCCATCCTTCCGAAACAAAGGGGTAGGTAAAACACTGTTTTCTGACAGTTTTTGACTATACTTTCGGACAGGGCGGATTTTTTGCCCGGGCAGTTGCGCACCGGAGCACAGCAGCCAGAGAGCACAACAAGGAATTAGCCATGACCCTGTCGAACCCCCCATGGCCGCTGTTGCATTCCGTGGCAGCCTTGGCCGATGCCCCCCTGTCCCAAATCGCCGAGCGGCTCCGCGAAGCAACGCTCCCCTCCGTCGGCAGCACTGCGCTGGTCATCTTCACGGAGGACTGTACCGGCCGGCCGCAGAAGAAGGCGGGCGCGGAAGAGATCATCTCCCGCGTCTCCATCGAAGAGCTGGATAACCTCCGCGCAGAGCTGCCCGACGACGGGCCCTGGCGCGGCGAAGCCGAACTGGCCGGCAAGCCCCGGCAGGCGTTGGCCCTCAAGCACGCCCCCAGCAACGCCCTCCTGGTGCTCACGGATCCCCGCTTGGTGGACCCGGACAGCGACGCCGGGCTGGAAATGCTGACGTACCTGTGGAACATCACGGCCCGGCGCATCCAGGAAAAAGTCGCGGATGCACCGCCGTCGTACCTCATCGAATCGCGGGCGGCGTCAGCCGAGCGCCTGCGCGTCACCGCCGAACTGACGGACCTGCACTCCACCACGCTGGAAACGCTCCTGGCCGCGCTGCGGTCCTCTTCCATGGACCACGCCACCGCCCGCACCACGGTCACGGATCTCGCCGCCAAAGCCCTGGTTGGCCTGCGTACGCACAGCGACCGCACCACGGAATTGGTGAAGGAACCGGTGGCCAAGGCCTTCGAGCGCCTGCGCGATGACCTTCGTCCGCTGACGGGTTTCAGCGGCATCGAGGTCCAGTTCATCGAACCGCCGCTCAACGGCAGGGACCTGCCCGGCGAGGTGGCGCATGCCGCGCGCGCCATTGTCCGCGGCCTGGTTTTGGCCATGATGGAACAGCCCGAGGTCAGCCGCATCCGCACGCACTGGGACTGCGACGGCGAGAACCTGCTGATCAACGTCCGCGACGACGGCGGCGGTGCCCTGACCACCGAGGATCCGAACATCAGCCGCCTTGACCGGCGGGTCCAGGCGCTCACCGGACAGCTCCGGATGGACGTCATGGCGGGCTGGGGTGCCGACGTTTTCGTCTCCCTGCCCCTGGACCTCCCGGCCCGCCCGGCCGGCGACGTGACCGGCTGGAACCTCGCGGCCCGCGAACTTGAAGTGCTCCAGCACCTCGCTTCCGGCCACCGCAACCGCACCATCGCGTCGTCCATGGGCATCAGCGAGAACACGGTCAAGTTTCACGTGCGGAACCTTTTCAAGAAGCTCGACGTCGGATCGCGCACCGAGGCGATCGCGCTGGCCCACAGCCACGGCATGCGGCAGTCCTAAGACCCGGATCCGGGCACGGGAAGAAGCGGGACGACGTCGGTCGTCCCGCTTCTTCTGTTTTGGGCCTCAGGGCGAAAAACTATACTAAAGAGTAGGTAGCTATGCGGCCGGTCGGGTCGCGTGACCCCCAAACTGGTGCCGCAGGGCGGAGACCATTTTCATGGCAGGAGAGCTGTCCTCGCGCGAAGCGAAACGGGCAAACAGGGCCGCGGTAATGACCGGGGTGGGGACAGCGTTGGCGATCGCTTCCTCAACGGTCCACCGGCCTTCCCCGGAGTCCTCCACATAGTCACCGATAGTGCGCAGGCCGGGATCCTCGTCCAGCGCCTTGACCATCAGGTCCAGCAGCCAGGAACGCACCACCGTTCCCTTTTGCCAGGCGCGGAAGGTCCCGGGCAAGTCAGTGATGATGTCCTTGGCCTCCAGCAACTGGTATCCCTCGGCGTATGCCTGCATGAGGCCGTACTCGATCCCGTTGTGAACCATCTTGGAGTAATGGCCCGCCCCCACCCCGCCCACGTGGACAAAACTGTCCGCACGTTCGCCTTCCGGCCGCAGGGCATCGAAGACGGGCATTGCGCGCTGAACGTCCTCAGTGTCTCCCCCCACCATGAGGCCATACCCGTTCTCCAGGCCCCACACACCGCCGGAAACACCACAGTCCGCGAAGCGTATGCCGCGTGCGGAGAGCAGTTCGCTGTGTTTCTGGTCTTCCGTGAACCTCGAGTTGCCGCCGTCGATCACCAAATCTCCGGGGCTGAGCTCTTCACCCAGTTCACCGATGACGGCCT
This sequence comes from Paenarthrobacter sp. NPDC018779, assembly GCF_044391085.1. NCBI lineage: Bacteria > Bacillati > Actinomycetota > Actinomycetes > Micrococcales > Micrococcaceae > Paenarthrobacter > Paenarthrobacter sp. NPDC018779. Next base: position 834 of record NZ_JBIRZS010000033.1, on the reverse strand, counting down.
CCGTGGCGGCGCCGGCCGGGACCATCACCCAGATGATCCGCGGTGCAGGCACCGTTTGCAGCAGCTCGTCCAGTGATTGCACATCGGTGACGTCGGGGTTCGGGTCGAAGCCCGTGACCGTCACGCCGCCTTTGCGGAGGCGTTCCCGCATGTTGAAACCCATTTTTCCAAGACCTATTAGTCCGATGTGCATGGTGCGGCTCTTCTCGTGCGTTTGGGGTGGCGATTGGGCCGGCGTGGTGCTGGCCGGTGGTTTGTGTGGTGGTGGTTTAAGTGGTCATGGTGGCGAACATGAGGGCCATGGTGGTGGCGCCGGCGGCTTCGAGGCCGTGTTCGGTGCGGGTGTTTGTGGGGTGGTGGGTGGTTTGGGTGGTTTGGGTGCGGTGGCGTAGGAGGAGGATGAGGAAGGTGGTGGCTGCTGCGGCGAAGGCGATGGTGAGGAGGGTGGCCAGGGCGGTGGTGTTGTGGAAGATCGATGCGGTGCCGGTGCCGGTTCCTGTGGTGGTGGCGTGGTGGGTGTGTGCTGCTGTTGCGGGGGTGCTGCCCGTTGTTGCCTGGGTGTTGGTGGTGGTGTGGTTGGTCATCATGGCGATCATGATGGCTGCTGCTGCCATGGTGGCGGCGTGGTAGGTGCATTTGAGCCGGCCGGTGGTGCCTGAGCAGAAGGTGCGGTAGTGGGGGCGGGCGACGGCTTGAATGGTGAACCAGAGCGCGGCGGCGGCCAGGATGAGGATTTGGGCGAGGGTGGTTGCGGGGGCGGCGTTCCAGAGCATGGCTGCCATGAGCAGGTGCATGAGGGCGTGCAGGCCCTGGTTGGTCCGGTCGGCCCAACTG
>NZ_JBIRZS010000032.1:0-30717 GCF_044391085.1 Paenarthrobacter sp. NPDC018779 | reverse complement strand
TGCGGGCCCACTGCCCATCAGTCAAAACAGAAGTACGAGACACACATCAAGCATCCCCGCTAAAGAGCCCGGGTTTTAGGAGACACGCCCTAACCATGAAGGCGATTACTTACAGCAAGTACGGAAACCCTGACGTCCTCCAGCTGACAGAGCAGCCGAAGCCGAAGGTCGCGCCGGGAATGGTGTTGGTCAAAGTCAAGGCCGCTGCCGTGAACCCGGTGGACTGGAAGATCATGGCCGGATACCTCGACCCTGTCATTGACCTCCAGTTCCCGGCGATCCCCGGGTGGGACGTCGCCGGAGTGGTGGAGTCGGTGGGTATTGACGCCAGGCAGTTCCAGCCGGGTGATGAGGTCATCGCCTATGGCAGGAAGGACTATGTGCACGGTGGCAGCTTTGCCGAGTACATCGCCTTGCCGGAGCGGCTCCTGGCCCGTAAGCCGAAGTCGCTGGACTGGAATGAATCAGCCGGTCTCCCCCTGGCAGGCTTGACTGCATTCCAAGTCCTCAGGCGCTTGAGCGTGAAGACAGGCGAGACTGTCCTCATCCATGGCGGCTCAGGCGGCGTCGGTTCCCTGGGCATCCAGATTGCCGCGGCGATGGGTGCCAAGGTCATCGCTACGGCGTCGGAGAAGAACCACGAGTTCCTGGGTTCCCTGGGCGCCGAACCCGTCACGTACGGCGACGGCCTCGCTGACCGGGTACGCGAGCTGCGCCCCGGTGGCGTGGACGTTGTGGCCGACTTCGTGGGTGGCAACCTGGAAACCACGCTGCAGGTACTGTCCGACGGCGGCCGGCACGCCTCCATCGCGGACAGCGACGTGGAAGAGCACGGTGGAACCTGGATGTGGGTGAGTCCCATAGGTGCCGAGCTCCAGGAGCTCGCGGACCTGGTGGATGGGACGGACCTCCGCGTGGAAGTTGCCAAGGTTCTTCCTTTGGCTGAGGCGGCGGACGCCTTCAGGCTCAACATGGAAGGCCATACGCGGGGGAAGATCGTGGTCTCCATGGACTGATCCGGGTTTTGACCCCGCCGCGGATGGGTACGGGAAACATAAGCCGTGCCCATCCGCGACCGAGGGAGCAACCATGTCAGGTACCAACCCGGATCCGTACGAGGACAACATCACTGGCCTGGAGCCCGGCGGCGGAGTTCCTCCGGGGGAGACGCCTCCCGGGGAAGCTTCCACCGCCGGACCCCAAGGCCATGACGAACACGGAACCAAGAAGATCACACAGGTGTTCTGGATCGCCGTGATCGGCATCGTTGTATTGCTGTCCTTGCTCTACTTCATCGGCTACATCGTGGGCTTCTTCGACTAGCCGTTTAGATCGGGTTCCCGAACTCGCGGATGGTGATTCCCGTGAAGGTCGCGGGGCCGCCGTCGGAGTACAAAGAGATCCCCGTATCGCCCTCTGCAAAGTGGACCTGCTGAGAAACCACAGTGTGCCCGGCGTTGATGAAGACCTCCACGCTTTGGGTGTCCACGAAGATGCGAAGGTGCACGGAGCGGGCATTGGCGTCGATCGGTGCGGCCGCGCGCGTGTACGGCACCAAGGAGTAGCCGGCCAGGTCGGAGGGTGCCCGGTCCACATAGAGGTCTCCGCCGTATTTGCCAATGTTCGTGTGGCGGGAACCGTCCGCTGAGCGCCCCACGGATACTCCCACATTCGCCGCCGTGTCCCAGGCAACGTCGAGTTCCAGTTCGTAGGCCCGCCCGCTCCACGGCAGGACATAACTGCCGTTGACGGCCTGGTTGGGGAGGGTGGTGGTGGCCGTGACGTACCCGGCCAGGGCGGCCACTGGTCTGCTGAGCAGTGAATACCAACCGCCGTCTTGGCGCTCCAAAGTGAGCTCGCGCGTGATGGAGTTCTGTCCGTTGTAGCCGTCCGACAGGTCCGTCGGCACGTCGCGGGCGGCGTATTTCCAGTTGTTCATCCACGCCGTGGCAAGCCGCTTGGTTTCGGGTGCTTCCACGGACGGCCACGTCACTGCGGCGTACCAGTCCCAGCCCCAGTCGAGCCACTGCGGAGTGAGGTTGTCGGCAAGGAACGCTGTGCCGTTCCAGGTTCCCGTCCAGTACGCGTAGGTCATGGGCAGCCCCACGCTGTAGGCGTCCATGCTGGCTGCGAAGACCCAGTGCCGCGTGCCGTCGCCGGCCGTCATCTCGAACAGGTCCGGACACTCGATTCCGCCCAGCGCGTGGTTGGGGTAGTCGAAGTTGGATTTCCACTGCCAATCCCGCAGGTTCGGCGAAGTATAGAAAGCCGCGTACCTGGCCCGGCCGATCACGCACACCCACTCGCCGCGCACGGCGTCCCAATGGATCTTGGGGTCGCGGAACCACTCGGCGTTGTCGATCTCGGCCTGGGTGGTCGCCGTTCGGCCGTCCGTGTTCACGATCACCGGGTCCGGCAGGGGAGTGAAGGTGAACCCGCCGTCCGTGGACCAATACAGGTATTGCTCCTGATACTTGCGGATGCCGTCGGTCGGCTTGGTGGCCAGTACGACGACGGCTCCCGCACCAAAGCCCGCCGTGTTGGCCGTGTCCACCACGCCCGAGCCGGACCACACGGGAAAGTTCGGCTGGAGCGGCAACACGGCTCCGTGGTGGTTGAAGGAGACACCGTCCGCGGTGGTGGCGTGGTCCCAGCCGCCCTGGCCGTTGTTGATGCTGGAGTGCAGGTAGTAGAGCTGGTAGGCGCCGTTGGTGTAGACGGGTCTTTGCGGATCGCACAACCAGCCCGTGGGCGGGGTCATGTGGTAGACGGCCCGCAGGGATGGCGAAGCGTGGGCCGCGCTGCTTGCAGCGCCACCCATGAGCAGGGCCAAAGCTCCGGCTCCGGTGCCTTGCAGGACTGTTCGTCGGGAAAATTCGAGCGTCATGAAGCGGTTTCCTCTCAAGCATTCATTGGTTGAGAACGCGATGGCAGCACGGACACAGAGGTGCGTCCGGGCACGCCAAAGTGCGCCATCAAAGGGGCTGGAGTTACTTCGTCCGGTGGCCGTAACCCACTGCGCCCGCTCGGCGTCGAAGGGCGTGGGTGTGCCACCGGTAGCAAGGACCCTAGCGGGCAAGGAGCGGAGTGGTCAAGCGTTTTAGCGGATCAAAAATTACTTTTGCTAAAACGCTTGACCAAGAACTGACCCAAGAGCTACCTTCGTGGTGATCAAACGCTTTAGCAGAATGGACATCAGCGCAGATGAAACGCTCAGTCTTCTTCCAACCCGGCGATGGCTGGGTTGGCGACCTCATCCCCTTCGAGAAGGACGGGGAGTTCTGGCTCTTCTACCTCCACGACGTACGCACTGACCCCAAACCAGGTACGTCCTGGAACCTCGTGACCACCAAGGACCTCACCCAGTTCGAATATCACGGAGTCGCCTTGCCGCATGGCAGCGAGGACGACGCGGACTTCAACGCCTACACCGGCAGCGTAGTGGTGGACGACGACGGCACCCACCACTTGTTCTACACAGGCCAGAACCCGGGAAACCTGGGTGCGGACGGTGCGCCTCTCCAGCTGGTTATGCACGCCACCAGCGGCGACGGTATGCGGAGCTGGACGAAGCATCTGGAGCACACTTTCGGCGCTCCCGAAGGGTACGAATCCGGCGATTGGCGCGACCCTTTCGTGTTCCGCGACGAGGCCAAGTCCCAATGGCGAATGCTGATTGCCGCGCGCCACGCAACAGGACCAGACCGTCGTCGGGGTGTGATCGCCCAGTGCGTTTCCACCGACCTCGTGACCTGGCACTACACGGAGCCGTTCTGGGATCCGCGCCGCTACATCACGCACGAATGCCCGGAGGTCTTCCCCTGGGGCGAGTGGTGGTACATGGTGTATTCCGAATTCTCCGAGACCTTCACCACGCGCTACCGCATGGCCAAGAGCCCTGACGGCCCGTGGACAGTGCCGGAGCTGGACAGCATCGACGGCCGCGCCTTCTACGCCTCCAAGTCCGCGGGCCGTGATGATCGCCGCTTCTTCTTTGGCTGGATCGCCAGCAAGGAAGGAAACCGCGACGACGGCGCCTGGCAGTGGGCGGGTACCATGTCCGTCCTCGAAGCCCGGCAGAATCCGGACGGCACCTTGGGATTCGGTTTCGCCGACGAACTCGTGGACAGCTTCTGGGAAGACGTGCCCACTTCGCTCTCCACCCAAATCCCGGCATCGCTGGACGTGCCGGACAGCTACGCGGCCATCGTCTCCGACGTAGAACTGCCCAACCAGTTCTACGCGAAAGCCGTCTTCGACATCGCGCCGAACACCACCGAATGCGGGCTCCTGCTTCGCGCAAACCACGACGGCGACGAGTCCTACGTCCTGCGCCTGGAACCCAAGCGCAACCGACTGGTCTTCGACCGCTGGCCCCGCGAGGTTACCGGCGACGCGCAGTGGCACGTCTCGGGAGACGTCCCCTACGACGTCGAACTGGAGCGCCCGTGCCAGCTCGCCCCGGGCGAGCACACGCTTGAGGTCATCGTCGACGGCGATCTGTGCGTCGCCGTCGTCGATCGCCAGGTTGCGCTGAGCGCAAGGATCTATGACCGCCCGACGGGTCGCATCGGCGTCTTCGCCGGTGAGGGATCCGCCGTCGTCACCGAATTCGAAGTCCGTCAACGCACTGAAAACTGACCATCCCCAACCCCAACCCCCCAACCCAATCGAGGGAGACAAGTCCCCATGAAGAAACTATTCCGGGCCGCGGCAGTCGCGGCGGCAGCAACACTGGCTCTGACGGCCTGCGGCGGCGGCGGGAACGCCAGCAGCCCAGCTGATGTGAATCCCACCGGCGAGATCAAGCCACGCGAGATTTCCTGGCTGCTGTCCAGGCCCGCCGACGGCGCCGTCATCAACATCATGAAGAAGCTCGCCGACGACTACGCCAAGGACCACCCCGGGTTCTCGCTGAACCTCATCACCACCCCGGACCGTCCGTCCTACATCCAGAAGCTCGAAACCCTGGCCGCGGCCAACAAGCTGCCGGAACTGTTCGATACCGACGCCACGCCGTTCGCCCAGCAATTGGCCAAGCAGGGCAAGATGCTCGACGCGGACAAGCTGCTCAAGTCCCTGGGCCTGTACGAGGACTACCGTCCGGGCGCCTTGGACTACCAGCGGTTCGACGACGGCTCGCTGTACATGATCCCGTTCCAGTTCGAGCTGGAATTCGTTTGGTACAACAAGGCGCTGCTGGAGAAGGCCGGCGTATCCGTACCGAAGTCGCTCGATGACATTCCTGCCATGTGCACGGCGCTGCGGTCGGCCGGCATCACGCCGATCGCCATCGACGGCCAGGACCAGTGGCCGCTGGAACGCTACGTCGCCTACCAGCCCTTCCGCGAGGCCGGCCCGGACTTCGTCCAGAAGCTGAAGAAGGGCGAGGCGTCCTTCAAGGATGCCGCCGGACAGAAGACCGTGAACTGGATGGCTGAACTGGGCAAGGCCAAGTGCTTCCAGGACGGATTCTCCGCCCAGGGCTACTCCGACGCGCAGAACCAGTTCACGTCCGGACAGGCCGCGATGTACAACATCGGCACCTGGGAGCTGCCAAGCCTGGCCACGGACAAGCTGAATCCGGCAGTCCGGGACGACGTGGATTTCTTCACCCTGCCAACCACAGCGAATTCGGTGACGGCCGCGAACGAGTTCGTCTCGCCGTCGGGCATTGGCATGGCCGTCAACGCCAAAACCTACGATCCGCTGGTGAGCGACTTCCTGAAGTTTGCGCTGCAGAAGTACCCCAGCGAGTACGCGGCAACGGGAGCACTCTCGCCCACCACCAACGTGCAGACCGCTGTTCCGGCCAACGCCACCCCGCTGTACAAGAAGGCCCTGGATGCGGCCAACAACCTCGGTTCCAAGCAGGCCATGCCGTGGGACACCCAGCTGGACCCCACCACCAACGGCCGGCTCCAGCAGGAACTCGTCCTCCTGGTCCAGGGCAACATCACCCCTGAGCAGTTCACCAGCACCATGGACGAGACCATCAAGCAGAACGCACCGAAGTTCTTCAAATAAGCGGTTCTTCACGTAGATCCCAGTGGCGGGGGATCGGCAGGTCCCCCGCCCGAAAGGCCCAGAAATGCTACCCAACAGATCAAAGACATCCGTCCTGGTCTTCCTGCTCCCGCCGCTGTTCCTGTACGGCGCCGCAGTGCTCTTCCCGATCCTCCAGTCCCTGTTCCTGAGCTTCTTCTCGTGGAACGGCATCAGCGACATGGAGTTCGTCGGCCTCGCCAACTATGTGCGAATGCTGACCGCCGATGACATCTTTTGGCGTTCGTTCGGCAACGCACTCATCTACCTGGCCATCTGCCTGGTGCTGCAGCTCGGCGGTGCGCTCGTGGTGGCCAGCCTGTTGACGTCGCTGACCCGGGGCCGGGAGCTCATCAAGACCCTCTACCTTCTTCCCGCAGTCATCTCCACGGTGGCCATCGCGTTCCTCTTTGTGCGGATCTACTCGATCGATCCCGTCGGCCTGCTCAACCAGTTGCTGCACTGGATCGGGCTCGGTTCATTGGAGCGCGCTTGGCTTTCCGACGTGAACACCGTCCTCGCGGCCGTTTCCGCTCCTGAAGGCTGGAGGTTCACCGGCCTCTACATGCTGATCATCTACGCGGCCTTGATCGCCGTGCCCAAGGAACTCGAAGAAGCCGCGGTCCTGGATGGCGCCTCCAAATGGACGCTGTTCACCAAGATCCGCTTCCCCTACATCCGCCCCGTCTGGATCACCACCACCATCATGGCCACGACGTACGGCCTGCGCGGCTTTGATATCCCATACCTCATGACCAACGGTGGCCCCGGCCAATCCTCCGAACTGCTCACCACGTACATGTATAAGACAGCCTTCACCAGTACCGATTTCGGCTATGCCAGCACCATCTCCGTCTTCATCGTGATCGAGTGCCTCGTCGCCGTCGGCCTCATCCTGTTCATGCTCAAGCGGAAGGCTGACTCATGATCGCCCAAACAGCACCTGCCACTCCGCGGACCCCCATCCGGCCCCCGGCGACCGTCATCAAGCGCCGCCGCCGGAAGCCCAACGTGTACCGCACTCTTTCGCGGGTCCTGATCTCACTGATCGTCATCGTCCAGGTCTACCCCCTGGCCTGGCTGTTCCTGACCAGTCTCCGGACTGAGCACGACTTCGCCACGGGAGACCCGTTTGCGCTTCCCGGGGCCTGGACGTGGGACAACTACGTGCGGGCCTTCGAGACAGGGGACCTCGGCCGGAACATCCTCAACAGCTTCATCGTCACCATGGGCGCCAACCTGCTGATCGTCCTGTTCGGCATGATGGCCGCCTACGCCATCCAGGTCCTCGGCTTCCGGCTGAGCAAGTTCGTGCGGGGCCTGTTCCTGATCGGCATCATCGTGCCCGTCCAGATCGCCCTGGTCCCGCTGTTTATCGACTACTCCGCGGTGAACCTGCTGGACACCTACCAATCGATGATTATTCCCTTGGCCGGCTTCGCGTTGCCCATGTCCATCTACCTGTTCTCGTCCTTCTTCGAGTACATCCCGCGGGAAACCTACGAGGCCGCTTCCCTGGACGGTGCCGGCCCGTACCGGATCTTCGGCCTCATCACCTTGCCGCTGTCCCTCAACACCGTGGTCACCGTGGTGCTGGTCAACAGCATCTTCATCTGGAACGACTTCATCTTCGCCAACACGTTCGTCCTGTCCGAGGAGCTCAAGACCATCCCGCTCGGCCTGCAGAACTACATCGGCGCCATGGGCAAGGTTGACTGGACCGCCACGTTCGCGGCTGTCTGCGTGACCATCACCCCGTTGCTCCTGGTGTTCCTTGTCTTGAACAAAGCCATGATCCAGGGCCTGGAGAGCGGGGCGAGCAAGGGATGAGCGCCCCGGCTGATGGATATACTCCTGATGGAGGGCAGATGATTTCGCAGGAGAAAGATCCAGGCACGCCGGCGACCCCCGACGCTCCTGTCGGAACAAGCCGAGCACATCCGGTGACCCTCCGCGAAGTAGCCGAAGCGGCAGGCGTTTCCACTGCCACGGTCTCCCTGGTCATCAACAAAAAGAAGAACGCGCGGATCGCTGACGAGACCCGCCAACGCGTCAAGGACGCCATCCAGCACCTTGGTTACCGCCCCAATGCCATGGCCAAGACCCTGGTCAGCGGCACCTCCAAGTTCATCGGACTCGTGGCAGACGGCGTCGCCACCACCCCCTTTGCCGGCCAGATCATCCACGGCGCCCAAGATGAGGCCTGGAAGCACGGGTACGCCCTGCTGATCGCCAACACCGAGGGCAACCAGGACCTGGAAAACGACGCGATCAACATGATGCTCGAATACAAGGTCCGCGGGATCCTGTACTCCACGTGGTTCCACCGGACCACGGACATTCCGGAAACCCTGCGCGAGGCCGACTTTGTGCTGGTCAACTGCTTTTCCCCGGAAACCCCGGCCCGTGCGGTGGTTCCGAACGAAGCCCAGGGTGGACAGTCGGCTACGGACATCCTGATCCGCGGCGGCCACCGGCGTATCGCCTTCATCAACGCCACCACTCCGGCTCCTGCCCGCGACGGCAGGCTTGAGGGCTACAAGTCAGCCCTCGAAGCCGCGGGTATTCCCTTCGATCCGACCTTGGTACTGGAGGCTTTCCCGGACCAGGAAGGCGGCTACGGTGCCACCAAGGAGCTGCTGAAGCACGACATCACGGCCGTGTACTGCTACAACGACCGGATGGCCATGGGCCTTTACGACGGACTGCGCGAGAACGGCCTGTCCATCCCGGACGACATCGCCGTGGTGGGGTTCGACAACCAGGAAGTCATCGCCGCGCACCTGCGCCCGCCCCTGTCCACGGTTTCGTTGCCGCACTATGAATTGGGGGCCGCCGGCGTGCGTCTCCTGCTCGGCCTCGACCAGGCGCCCGCCGATTCGGCGTTGAAGATCGAATGCCCGGCCGTGGAACGCGCCTCCGTGGCGGTGCCGTCGAAAGCCTAGGCGACCCGGACACACTTGATTAAAGCCCGACGGCGGCTGGTCGCGTGAGGCGACCAGCCGCCGTCGTACTTCCCTTCAGTTGCACCGCGCTTACTCGGGCAGCGGGCCTCCGAACGTTGGGTCCGGGTGTGGAGGAGGAGTTGCCGGGCCGGGATCCGGAATCGGCAGCGGTCCGGGCTCCGGACCCGGGTCCGGCATGGGCGGCGGGAACGGTTGCGTCGGATCCGGGGGCGGCTGCCCGGGCCCCGGCTCGGTGGGTGGCTGCGTAGGCCCGGGCTCGGGCGGGAACGGATCGGGTTCGTGCTGTGGAGGAAGGGTCATCATCACTCCTTTGAACTCGGATAATCAGGTGGCTGACTGAAGGGTCCAGCCTACGCTCCCTCCGCGTCTGAGGCCATGGTTCCGGAAGCCCGGGCCCCTGCTTGCTGAAGGCCTTGACCCTTCACCGGCTGGCGGCTGATGCTGGACGTACCGCGCTTTTCACCCAGGGGGACACTCGCATGCATAGGGGCCGGAACGAATGACCGAGCAGACAGCCAACGTTGACCTCTCCCTGCGCAGCCCGGCCCAGCGATCCCGCACCTTCACAGGAATCCTGGTCAACACAGCAGCGGCCAACATCACCACCAGCTACCTCTGGTTTGCCCTGACGTTTTGGGTGTATTTGGAGACCCGCAACGTCATAGCCACCGGCGTGGTTGGCGGGGCGTACATGCTGTTGATCGCCGTTTCAAGCATCAGCTTCGGGACGTTCGTGGACCGCTACCGCAAGCTCGTCGTGATGCGGTTCGCGGCTGCCTTCACACTGCTGATGTTCACGATTTCCGGGGTGGTGTTCCTGCTGGTTCCCACCGCAGCCTTGCTCGACCTCGGCCAGCCATGGTTCTGGGCGTTCACCCTGATCATCCTGGTGGGTGCAGTGGTGGAGAACATGCGCAACATCGCCCTCTCCACCACCGTAACCATCCTCATTGAACCGGACCGCCGGGCCAACGCGAACGGTTTGGTTGGCATGGTGCAGGGGCTCATGTTCATCGTCACGTCGGTGCTGTCCGGCCTGTCCGTGGGGCTCGTGGGCATGGGCTGGACCATCGTGATCGCCCTGGTCCTTACGGCGCTCGCGTACGCACATCTCCTCACCCTGCGAATGCCCGAAGAACTGCGACCGGCTGTTACGGACGCCAAAGGCAGCTTCGACCTCCGCGGTTCCTACGCTGCCGTGGTGGCAATTTCGGGGTTGTTCGCGCTCATCATCTTCTCCACGTTCAACAACTTCGTGGGCGGGGTCTACATGGCCCTCATGGATCCCTACGGCTTGGAAATGTTCCCCGTTGAGCTGTGGGGGACGTTCTTTGCGGTCGCGGCGACGGGGTTCATCATCGGCGGCGCCCTGGTGGGCAAGTTCGGCTTGGGCGCCAATCCCTTGCGGACCATGCTCATCGCCGTGGCCGTCATGGGTGTGCTGGGAGCGCTGTTCACCATCCGCGAGTGGCCGTGGCTCTACATCGCCGGGATCTGGCTTTACCTGACCCTGGTGCCGATCGTCGAGGCCGCCGAGCAGACCGTGATCCAGCAAGTGGTTCCGTTGCCCCGGCAAGGCAGGGTGTTCGGGTTCGCCATGGCCTTCGAGTCGGCGGCAGCCCCGATAACTGCCTTCCTCATTGCCCCCATTGCCCAGTTCTGGATCATTCCCTACGCGCGGTCCGAATCAGGGGCTGCGCAGCTGGAACCGCTGCTGGGTGAGGGCACGTCGCGCGGGATAGCCCTGGTGTTCCTGGTTGCCGGGGTCATCATGATTCTTGCCGCGCTGTTCGCATTCCTCACTCCGGTGTACCGGCGGGTTTCAGCGTCGTACAAGGAGAAGGCCGCCGAAGAGGCGGCTGCTGAGTCGACCACCGCTGAGGCGACTGCCGATGAAGGCTAGCCCCGCGCAGCTTCGCTGGCAGCAACTCGAGTTCGGCATCTTCATCCACTTCGGTATCAACACCTTCGCGGGTAAGGAATGGAGCGACGGCACTGTTCCGGCTTCCCTCTTCAACCCGGTGGATTTCGACGCCGGAAGCTGGGTCCGAGTGGCCAAGGAAGCAGGCGCGAGGTACCTGATCCTCACCGCAAAGCACCACGACGGTTTCTGCTTGTGGCCCACCTCGACCACGGACTACTCCGTCGCCTCCTCGCCGTGGCTCTCCGGGCAGGGAGACGTGGTGCGCGCCGTTTCTGAGGCGTGTGCTGCCGCAGGTTTGGGCTTTGGTGTGTACCTCTCGCCGTGGGATCGGAACGCGGCTTGCTATGGCGATCCTGAGGCCTACGATTCCTTTTACGCCCGGCAACTCACCGAGCTTTGCACCAGCTACGGACCACTCATGGAGCTCTGGTTCGACGGCGCCGGCTCGGTGGGCCGGTCCTACGATTGGGATCGCATCATGGCGGTGGTGCATGAACACCAGCCCGACGCCATGATCTTCAACATGGGCCAACCGACCATTCGCTGGGTGGGCAACGAGAACGGACTCGCCGCGGACCCCGTGCAGTATGTGGTGGATCAGACCGCCGACAGCCAATACACCGAATCGAGTTCCTCCCTTTCCGCCCGTTACCTTCCGCCCGAGTGCGACGTTTCCCTCCGGCGCGGCTGGTTCTGGCATCCTGACGACGAGCCCAAATCCACCGAACACCTCCTCGCCATCCACCATCAGTCCATCGGAATGGGGGCGAACCTTTTGCTCAACCTCCCGCCGGACACGCACGGACTCATTCCTGTGGAGGACAAGACCCGGCTGCGTGAATGGAAGGCCGAGTTGGACCGACGCCTGTCCGGGGCGGTGGAGGCGACGCTGGAACAGCACCCTGGCTCGGTGACCATGCGCTTCCCGGAGCCGGTCACGTTCAATTACGTCGAGCTGGTGGAGGACCTCAGTTCCGGACAGCGGATCACCCACCACAGCATCATGCACGACGGCGGTGCCCGCGACGGCGGCGCCCGCGACGCCGGGGCACTCGCCACCGGGCTTACGGTCGGGAACCGTCGGCTCCACCAGGTTCCTGTCACCACTGCCGGCAGTCTGCGGGTGGTCTTGTCCGGATCAGGGGCCGCGTTGGCGTCGGCGCGTGTCTACACCGGCGCACTGGACGCTGGCATCCCACGGATTCCGGAGGGCTACGAGGCGCCTACGGATGCGCCGGAGTAGCGTGCCCTGGCCGGTGTCTGGGTCAGCGCTGCACACGACGTTTTCGCGCGTCCGGGAGGGCTAGTCCGCTGGCTCACGCCCGGCTAAGACTTCGTTAGTTTCTGCTGCCCTTGTGGAGGAACAGTAAGGAGGGAGCTCTCGAGGCTATCCACATAGGGCAACCGTGGCCTTATTCCGGCGTTCCTGCGCTGGAAGAGTGGGGGTATGGACGGGTTTTCGGTGGGGCAGGATGGTGGCGTTGGTGACGCTGCTGCCTCCGGTTATGCGTCTGTGGAACGCCCCCTGGCGGTGGGCTCGTCGATTGCGGATTTGATCGCAGTTGTTAGTGCGCTTGAGTCCGCGGGCGACAGCGGGGCGTTGGTTGATCAGTTGCGGGGGTTGGAGGATTTGAAGTCGGCGGTTTCGGCGGCGCAGGCGAGGGTGGCTGTGGCGTTTGATCTGGCCCAACGCAGGGAGCAGGCCGCGGCGGGGGTTCCGGCCTCGGAGCGGGGTAGGGGTGTGGGGGCGCAGGTGGCATTGGCGCGGCGTGAGTCCCCGAACAAGGGGGCCCGGTTGTTGGGGTTGGCGAAAGCACTCGTGACGGAGATGCCACGGACGTTGGCTGCGTTGGAGACCGGGCAGTTGAACGAGTGGCGCGCAACGTTGCTGGTCCGGGAAACCGCGTGCCTGTCGGTGGAGGACCGGTGCGCGGTGGATGAGGAGCTGGCCGCGGACACGGGCACGTTCGAGGGTGCCGGGGACCGGCGGATTGTGGCGTTGGTGAAGGCTGCGGCGTATCGGCGGGACCCGGCCTCGGTGACCCGGCGGGCGGCGTATGCGGTGAATGAGCGGAACGTGGGGTTGCGTCCGGCGCCGGACACGATGACGTACCTGACGGCGTTGTTGCCTGTGGCGCAGGGGGTGGCGGCGTACGCGGCGCTCACCCGGGCCGCGGGCCCGGCCCGCTCCCAAGGTGATGCCCGGTCCAAGGGCCAGGTCATGGCCGATACCTTGGTGGAGCGGCTCACCGGAACCCCCGGCGGGATCGCAGGGGTGCACGTGGAACTGGTCATGACCGACCGGGCCCTGCTGCAGGGCGATAGCGAACCGGCACGGTTGAAAGGCTACGGCATCGTCCCGGCCGGCTGGGCGAGGGAGCTGATCAAGCATGGGGCGGGCAGCGAGAAAGCCGGCACCCAGCCGGTGAGCGGCCAGACCGGCTCCCAGCCGGTGGGTAAACACTCGGTGCGTGCGACGGGTGCAGGTGATGCGTCGGGCCTTAGTCCGGATTTCGACGTCTGGATCCGGCGGCTCTACACGGCGCCGGGAACCAACGAGTTGATGGCCACCGATTCGCGGGCGAGGTTGTTCCCGCCCGGGATGCGTCGGTTTATCGAGACCCGTGATGACACGTGCCGCACACCGTACTGCGACGCGCCCATCCGCCACTACGACCACGTCCTGGCCTGGCACGCCGGTGGGAAGACTTCCCTGGAGAACGGCGCAGGGCTGTGCGAGGCATGCAACCACACCAAAGAACACCCCGGCTGGAACGCCAAGCAAAGTGATCACGGGTTCTACGTCGGCCAAACGCTCCAGGGAGGTCAGCCGGGCGGGCTACCAGTACAGCCAGCCCGGACATTCGTAATACAAACACCCACGGGCCACCGATACGCCTCCAACGCCCCTCAGCTACCAGGGACCCTCGTCGGTCGCCTCGAGCCCGGAACGGGGATGACGTCCGGGCCTTCCGAAACCCCAAGAGGGAGCCCCTCGCAGACCTCAGGGAAAGCCCGCGAAAAAACTTTTCAAAAAAGTTCGTACCCCGCGTAACCCTTTGGCGTCCCCCAACGATTACCTCTTTGAAAGGGCCGAGCTGGAATTTGTCCCCCATCATGTTCCAGCTCGGCTCTTCTTTCGTCTCAAGGCGGTCTTCGGATTCAACGGAGATTTCCGGAAGACATGCAGGGTGTCCTTTGGGCCGCCCGGCAGAGCAGATAACCTAGGTGAGGTTGTGCGCCCATCGATGGCGGACAGCTTGGCTGAAAGCCGCGGACCTGCCACCGATCGAAAGTCTCTTCTGTGACCGACGCATTGACCGATGAAGCGCTGCACGCGCTGAAGGGCAATAACGCGGAACTGTTCAGCGCCGTTTACCAGGCCTACGCGGGACAGGTCCTCGGTTACTTGACGGCCAAGGGTGTACCCGATCCCGAAGCCGTCACCCAGGACGTGTTCCTGGCCGTCCTGCCAAGGCTTGATGATCTCAGCGGTGGGGTCAGCGGGCTGCGGACTTTCGTCTTTTCGGTGGCGCATGCCCGCATGGTTGACGAGCATCGGAAGCAAAGCCGGGCTCCCGAGCAGCACGAGTTCGAGGCTGAACGGGACACCCGTGCCTCGGAGTCTGCCGAGTCGGCGGCCATGGAACTGCTGGGCCCCGGCGAAGTCCTTAAGCTTCTGGACGGCTTGGGAGAGGACCATCGGGAGGTCCTTGCCCTCCGAATTGTCGCGGGACTGACGGTGGAACAGGTTGCCGACATCATGGGGAAATCGGCCGGAGCAGTTAAGCAGCTGCAACGGCGGGCATTGATCACGCTCCGTGAGCACTCGGTGGTAAAGGAATACGTGTCGCCATGACATACAAGGATTTGGAACGCAGGGCTCTGGTTGACGAGCTCCTGCTTGACGCCGACCTGGACGGCGACTCCGATCTTCGGACAGCACTGCTTTCCATGGGCTCGTACGCCAGCCTTCCGGCGCCCACGCCGAACGCCGAACTCGCAGCGATGTTGGCCGGTCCCCATGACGAATTGAGCAAGCGGCGCTGGAAGCGCAAGCATCGTGCCGCCGTCGTAAGCGTTGCCGTGGCGGCTGCCATGGGACTTGGCGTCAGCGGCGTAGCGGCGGCGAGCTCCGGTTTCACGCGCCATCCGGCCTTCATCGATGAACTCTTCGGAAACCTGGCACCGCATGCGACGGCCGCTCCGACAGCGCTGCCCATCCCGGATGCCCCGAAGGTGGCCACGGAGGAGGGCCGTCAGGTGGACCCGGCGGCGATTCCGGCTCCAGGGATCACGAAAGACCCCGTGCCCACAACGGCACCGGCCCCAGCCGTTCCGGCTCAAAGCACTCCTGCAGCGAACACCGCTGCCCAGGCCCCGGCCGCCCAGCCGGTAACCCCAAACATCGAGGCGACCCAGAACGCAGCGGCCAAACCCCTCGAGGCAAAGCCAAGCAACCCGGCCGCCAAGCCCGGCCCGGTCAAGCCCAGCAAACCGGCCAAACCGGAGCGGGATGCACAGGACAAGAAGCAAGGCAACGGCCACACTAAAGCCAACGCCGACGGACAAAGTCAGGACGGGGACGAACCTGTTGGTCGCCTGCCCTCCTTCATGGACAAGCTGAAGGAGTGGCTCACGCCGTCAACGCGCTGATCCGCGGCCCGGCCACGAGTCACAGGTAGGCTGGAACGATGATGCAGGTCAACGACCCGGCCGTCGTGGAGCGGTTGATGCGGACAAAAGGCACATGGGCCATTGTGGGCCTCAGCAACAACGAGTGGCGTTCGGCCTTCGATGTTGCGCTCTACGTTCGGGACAAGATGGGCATGGCCATCATCCCGGTAAACCTCAAGGGCGAGGAAGTCCACGGCGAAAAGGGCTATAAGACCCTCGCCGACATCCCTGCCGAACAGCACCCTATCGACGTCGTGGATTGCTTCGTCAATTCCGAGCGCGTCGGCGCGGTCATAGACCAAGCGATTGCGGTGGGCGCCAAGGCCGTCTGGCTCCAGTTGGGCGTGTTCGACGACGCCGCTTGCCAACGCGCGCGGGATGCCGGACTCGATGTGGTGGTCAACTCCTGCCCGGCGCGCGAAGGCTGGCACTACGGCTTGTAAAGGGCGCGCCGATTCTCCTGCTAATCTGCGACTGAATCATTCCTTAGTCCATGGGGGACAGCCGTGTGTGAGCAGCATTCTGCGGTGCAATTTTCCGCGCCCAGCAGGCGGGCCATGTTGGGAGTACTTGGCGCATCGGTGGTCGCCGGACTGACGGCGTGCAGCGTCGGTGAAAGTACGACGACGGGGCTGCCGCCGGCTACGCCAACTGCCTCGCCTGACCTGCCCGCCGGCAATGGTGCCCTGGCCGCGGGTGGTGAGATCCCGACGTCGTCCGCTCCTTCTCCGACGCCGACTCAGCCAGCCACCAAGCGGATCCGCCGCACGTTCATCCCGGACTACCAGTTGCCGCCGATTGTCGGTGGCTTGGCCCCGGTGATCACCAAGATTCCCACGCAGCATCCAGTAGTGTTCCTGACCATCGACGACGGCAACATCAAGACGCCGGAGTCGGTGAAACTCATGGCCGAGTATGACTACCCTGCGTCGCTGTTCCTTACGCGGGATACGATCGCCGACAACCCGGCATTCTTCAAAGCCTTCCAAGCGCAGGGCAGCCTGGTGGAAAACCACACGGTAAGCCACAACATCAACATGGTGCGGCAGTGGGGCTACCAGCAGCAGCTCAATGACATGGTGGGGATGCAGGACTACGCCGCGCAGCAGTACGGTCGCAAGCCCACGCTGTTCCGTCCGCCGGGAGGCGCTTACTCCAACGTGATGCGGCAGGCTGTCGCGGCCGCGGGCATGAAGGCGATCGTCACCTGGGAAGCCAAGGCGAACGCCGGCAAGATGGACTACCAGGTGGGAAATGCGCTGCGGCCCGGCGACATTGTGCTCATGCACTTCCGGGCGGAATTCGCCGCCGACCTCGCCGCGTTCCGTGCAGCCCAGCTCGCTGCGGGCTTGGAAGTGGTGCTGCTGGAGGACTTCCTGGGCGTCGCCTAAGGGTGCGCACGGACGGGCTAGTACCCTCGAACCATGGACGTTCCCAGCCTTCGCGAGTTTTGCCTGAGCTTTCCCGGTGCGTTCGAGGATTTCCCATTCGGGCCTGAAACGTCGGTGTTCAAGGTGCGGTCGGCTGTTGCCGGGGGCGCCCGGCACGAGGCCAAGATGTTCGCGTTGTCGGCCATGAATCCGGACGACTGGTCCGTGAGCCTGAAGTGCGAGCCTGCTCTGGCGGAGCAACTGCGGTCGGCCCATCCAGAGATCACGGGTGCGTGGCACATGAACAAGACGCACTGGAACGGGGTCCGGCTGGACGGTGGCCTCCCAGATGACATGATCCGGGACATGGTTGAGGATTCCTATGACCTGGTGGTTGCAACGCTCAGCCGCAAGCAGCAGGAACAGCTCGGTTGGGCGCGCCTTGCCAGTCCCCGAAGCAGCTCAAACCCCACGTAAAACGCCCTGTTCAAGCACTCCCCACGCCGCCATGTTGGGTCTAGATTGAGAGTGCACACCGGCAAAACCTGGTTCTTACATTTGATCACGCTTTGACAAATCTTGATTGAAACTGCCAAGAAATATTGATTTTCGATCATTCGTGGAGAAGTATGTCACACGAAGGTTGGCGTCCCAGAGCGCCAGCCCCAGACTGTCCCACCCTCCGGCCCCAGCTGGACCAGGTGGACCTAACGAGTCACTAAAAGGGGTATTGAAATGACCATTCAGCACCAGTCCCTTGGCCGCCGCGGATTCCTGCGCGGAGCACTTGCTGCAGCCGTGCTCGTCCCGATGGGCGGGACCATCGCGTCGTGTGCAGCCGGCGGTGGCGGAACCTCCACCGGACCCACGGGTACCGTCTCGGACACCAACCCGTTCGGCATGGCGGACAAGTCCACCGTTGACGCCGTGATCTTCAAGGGTGGCTACGGGATCGATTACGTCGAGTTCGCCGGCAAGGCCTTCGAAAAGGCGCATGACGGTTCCTCTGCCAAGATTGCCCCGTCCACGGATATAGCCCAGGAACTCCAGCCGCGCTTCGTCGGCGGCAACCCGCCGGACCTGATCGACAACTCCGGTGCCAAGGCCATCGGCTTCAGCACCATCCTGGCCCAGCTTGAGGACCTCAACAGCGTGGTGGAGGCCAAGAACCTGGAGGGCAAGGTCATCAAGGACACGCTCTACACCGGTGTCCTGGCGCCGGGCACCTTTGACGGCAAGCTGGCTGCCCTGAACTACGTGCTCACGGTCTATGCCGTCTGGTACTCCGACGCACTCCTCAAGGAAAACGGCTGGACCGTGCCGAAGACCTGGGATGAGATGTACACCCTCGGCGAGCAGGCCAAGGCCAAGGGCAAGTACCTGTTCGTCTGGGGCAAGGAAGCCGCCACGTACTACCAGGAAATGGCCATCGCGTCGGCCATCAAGGAAGGCGGCGACGAGGTCCGCCTGTCACTGGAGAACCTGAAGGCAGACTGCTGGTCGCACCCAGCCATCCAGTCCGTGTTCACCGCACTGGACAAGATCGTCAAGGCCGGCTTCTTCAAGCCCGGCGGTTCCGGTACCCAGTTCACGGCAGCGCAGGCCCAGTGGAGCAACGCCCAGGAAGCCGTGTTCTACCCGTCCGGTTCCTGGATCGAGAACGAAATGAAGGACCAGACCAAGGCGGGCTTCAACATGACGGGTGCTCCGGTACCGTCGGTCAGCGCCAGCCCCAAGATGCCGTACGCCTCCCTGCACAGCGCAGCCGGCGAGCCGTTTGTTGTTCCGTCCCAAGGCAAGAACGTGGCCGGTGGCAAGGAATTGCTGCGCGTCATGCTGTCCAAGGACGCCGCAACCAACTTCGCCAAGACCAAGCTGGCCCCCACCATCGTCAAGGACACCGTTCCCGAAGACGGCTTCGGCTCCACGGCACTCGTCTCGCAGACCAAGCTGCTCAAGGACGCCGGGGACAACATCTACACCTGGAACTTCATCGACCTCTACGGCACCAACAAGGACCAGTTGGTTGTGTGGAACACGTTCCTTGACGGCAAGTCGGACGTGGCGACGCTGACCTCGGCGCTGCAGAACATCACGGACAAGGTCCGCAACGACAGCTCGGTCAAGAAGATTGAAGTGAAGTGACAGCAGTGAAAACGCAAGCGAGCCGGAACGACGACGGCACGGCCGCCGTCGTTCCGGCCATGGCTCCACCAATAATGGTCAAGCGGCGCCGCAAGCCGCTGACGTGGGACAAAGCCAGCTTCTTCCTGGTGTTCCTCGGACTGCCGCTGGTCATTTATCTCGTGTTCGTGATCTGGCCCTTCATCCAGGCCTTCGGTTACTCGCTGACCGACTGGTCCGGCTTCTCGCCCAATCAGAACTTCATCGGCCTGGACAACTACGCCAAGATCTTCACCGACGACATCTTCATGAAGGCCATGGGGAACAACATCCTCCTGGTCATCTTCCTGCCGATCATCACCATCATCCTGAGCCTGGTCCTGGCCACGCTCGTGACTGTGGGCGGGAGCAGCAAGGGGCAGATCAAGGGCCTGCGGAACTCCAGTTTCTACCGGGTGGTTTCCTTCTTCCCGTACACCATCCCGGCCATCGCCATCGGCATCATGTGGGGGCAGATCTACGATCCTTCAGGGGGCCTGCTCAACGGCCTGCTGAGGGGCATCGGCCTGGAACAGTTCAAGGACTTCGCGTGGCTGGGCAACAAGGATACGGCCATGATCGCCACCATGTTCGTGATCGTCTGGGGCTTCGTCGGCTTCTACATGGTGCTGTTCGTGGCAGGCATCAAGGGCATCCCGGCCGAATTGTTCGAGGCAGCCAGGATCGATGGGGCCGGCCGGTTCCGCACCGCGGTCTCCATCACCATTCCTTTGATCCGGGACAACATCCAGACCGCCTACATTTACATGGGCATCCTGGCCTTGGACGCCTTCGTCTACATGGCCGCCCTCAACTCCGGTGGTGGCCCGGACAACTCCACGTTGGTCATGTCCCAGCAACTGTTCTTCACGGCCTTCAGCAAGGGCCAATTCGGGCTGGCAAGTGCCATGGGCGTCGTCCTGGCAGTGACCACCCTGATCTTCTCCGGCCTGGTGTTCGTAGTTAACAGGCTCACCGGCGGCGACAAGGATGTGAGCAACTGATGACTACCAAGGTCGCACCTCCGGAAATGAAGTCCCTGCACTTCCAACCGCGCACCCCCGCCACCACGCCCGGTGACAAAGTGGTTGGCGCCATCTCGCACACGGCGCTGACCATCTGGTCGCTCATCGTGATCCTGCCGCTCTTGTGGACGTTCATGTCCTCGTTCAAGACGTCCAGCGAGATCTTCGCCTCCCCGTTTGCCTTGCCGTCCCAATGGCGGTTCGACAACTACGTCAAGGCCTGGAGCGAAGCCGGAATTGGCAGCTACTTCCTCAATTCCGTGATCGTGGTTGGCTGTGCGCTGGTGATCGTCATGGTGCTTGGTGCCATGTGTGCCTACGTCCTGGCCCGCTACACCTTCCCGGGCAGCAAAGCCATCTACTACCTGATGCTCGCAGGCCTGACGTTCCCGATCTTCCTGGCCATGGTTCCGTTGTTCTTCGTGATGCGGAACATCGGGCTCCTCAACACCCTGCCCGGGCTGATCCTGGTGTACGTCGGCTTCGCACTGCCGTTCACGGTGTTCTTCCTGTTCTCCTTCTTCAAATCGCTTCCCCACGAAATCACGGAGGCCGCGGCGTTGGACGGAGCAGGGGAGTGGCGGACGTTCTTCCAGGTCATGCTGCCGATGGCCAAGCCGGGCCTCGCCTCGGTTGCCATCTTCAACTTCCTGGGCCTATGGAACCAGTTCCTGATCCCGGTGTCCATCAACGCGGCTGGCCCGCGTGTGCTGTCGCAGGGCCTCGCCGCCTTCGCCGGCCAGATGGGCTACGCCGTGGACTTCGGGGCCCTGTTCGCTGCGGTGACAGTGACCGTGGTGCCCGTGCTGATTGTCTACGTGATCTTCCAGCGCCAGCTCCAGGGCTCCGTTTCACAGGGAACCATGAAGTAAGACAGGGAACCATGAAGTAGCGCAAGCCAGCTAAAAACGCACGACGGCGGTTCGCACCTTGGGTGCGGACCGCCGTCGGGCGTTGTTCTGAAAGGATGGAAGGGAACTTACTGTCCACCGAAAGGCCGAAGCCCATGATCTTCATCGTCGTCAAATTCAACGTCAAGCCCGACTGGTCGGAACGTTGGCTGGACCTGGTGGCCGACTTCACCCAAGCCACCCGCGCCGAGCCCGGCAACCTGTGGTTCGACTGGTCCCGCAGCGTGGACAACCCCAACGAGTTCGTCCTGGTCGAAGCCTTCCAAGACGACGCTGCCGAAGCCCACGTCACCAGCGATCACTTCAAGAAGGCCATGGCTGACATGCCCCAGGCCCTCGCCGAAACCCCGCACATCATCAGCCGCCAGCTCGAAGGCAGTGGTTGGGACCGGATGGGCGAGCTGACCATCGAGGCATAGGCGTACCGCCACCACCCACTTTGATCTTGAACGCCCCCGACACGCCCGCGCTAGAGGCACCTCGGGGGCGTTTGCGCGCCAAAGTGGGTCGTGGGGGCACGGCAAGGGGTAATTAATCCTCGCTGTGGAGCTCCCTCTGCCGCGCGCTGAGCAGCTCAAGCTCAGGCCGGGATGCCACAAACCGTTCAACGGCGTCGAGCACTTCCCTCAGGTGCGCGTGATCCGAGGCGACCATCGCTGCACCCACCATGGCGCGGCGGTGTTGGTCGTGCAGGCCCGTTTCCGAAGCCGAGACGTCGAAGCGCCGCTTCAATTCGGCAACGAGGGGCCTGATCAGGGAGCGCTTTTCCTTCAGGCTGTGCACGTCGCCCAAGAGTACATCGAATTCGATCCAGCCGATCCACATGGTTCAAGTATCCCGTGGCGCTGATGGGACCCGATCTTGATCCAATCTTGAGGAAATGCCGCAGGGAGGTTGAGCCAACGGGATCACACTGAAACCACGGATCACCCAGGGGGGAGATGAGTGGACATGGGCAAAATTGCTGGCCGGTGCAACACGTGGGCAGGTGCTGCTTTGACAGGAACCCCGTCATGGTAGAAATTGGCGTGGGACCAACTGGCAGGAGCTAACCATGGTGCTCGACGCTTTCTCGGTGAGGGTAGCCCTCGGTGTGGTCACCTTGACCCTCTTTGTGCTGTTTTTCACCTCGTACCGGCGCACCAAGTCGCCGTATGCGGGCTGGTGGGGCATCGCCTTGCTGGAATACATGCTCGGCAATGCGGCCTTCCTGCTCAACGGCACCCTCCACCAAACCTGGGCGAACCCACTGGGCAACGTCCTGGTGGTGGCAGGTTCCTACAGCGTTTGGGCGGGAGCACGCACGCTGCGGGACAAGAAGGCAGCGCCCTGGCAGCTTGCCATCGCACCTTTGATTACGGCCGTGGCCTCCGTCCTGGAGAATCCGGCCACCAACGTGTGGTCCGGGGGCTTTGTTTACCTGGGCATGATGACCATTGGCATTGCGCTGGCAGCCAAGGATCTCTGGTTCATCAAGGCTTCGCTCTCGCAAGTGCACAAGGGTTTGTCCATCGCAGCAGGCTTGCTGGCCGTCTACTATCTGGGCCGCTGGGCCGTGTATGCCGTGGAAGGTCCCACCAGCCCCATGTTCCAGACCTACTTCGGTCCAGCACCGTCGGGCCTGGTATCACTGGTGCTGCTGGTTACCGTGTCCTTCAGCATGACGGCACTCAGCAGTGACCAACTGATCAAGGGACTCCGTGAACGTGCCAGCAGGGACCACCTGACCGGGCTCCTCAACCGTGGCACGTTCCTGGACCTGGCCGGCACCGAACTCAACCGGCTGCGCGGCACCGACTCGAGTGCCGCCGTCGTGCTGGCCGATTTGGACCACTTCAAGGCGGTCAATGATGAACACGGCCACCGCGCCGGCGATGCCGCGCTGAAGGCGTTCGCCGAGGCGTGCCGGGCCAGTGTTCGTTCCACGGATCTTGTGGGCCGCTACGGCGGGGAAGAGTTCGTTCTCTTCCTGCCCGGTGCCACGCAGGAGCGTGCCGAAAACGTGGCGATAGAGATCAGCCGCCGCATGTCCACCATGGAAGTGCCCGGAGGCGGCACCTTCCCAACAGTCAGCTACGGGGTCACATCGAGCACTCCGGCCACCGCGGACCTCACCTTCATGATCGAAGTTGCGGACGCGGCACTCTACAGCGCCAAGGCGCAAGGACGAAACAGGATTGTCGGAGCAGACCGCCTCGGGGCGGCCACTATCGCTGATGAGGCACGATCATGACCATCAATGGATTGACCACCAAAATCCAGATCCAGCACACCCAGGAGCTGAACGCGTTCCGGCAGGACATCACCAGCCCGCCCTACCAGGCCGGCACGGCCACGGCGCTGAACACCGCCCGCCGGTCGGTCCGGATGAATCCGGTCCAGTCGGTGGAAGACGGTAATGCGAGCCTGACCATCGTGGCCGACGTCCAAGGCCTCGCGTGGTTCACTGCGGACAAGGGCCTGCAGGGGAGCTGCATCACCCTTTCCATCGCGGGCCACCGCCGCGCCACCGGCACGCGTCTTTCGTTGCCACTGGCCGAATGCGACGCCTGGATGGAGGCAATCCTCGGCGGCTCCTGGATCACCCACGTGTACCGCTCGGGGGCCAGCCCGGAGCCGGGTGGGAAGCTGGACGTTGCGTCCTACCGGCTGTTCCTGGACGAGCGCAGCAATCCCGTTGCCAAACCGAAGTCCGTGGTAGACGACAGCTTGCGCCGCTTGGAATTGTCTTGAACGCCAAGGGCGGGCTTCACCCCGCCCGCCAGTCCGAAGGGCGCGAGCCACGAACGGACCCGTTGACCGGGCTCGGCGACCGGTTTGCCTTGGAAAGCGCCCTGCTGGAGGCACAAAAGGCCGAGGGCGGCTTGCCTGCAGCCTTGCTGCTGCTGGACCTTGACGGCTTCAAAGCCCTCAAGAAATCGGTGGGCCATGCGGCCGCGGACCAGGTCCTGATGACCGTCGCCATGCGCATCCGCGAAACAGCGGGGGAGAACGACGTCGTCACTCGCCTGGGTGGCGACGAATTCGCCGTGCTGTTGCGCGCCACACCTCTTGCCAAGGCTACCGCCGCGGGGAACCGCATCCTGGCCGCACTGGAGCCCGAGATCGACCTCGGGACCGAAAGTGTCCAGTGCAGGGCCAGTGTGGGGCTGCGGATGGTCGAACCGCACCACACGCCCAGCGAACTGCTCCTTGAAGCGGACATGGCCATGGAGGAATCCAAAGCCGAGGGCCGGAACAAGGTCAAGAACTTCGATCCCGCCACATTGCTGGCGCGCCAACTCCAGCGGCAAATTGTGGGGGAGTTGGCCCACGCCATAGACTCCGACCAGTTGGTGCTGTTCTACCAACCGATTGTTGAACTGGCTACCGGACGCCTCCAAGGGAGCGAGGCCCTTGTCCGCTGGAACCACCCCGAGCATGGGCTCATCATGCCGGACCGCTTCATTCCCATCGCCGAGTCCTCCGGCCTGATCGCGAAGCTGGGCCGCTGGGTACTGCGGACCTCCGTTGCCCAGCTGGCCATGTGGAGGCAGGATGCGGAAACGGCGCACCACGACTTCACCATGAGGATCAACGTCTCCGCACCGGACCTGCAAAGCCTGGAATTCGTGGACGATGTGCGCGAAGCCTTGTCCGGGGCCGGGCTTCCTCCCGAGTCGCTTGTCCTGGAACTCACGGAGAGCGCCATCATCCAGAACAA
This sequence comes from Paenarthrobacter sp. NPDC018779, assembly GCF_044391085.1. Classification (NCBI taxonomy): domain Bacteria; kingdom Bacillati; phylum Actinomycetota; class Actinomycetes; order Micrococcales; family Micrococcaceae; genus Paenarthrobacter; species Paenarthrobacter sp. NPDC018779. The sequence continues at coordinate 5,933 of NZ_JBIRZS010000032.1, read as the reverse complement.
CGAACTCGACCGGTACACCCTCATGAGCCTGCACCGCCTGGGTGTGGGCCTGGAGATCGACGATTTCGGCACCGGGTACTCGTCCATGGGGTACCTCCGGAAACTGCCTGTGGACCACGTGAAGGTGGACCGCGAGTTCGTCCGGGACCTGGGAAAGGACGACACCCAGTTGACGTTCCTTGCCGCCATTCAGCAGGTCATCCGCTCCTGCGGGCTTGACGGGATCTGGGAAGGGATTGAGACGGCAGAGCAGGCCGAGGCCTTGCGGAGCATCGGATGCACCAGCGGCCAAGGCTACTATTTTGGCCGTCCCGTGCCGGGGCCCGAGTTCACGGAGAACCTGAAGCGGCAGCAGACCTGGCCTGGGTAAACCGCCTCGGCAATCCCCCGCCCGGAACGCGCAAGGCCCCGGCACTCTGCGAGTGCCGGGGCCTTGCTGCGTTAGCCTCTGCTAGCCAAAGTACTTGGGCAGGGTGCCTTCGTGTGCTTCCTTGAGGGCGTCCAGGGAGAGTGCGTCAACGCCGTTGATCTCCAGCTTTCCGCCGGCGGCGTCAACAACGCCGATCCGGAGGTGGGCGAAGCCGCGGGCAGTGCACATGTCCTTGAAGCGGACTTCCTCCGAGCGGGGCACGGACACGATCGCACGGGCCTGGGATTCGGAGAACAGGGCCGTGAACAGGTCCACGCCGTCGCGCTCCATGAGCTCTTCCAGGGCAATGCGGGCACCCACGCCGTAGCGCAGCGAAGATTCCACAAGGGCAGCCGCGAGGCCACCTTCGGAGAGGTCGTGCGCGGCGTCCACCATGCCATCGCGGGAAGCGTTGATGAGGATCTCACCAAGTTCACGCTCGGCCGCCAGGTCCACCTTCGGCGGCTGGCCACCGAGGTGTCCGCGCAGGTTGGACCACTCCGAGCCATCCAGTTCGGCTGCCGTGGTGCCGAGCAGGTAGATGGCCTGCCCGTCCTCGCGCCAGCCCGACGGCGTGCGGCGGGCGACGTCGTCGAGCTTGCCCAGGACTGCCACCACAGGGGAGGGGTGGATCGGCGTGGTGCCGGTCTGGTTGTACAGCGAAACGTTGCCACCGGTGACCGGGACGCCCAGTTCCATGCAGGCGTCGGACAGACCGCGAATGGCCTCGGCGAGCTGCCACATGACATCCGGGTCCTCGGGGGAACCGAAGTTCAAGCAGTCGCTGACGGCCATGGGAACGGCGCCGGAGGTGGCGACGTTGCGGTAGGCCTCGGCCAGCGCGAGCTGGGCACCCTGGTACGGGTCCAGGTAGGTGTAGCGGCCGTTGGCGTCGGTGGCCAGGGCGACGCCCAGACCGGTTTCCTCGTCAACGCGGACCACACCGGCGTCGTCCGGGAAGGCCATGGCAGTGTTGCCGCCAACGTAGCGGTCGTACTGCTTGGTGATCCAGGACTTGCTGCACATGTTGGGCGATGCAATGAGTTCGGTGACGGCGGCGGCCAGCTCGGAAGGAGCGGACGGGCGGTTGGCGTCTTCCACGGATCCCGTGAAGGCGTTGGCCTGGACGGAATCCTGCCACTCGGGGCGGGCGTACGGGCGGTCGTAGACCGGGCCGTCGTGCGCAACGGTGCGGGGATCGACGTCGACGATTACCTCGCCTTCCCAAGTGATGATGAGGCGGCCGGTATCGGTCACTTCACCCAGCCAGGAGTACTCGACGGCCCACTTGTCCATCACGGCCTCGAACGCTTCCACGTTCTCCGGGGTGACGATTGCCATCATGCGTTCCTGCGACTCGGACATGAGGATCTCGCCCGGGGTCAGCGTGGGGTCGCGCAGCAGCACCGAGGTCAGCTCAACCTGCATGCCGCCGTCGCCGTTGGAAGCGAGCTCGGACGTTGCACAGGAAATGCCTGCGGCGCCGAGGTCCTGGATACCTTCAACCAGGGAGCCCTTGAAGAGCTCGAGGCAGCACTCGATGAGCACCTTCTCGGCGAAGGGGTCGCCCACCTGTACGGCGGGGCGCTTGGAAGGCTTGGTGTCGTCGAAGGACTCCGAGGCCAGCACCGAAGCGCCGCCGATGCCGTCGCCACCTGTGCGGGCACCGAACAGGACAACCTTGTTGCCCTTGCCGGAAGCGTTGGCCAGGCGGATGTCCTCGTGGCGCATGACGCCCACGGCCAGTGCGTTCACCAGGGGGTTGCCCTGGTAGACGGAGTCGAACACCATTTCGCCGCCGATGTTCGGCAGGCCAAGGCAGTTGCCGTAGCCGCCGATGCCGGCAACGGCACCGTGCATGACGCGGGCGGTATCCGGGTGGTCGATCGCGCCGAAACGCAGCGGGTCCATCACGGCAACCGGGCGTGCGCCCATGGAAATGATGTCGCGGACAATGCCGCCGATGCCGGTAGCGGCGCCCTGGTACGGCTCAACGAACGACGGCGAGTTGTGGGACTCGATCTTGAACGTCACGGCCCAGCCGTCGCCCAGGTTGGTGACACCGGCGTTCTCGCCGATGCCCACCAGCATGTCCTTCTTCATCTCCTCGGTGACCTTGTCGCCGAACTGGCGCAGGTGGTTCTTGGAGGACTTGTAGGAGCAGTGCTCGCTCCACATGACCGAGTACATGGCCAGTTCGGCACCGGTGGGGCGGCGGCCCAGGACCTTGACGATCTCGTCGAATTCGTTCTGCTTCAGGCCCAACTCGGCCCACGGGAGTTCCGTGTCCGGGGTTTTGGCAGCGTGCTCAACGGTATCGATGTTGAACTTCTTGGTGGTTTCCGTGGTCACTTGTCGCCTCCCACAATCTTGGTCAAAACGGAGGTGAAGAAACCGAGGCCGTCGGTGCCGTCGTTGGTGGACGGACCGAAGCCTGCCTCAACGGCGTGCTCGGGGTGCGGCATGAGGCCCACCACGTTGCCGGCGGCGTTGGAGATGCCGGCGATGTCGCGGCGGGAGCCGTTCGGGTTGAAGCCCACGTAGCGGAACACAACGCGGCCCTCGGCCTCAAGGGCATCGAGGGTCTTCTCATCGGCAATGTACTGGCCATCCTGGTTCTTCAGGGGCACAGTGATTTCCTGGCCGTCCTGGTAGTCCACGGTCCACGCGGTGTTGGCGTTCTCCACGCGCAGCACCTGGTCGCGGCAGATGAACTTCAGGTGGTCGTTCTTGATCATGGAACCGGGCAGCAAGTGCGACTCGGTCAGGATCTGGAAACCGTTGCAAATGCCCAGGACAGGCAGCTTCGCGTCGGAGTTCGCAGCGTCGATGATCTTGGACATCAGCGGCGCGAAACGGGAGATGGCGCCGGCACGGAGGTAGTCGCCGTAGGAGAAGCCGCCGGGGACCACCACGGCGTCAACGTCGCCGAGTTCGGTGTCTGCGTGCCAGAGCGGCACCGCCGTTGCGCCTGCAAGCCGCACTGCACGGGCGGCGTCGCGGTCATCCAGGGTGCCGGGGAAGGTAACGACGCCGATCTTGGCGCCGGCAAGCCGGGGCTCAGCGGCGACGGCCACGGCCTCGCCAATCAGGGGGAGTGACGTCATCTCAGGCCTCGACGACCTCGACGTTGACAACATCCTCGATCACCGGGTTGGACAGCAGCGTCTCGGCTGCTTCGCGGGCCTGTGCCAGGATGGCGTCGGTCACCTCGCCGTCAACGGTCAGTTCGAAACGCTTGCCCTGGCGGACTGCGCTGAAGCTGTTGAAGCCGAGGCGGGGCAGTGCACCCACGATGGCCTTCCCCTGGGGGTCCAGAATCTCGGGCTTGGGCATGACGTCAACGACGATCCGGGGCATCCGGTAACTCCTGTGCGTGAGTTGGGTGAACCTTTAAATAAGGCTGCCGCGGAGGATGCCGTCTCACGCCGTTCAGCCGCGTTCGAACTATGTCCCGAAAACGGTGTCCTGAAACGGTGTGGGGGCGCTCCGCGAGCTTGCACGTCTATCCTACCGGGAGGAGCGCACATACCCTATTCAGCGCGTTTGTGCGAGGAGCCCCCGCCGTTTCGGGGGAAATTCCCTGCGATCAGTGCCCGACGGCGGTATGGCAGCAGGTGCGTGGCGTCACTAGGATTGCGGCATGGCTGAGAAACCGAAGTCGATGGTGTTGGGCGTGATGGCAGTAGCTGTTTTCGCCGGGCTGGGGCGCATGGTCGTCCAGAAAATCCGGGCAGACAGGGCTGCCCGCGAGCAGCGGTTGGTGGCTCCCCTGGACAAGGAAACGTTGGAGAAGATCAGCCGCGCGGTCAGGACTCCGGGGCAATTCCTGAGGACACCCGGCAAATGAACGGATTAGCGAACGTACAAATGCGCTAATCAGCCGGGTTAAACCGCGGAAATCCGGCGTAGTTTGGGTAGTACACCCGGGGTTCAGCCCCTTGGCCCACACCAGGAGGAACAATGACCGAACATGTTGCCGAAGTATCCGCCTGCAGCGTCGGAACGTGCGGGTTCAACCACAACGGTTGCACTGCCTTTGGAATCACCATCGGTGGCACCCAGGACCACGCATCCTGCGCCACGTTCATCGACACGAACACCATGGGTGGACTGCCCAAGGTCCTTGCGCACGTTGGTGCCTGCCAGCGTTCGGAATGCGTCCACAACAACAACCTGATGTGCGAAGCCCACGATGTGAAGGTTGGTCCCGGCGCCGATTCCGCTGACTGCCTCACCTACGAGCACGCCTGACACCCACTCGCGAAAGCGGGCACGTCCTTTTGGACGTGCCCGCTTTTTTGCGGGTTGCTACTTGGCTTCCTTGGGGCTGTTCGCATCCTTGAGTTCCTGCTCCGCAGTGGCTTGGATCAGGGCGAGGAGTTCGGGATCCAGTCCGGGCGCGAATTCTTCCTTGCGCTCCGGTGAGATGGTGATGGGGCTGCCCTTGGGCATGGTGTCCGTGGACAATTCCGTTCCGTCGTTGGAGGGTGAGGCCCCGCGGAAGAGCTTGCCTACCTCGCTGAGGTTATCGGCGCTGAAAGTGTATTGGATGCTTTGCAGGCCCTTGTCCAGGAGTTTCTTGACCTCCGGGAACTGCTCGGCGTTGGTTTTCGGAATTGGCAGGACCTTGCCCCAATTGACGCCCAGGCTTTCCAGGGCCTTGGCGTAGGCGTTTTCGTGGGCCTGGTCGCGGACGATGAGGTAAGCGATGGTGGATCGGGCGGTTTTGTTGTCTGTCATCTCATAGATGCGGCACTTCTGCAGCCTGCCGGTGGATTCGAGCATCAGGTTGTAGAGGAGGTCCAGGACGAGGTTGCCACTGTTGTAGACGTAGGAGCCGCTCCAAGGATTGCCGGCGGCGTCCACAGGGAGTGCGCCCTGGGCGCCCACGAGGTAGTGGTGGATGTTGCTGGTGTCCAAGGCGATATTCAGGGGAGTGGCCCCGCCTGCTCCGGGCTCGTCTACAGGATCGTTTTTCTTGCCTTGGTAGCGCGGTGATCCATCTAGGAGTTGGGAGATGGTGGTCCCGATCAACTCCACGTGGCTGATCTCCTCCGTGCCGATGCCTTGGAGGAGGTCCTTGTACGGCTTCGATGCGGCGTCGCCTCGGAAGTTCATGCTCTGGAACAGGTACTGCATCATGGTGCGCATTTCACCGAATTGCCCACCGAGCCCTTCCTGGAGGGCGTTTGCTGCGGCGGGATCCGGCTCGTCTGCTGCGATTTCGTTGATGAGAAGCTGGGTATGCAGGTACATTGCGATTCCTCACGTTGATACATGCTTTGTGGAGCGGAAACCCTCTGCTGGCCACCCCGGGTCCGCTAACCATAAGCATGCTTACTAATCGTGGGCAAGGGGGCGCATTGACTCATAGAAAACCTCCGCGTAGCCGGATACGTTGCCTCATTTGAAAACCTCCGCGTAGCGGCGTGGTTGAGGGTGTTGGCGGCGGTTGCGGGTTATGCCCGTTTTCATGGAGCTAACGATGGCCCAGCGGCAAGCTGTGACGAAGAAGAAGGCC